>NZ_LUKQ02000562.1 GCF_001647025.1 Endozoicomonas atrinae
TGCATCGTGAAAGTTTTCAGGAAAATCGGGAGTTTTAGGCATGACATTAACGGGATGAACAACAGGCTATTTAAAGTATAAAGGCAATCGCAGAATTCGTGACATATTTTGAAAATGAAATTGGTATTACCTGGACAGAGCCGTTATCAATACAAACAACAAAATGCCTGCACCCGAAGCGGTTCTTGCATTTAGTGAGTTTGTCGTAAAAGCGGTAGTAAAAAATCAGAATGTTATAGACGTTAAGTCAGGCGGGAGCCAAGGCTTGATAGAGGATACAGGGTAGTGAGTGATGAGTTCGAATCTGTACGTAAAGTAATAACTCTTAATTATCAAAAATGTAAACCGGCTGAAAAAGCAAAAAGTGTCATTTTGGATTTTTAGCCAGCCTGGAGGACACTTCAACAGGAATTTTCGGCTATTTTACCGGTGTATTCTCCCGTTTAAGCCCTCATCAGCTGTTGGCGGTTCAAAGTAGTTTTATGGAGTGATGCAGAATATACCAAATTTATTTTGGTCTAAATCTCTGAAATATGCCGCAAACACGCCCTCTTTGCGTTCACCAGGGGGGCCTTCACAAGTGGCTCCCAATGAAATGGCTCTATCGTATACTTTTACCACCATTTCATCACTAGATGCTTTTAAGCCAACCATACACCCATTACCACTGGTAGCTTCCAGTTGATTGTGTGGTTTACAAATAGCAAGTCCAACTGAATCATCACTCGTTTTCCAAAGAATTGCGTCTTCTTTTTTTATCACTTGCTTGGCTTGAAACAGTGAAAGCAATTCATTGTAGAATATCTCAGCTTTATTTATATCGTTTGTCCCCAGCAGGATATTGCTGATCATCTCTGATTCCTTGATATGAGCCTATAATGCCATATTCACTGATGCTGTTAAGCGAACTTATGTAGTAACTGGTTATGCCTGGCTTTTAGCATACAGCACTGTACGACTTTCACCTGCATTAACAAGCAGGCGACTGCAGAGGCTCCTGGGCGTACGATGGGGCACATAAGTGAGTACGATTAGTGAAGTAGACAGCGTCATTATCCCACACGACCTGATCGCCAAACACCTGTGCACCCAAATCACCGCTGGTGACCTCACAGTTCATTCGTGAAATAACATCACAATCGGATGTTCCCCATGGAATACGGTAATACTTCCCTTTTTTATTGCGAGTCCACAGTTTATTAATCAGCGTGTCATCACCGATGTAATAAGTCTTCAAAACACCAGTTTAATTTGACCTCCCGATTAACCCTTTTCTGGCCGATTGTTTTCCTGTTGGTATCAAGCAGGGAGCAGCGCCATGACCAATCGAGAGGA
>NZ_LUKQ02000563.1 GCF_001647025.1 Endozoicomonas atrinae
GAAAATCAACATCATTAAAACCTTCGGGTAGCTGTGGTCGACGAGACATCTGTTCTAGATAATGCATGGTAATGATGCCTAAGCATAGTTGGCGGCAGCTTAAGGATTTAGAAAATGCGATTGGTATAACCTGAGCATCAAGAGTGAACGATTCGGAGATAGTCCCCTCATAATTAATTAACGTAACAGGGAAGTTATTACTACTGCTATCGGAGTCTATTGATAGCTCAGTACCATTGATAACCCAGGGAAAACCATCTATTTCAACAGCATGAGGTGTACCATCAAATACATCGGTTCTGAACTGAAACAAGTCAATATTACTGAAATTAATTGTCGCCGTATTACCTGCTCCATCAACATCAATGGTGGCAGTATTTGTTGAGAGATCAAGTGTAACCTGATCTGATCTGAAATTACCTAAATCAACAATATTATTTCCTGTACCACCATTAAGCGTAATGACATCACCCGCCTGAAGATTTTCAAACTTGAAAGTATCATCATACGCAGAGCCGACGACTTCATTAACATCCCAAACATTGCGGATTACACCACCACCCACAGACTGATAATCACTGACGGTCGCATCAAATACAACGCCTCCAGTGGCACTGGAGAAATCAGCATTTGTCAGAGGCAAAATCACTTCATCAACGCTCTGCGCCTTAATTAACAGTTTTGGTGCATCCGCGACAGCGGCAATTTCGATAGCGTAGTTTCCGCTGGTCTCATAGGTTCCATCAGTAACAGTAAAACTTAACTGAGCCGTGGTTCCACCCAGGTTATAGCCCGGTCTGAACGTAAAGGTTCCATCCTGATTGTTGATCACATCCCCGGTACCATTAATCACCTGCACATTGGACACACTGAGATCTGCATATCCCCAGCCAGTGACAGTATTCACCAGATCAGCTTCAAGAATGGTTAAGCTGCTGTCTTCTGAGGTTGATGCTTCCAGGTCCGAAGCCTGTAATTCTGCACCAGCATTGATATGAATGGTTTGAGAAACTTCTGCAATGCTGCCAGAAGAAGGTTCTGAAGCAGAGGCCTTAACCACCACATCCAGCTGACCAGTATACCCATCCGCCAGATCTATCTGCATGGCTTGCTGCAAAGCGGGGGTTGGAATGACTGCAGGCCCATCATTTCCAACAACTACGGAGCCTGCATATATCTGTTTGTTGGCAGCTCCCATATCACAATACTCCGGACACTATTATGCAGCGATAGCACCATAGCTACTTAGCTCCTCATAAGTATTCATGACTTTTTCGTCATTCATTGCCAAGCCTAACTTCTCAAAAACTCTGTGCATCAGGTTCTGAT
>NZ_LUKQ02000564.1 GCF_001647025.1 Endozoicomonas atrinae
GGCCTTGTGCCTTGTCGCTGATTACCTTCTGGTAGAGGCTGGAGGGCAGTTCAGTTTCCGATTGCAGGACGTGGATGGCCTGCCCCAGTTTCTGCTCCAGCGGCTTCAGCTTCAGACGCAGGGGACCAGACTGGATGCCACGGGCGCTGCTGTCTTTGCGCAGGGCATAGAAGGAACCCCGTTCGTTCAGGTCTGGTGTTCCTCTTTCGGCGGCAGACTGGTAGCTGCCGTCCTTGCCGGTAAAGTGATCCAACACCTGAATACGGTCGCCCCGGTTGAAGAACCGGATCAGATTACTTGTGCCTGTCGTGGCCAGTGGTGAGCCACTGCTTTTCAGGATGACCGACGAGCTGTTGGTGCTGTCCAGTGCTGTCATAATCCGGGCAGCCGCTGGGTTGTTGGTTGGATGCCGCAGGGTCTTCAGATCACTGTCCGACAACGGCAGGACGCCAGTGACATTGTATTTGCTATCCAGCAGCACCACGGCATTGGGGCTGATGGTGTCCAGAAAAGGGCGAACCGCTTCCGGTGACCCGAAATTGATGTAAGGCCGGTTGAAGCGCAGCCGCCGTTCGGTAATGGGGAATGCCTTATTGCGAGCCAATCGTTTGGGAGCCACGGCTCCCATCAGCACCGTGCCATCTGCATCCATGATTTTTGCATGGCCTGTGGTACCCACCACGGCATGACCCATATTCACCACGCCACTGCCATCCAGTACTTCATTCAGACTATGGGTAATATGCACATCCGACATACTGGGTTCAGGATCACCGGAAGGATGGTTATGGGCAAACCAGACGGATTTTGCATTGGGTGTCGCCACCACAGCACCGGCCAGTGTCCATGGGGATACGGAAGCAGAGGCTTTCTGCCCCTTGCTGTGCTTAATGACATTGACCACCTTGTCATTGCCATCAAGCACAATGGCAAGCATCTCTTCCTGCGCCAGCTTGCGAATCGGGGCGATAAAGTGCGCAAGATCGTCGTAGGTGTGGATGGTGTCGGTGCCAGCTCTGATGGTTCCCGTTTCAACGTGCTTAACCAGAACATGCTGGTTCTCGATGATCTGCTGTTTCCGTTCGTCACCGGAAAGGTCTGGGGAGGCGAACAGGTCTTTCTGTCCGGCATCTTCCAGATCTGATTTTTTGCTGCGGCGTTTTCGTTCTTCTATTTCTCCTTCTTCGCCTTCTCCGACCCGGTAGCGTCCGGTTCCCTCATCAATTTGTCGAACTCGGATTGTGCGTCCAGAATCTTCTTCTGATTGGCTCTCATTTCCTTCTTCTGTTCGGGGGTCAACAGATGCCCGTATTGCAGATACGATCT
>NZ_LUKQ02000565.1 GCF_001647025.1 Endozoicomonas atrinae
ACCATTCGCACCGGAGTTAAACAGCTCAGAAAGGCTATGGGAGTGGATGCGGGAGCATGACTTATCAAACAAAGCATTTTCAGGTTATGAAAATATTGTAGATTGTTGCTGTGAAGCTTGGAATAACCTTTGCAGCGAAGCTGGTCGACTGTTCAGTCTGTGCTCCCGTGATTGGGCAGTTATACAGTAGTTAGAAAATTCAATTGGTATTACCTGGTGGTTCCTGAGCACCTGGTCGGTGTGTTTGTTGAAGCTAAAGCCTTCAGCGGGGGAGAGACGCCGCTGTTAACTCAGGCTGTCGTGGCGGACTTTATTGAGGAAGGGCATTTTTACCGTCATCTCCGCCGAAGCAGAAAACTCTATCAGCAGAAGTGGGAGCATATGCAGCGTTTGTGTGAAAAGCATCTGACTGGGATTATGACCCCGGTGGCACAAAGTGCCGGTATGCATCTGGCGCTGGTATTTAATCATCAGCAGATTGATGATCGTAAAGTCTGCCAGGAATTTGCCATGAAAGGGTTTGGTGGCAGTCCACTCAGCAGCTATTACCATTCATCTCGACCACAAAAAGGACTGGTGCTGGGCTTTGCGAATACCTCTGAGTCTGAGCGGCTGGAAGGTATGAAAGTGCTGAGTGAATTGCCGTCGTTTTTTGAACGTTGTTAAATGAACCCGGTCTTTCGATTGGCCGGCAGCCTACTCTTCGTCTTCCGCGAGGTTAAGAAACTTCAATCCAAGGCTTAACAGTAAAATAGCGATGGGTAGGGTGAGTATTTGCCAATTCAGGTTGTCGATATTCATCAGCACAATCTCAAGAAACTTCACAAACAGAATGATCACGATTACTTCGGCCAGCACGTTTTTCAGATGGCCAATATTGGGGGTCTTGATCCAGGCAAGCACGCGGGAGCCCTTATCATCCAGAGGTGACTTATTGGAAATAAACAGGGTGAACACGCCATGGGCAAAAATAAACAGCACAAAGGCAATCAGAAAGGTATCCAGCGACTTGATCAAATAGGAGGTGGCAATATCAGCTGTATCCAGGTGGGCAAGGCTTTTATGAGGAATTTTCCCCAGGAATACCACGGCAAAAGCGGCGTAGGTTTTGGTTGCGCCAACAATAAAGAGCAGGAATGACCCAAGCGTTGAGCAGACAATGGCCACCCAGCCAATATAACGAAAGATATTGAATACGCCATGTGCGACTTTTAGGTTTGCATAAGGAGACATGACTGAACCTGCTTTCTGCTATTAAAAGCAGTAAAAAGCAAAAAAGAAGGTTTCAGTCATGCCCGTTGAAGAGTTTATCACTACAGTC
>NZ_LUKQ02000566.1 GCF_001647025.1 Endozoicomonas atrinae
AGAGTCAGCTTAGTAAAATATTTAACTTTCTGGAACTATCAGACTTGCAGACCACCCCAAAAAGCTATACTTAACGACAGGTCATTTTGGACTGGTGTTTTGAGGACTTTTTACGCCGGTGATGACACCAACAGTAGGTCAGCCCCATCAAAAGCTTTACAACAGAACTACGTAATATTTAAGAAACTGTTAAACCTGAACACCTGAAATACGTAATAATCAGAATAAGAAAAAGTATGTCGGGCTTATTTATCAACAGAAAACCCTATAAATAGAATCGAAGAGAAATCATAAAAATGAAATAAATGTTCCTTTATGAATTAAAAAATCAAACTAAAAATGAATATTCATCTATTATGGTACTTTGTAAAAATTATGAGATCGGAATAACTTGATAAAGATTTAAAGGTAAGCCACAGATGAATAGTTCAGGTTCCTATTTTGGCCAAGCAGACAGGTATGCTTTGCTTGGCCAGCTTCAGCCGACACCAACGCATAACAGGCCAAATAATCAGACACAGTATCCATCTGGCCGTCAACCAACACCAGCAAAGACGTCAAATGGTTTGGCGTGCGCCCCAACACGACCTACCACTTTTATGAATAAGCCTGCATCATTTCATAATGCCAATATGCAATCAATTGAGCCTCAGTCACCCGAACGACGAGTAACAGTTCATTTTTCAGAAGTGACTCAATGGAGATGTGGAACATTTGAAACTACTCCTCAAGGAGCTCAACAACTTTTAGATCAGGGCTTTACCGAGATCTCCTCCTTGGAATGTCTACCTGGTCAAAATGTTGAGACGCGTACCACCATCACTACTGTAGATCCAAATCGAAACCAGCTTACACAGCCAGTACCTCGGCAAGTATTTCAACAATTGTCAGCACCTTCATCACCGACCAGAACACCCTCTGTTACCCCTCCCCATTGCTCCCCCCAAGGGTATTCTTTGGCGAAGGAGTCTGGTGCTGGTAGCTTCTCTTCTCTTCCCCAACCTTGGAATAATATTCAACTAGGCTACTACGACTTTCCGAATCCCTACAACAGAGGTGGACCAGAAGGCTTTTAAAGTGAGATGGACTGCCTGCTCTGACCCGATAAAATCTGAAGATAAGTATGCGTATACCACTTATCTTCAGATTTTGATGGTAATAGGTATTCTACTCTCAAATGAGAGTCTCTGATATGTACGCGCTTTTCATCAAAAATTCGTAATCTTATATGCTCTAAAAAAGACATTTCTTAAATAACAGCGTTTAATACATAAGAACACATCTATTAATAATCAAAAAGTCGATCATATTGATTCATAT
>NZ_LUKQ02000567.1 GCF_001647025.1 Endozoicomonas atrinae
TGTACTTTCTGTTTGACCACATATCGTTTTGTTGTGAAGGCCTTCATTCTGCGTCCTATGCTGTTTACTGTGACTGTCCGATATCCAGCAGGCACCTAAGTCCCGGCTCTACTCCTTAGGCCGGGCATCCTCTTTCTCTAATAATGCCTTTCAAGCTCCACGCTCTGGATAACGGCGTTTAATCCCCCTGAGGCGCTGATATGGGTTCGCAAGCAGAGCCCCTGCCAGTCACCCGTTATGTCCTGAACCTCGACCAGCATCCCTGGCTCAATAAGTCCGGGGGCGGTGTTGGTGTCGGTCAGCGGCAGCTCGATGGTGGTGATGCTCTGGTGACCGCTTTTAGCCAGTTCGTTTCTACCTCGCTCGGTGTTGACCTGGGTCTCTGTCAGCCAGTCTTCCAAAATATCCGGCGCTGGTTCATCCCCTGCCGTTCCGCTGCGTTTCACGTTGACCGCTACGCCCGCATGGATGCCTGAAACATAGACGGCGTTGTATTCCGGTTCGGGTCGCCAGCTGGCGCTCAGGCTGATGACCATACTGGCGGGGATAATCCTGTCCATCGTGGCGGTGCCCCAGTTCCAAGGGCTTGCCGGATAACGGGGTTGGATGTTCAGCTGGTCATTGTCTCGGGCAGGAATCACCACCGATCCGGCGCTGGTGGTGAGTCGTGCAATCACCTCCATGGGCGTCTGGTGCTGATAGCTGAAAGTGCCACCGGGAATAATCCAGTCAGGGGTGCTGTAGTCGTTCAGATCGGGATAGCTGGCAGTAAAGCCGGTATTAGCCAGCTCCTCACTGATGGCCTGTTTGGCGTTAATGTCACTGGCGCTGCTTTTGCTGCGCTTCGGTGCATACGGGGCGGCGAGCAGCTGGCTGCGGCTGGTGCCGGTCACGGTGTATCGTTCGTTACCGAATCGACGGTCAGTGCTGTAACGCTCAATAATGAATACCCACACCCAGCCATTGATGTTTATCTCTATCTGCTTCGGGCCGCTGGCATCCGGTTCTATCATGGCCAGGCTGGACGCTCCCCATAGTTGTCCGGTGAGGTTCCAGCTGAAGCTGTCTATATCCAGTTCTATTTCTACATCGTTCAGCTCGATGGGAGTGCGCTCTGGCAAGGTGACCACACTGATAACGTTCATAAGCAGGTAACTCTCCCTGGTCTCTGGCTGCTCGGGTTGCGGTTTCTCCACCACGTTCGGGTCGGTCTCGCCGCCATAGTTGCCGGTAACACTTTCATCCCTGGCTTTCTGTCCTAAGCCCCACGGCAGGATAACCGGCTGATCCTCGGCTCGGTTGCTCTG
>NZ_LUKQ02000568.1 GCF_001647025.1 Endozoicomonas atrinae
CAATACTCCGGACACTATTATGCAGCGATAGCACCATAGCTACTTAGCTCCTCATAAGTATTCATGACTTTTTCGTCATTCATTGCCAAGCCTAACTTCTCAAAAACTCTGTGCATCAGGTTCTGATTGGACAACCGACGTTTCCAGCTGGCTATTGATATGACCGTTTTATCTTCAGTATCCTTCTTTTCCCGGTCGGCCAGTTTCAATAGGTTCAGGGCTGCAAATGAGGCATTGATCTGAGTATGAATGGCATCTTTGCTGCAGGACTGGCAATCCATCAACCCTGTATATTGTTTCGCATCCCGAAAGACAAACTCTATCTGAAAGCGTGCCCGGTAATACCGGATGATCGTCATAGCGTCCAGCTCACTGTCCGTTGAGTAAAGCAGGGAAACACCCATTTTATCGCCTCGCTGGATTCTGAGCATGACAACGCGGATTTTGCACCCCAGACACTTTGAATGAACGACAGCAGTATAAACGGACTCGCCTGTTTCCAGCTGACCGATGAACTGGAACCGTTTCAAGTCCTTCTCAAGATTCACTTTGCCATCGTAAATCTTCGGGCGGCCTCTTCCTGAGTACGAACCTTCGTATAACCATTTCAGATCTGCATCATTTCTTAACTTACCCACGATATGCAAACCGGTTTCTGCGACCGCAGTTACGAACCTCTCTTTGAAGTAGTAAGCGTCTACCGCCAGATATTGAATACCTTGCTGAAGAAGTGTTTTGGCCAGACTGACAACTTGTTCCGCATAAAGTTCAACACGGGATTTATTGTCCTCATCAATGGTCTGCTTTGCACCAAGGGCATAAGCCGTATTCGATTTCAGGTCAACAACACCCAGTAAGGATAACTCAAGACCTCGCTCAGACCGGCTGGTACATCCACGCCAGAACTTGCCGAGCCCATCGGTCTTGTTGCCACTTTTCGTCATGAAGCTGGCATCGAGGGCAGCTATTTTTTCGGTTGTATTTGACAGTACGCCGGACAACATCAGCCAGTTGAGCATGAAAAAATCAAAAGCTCGACGATACCATCGTCTGAACCGCTTCTCACTCATCGACGAGTAACGACTCATGTTGAGAAAAGTGGCCTTACCCTGTACGACGATGAGCGCAAAGAGCAGTTGAAAAATGAATGTCTTTTGATGCTTTTTGACCGTGGACATACTGTCCAGAGCAGACTTAACTATGATTTCCATGAGAGGAGGTATCAACAGATAGATTATTAGGATTCTCTACTCTGGTTGATTCCTCTCATGGTTGCCTATTTCGGAAAACTGTCCGGACTATTG
>NZ_LUKQ02000057.1 GCF_001647025.1 Endozoicomonas atrinae
GAAAATCAACATCATTAAAACCTTCGGGTAGCTGTGGTCGACGAGACATCTGTTCTAGATAATGCATGGTAATGATGCCTAAGCATAGTTGGCGGCAGCTTAAGGATTTAGAAAATGCGATTGGTATAACGATTCGTTCTCCGTGGCGTGAAGGCAGAGTGGATACACGAACGTCGACAGCACGGCCACCAATACGAAGGGATATACGACCATCCTGGGGAACGCGCTTCTCCGCGATGTCCAGCCTGGCCATGACTTTTACCCGGGAAACCAGAACGGCAGCCAGTTTGCGCTGGGGACGGAGTATTTCCCGTAACACACCATCAACCCGGAAGCGAACCGTCAGGTTTCGCTCAAAGGTCTCAATATGGATATCGGATGCGCCTTCCTTGATCGCCTCACTGAGCATGGCATTGATCAGGCGAATAATCGGAGCACCATCATCCGCTTCCAGCAGGTCTTCATCTTCTGGCAGTTCTTCTGCCAGGGCCTGAAGGCCTTCATCATTGCCGATATCATTCATTAACTGTCGTGCAGCGGAAGAGTCCTGCTGATAATGATTTGCCAGTTTCTGCTCAAACTCTTCTTCGTTCAGGGCAATCAGAGTCAGTGAAGTGCCGGCAAAGCGCCTGGCCTCCTGAAGTGCTGCGATGGAAGGCAGTCCTTTGTACCAGACCTGAGCCTTGCCCTGATCACTGTATGAGAGCAGCACATTAAAGCGACGGGCGAACGAGAACGGTAAGTTGCGCACTCTTTTTACGCTGAGAAGCTCTTCCTGACTGGCAGGTTCTGGCTCGGAGATTACCGATTCCCTCATCCGTTTCTCAATAGTCAGAGCCAGCTCTTCACTCAACGCTTCTTCTTCCCGTTGCAACGTTCCGGGACTCAAGGCTACTTCCGTCATTACCTTCCTCCACCGGTGCGGCGAACTGGCGTTGCGGATGCCTGAGTGGATGTTTTTTCCTGCGCTTCAGTGTCTTTGGCTTCTGCTGACTCTTCATCCATCTGACGTCTGAGTTCATCAAGGAAGTCACGGGCAGTGGGCTGTTCCGGGAGAACCGGGGTATCGAAACCGGGCATCAATGAAATACCCTGAGCCTGCTTATCCAGCTGGTAAGCACGGATAAGATCGTACTTCTGGCCGCTGATGGCGTTCATGGTCAGATCATCCCGAATAATAGTGGGACGAAGGAAGACCATCAGATTCTTCTTCACCTTTTTACTGGAGGTCGAGCGGAACAGGTGACCAAGGATTGGTATATCACCCAGCAGCGGCACTTTTGAGACACTTTCCTGAACGTTTTCATCCAGCAGTCCGCCTATGACGACAGTGTCCCCGGTTTTAACCATGACCGATGTTTTGACCTTACGGGTGGCAAAGGTTACGTCAACGGGGGTACGGCCATTGACACTGGACACTTCCTGTTCAATCGTCAGTTTGACGGCATCACCGGCATTGATTTGTGGCGTGACCGTCAGCTTGACACCCACTTCCTTTCGCTCAATGGTCTGGTAAGGGTTGTCGTTACCGGAGCTGGGTGTTGAGCCAGTGAGAGTGGGTACTTCATCACCCACAATAAAAGAGGCTTCTTCGTTATCCAGAGTCAGCAGGCTTGGGGTCGCCAGAACATTGGACTGGCTGGATGTCGTAACGGCTTGAAGCAGTGCAGTCCAGTCACCGGAGGTGATGCTGAAGGCAGCGCCAGAGACTTTAGCCAGTGCTGCAGCAAGGGCGGTGTAATCACCGGGCTTATCAGGATTTATCGTTGTTCCATCATCATTGATAATGGTGGAACCTTTTTCATCTTCTGCCTCTTTCATCCCCATCAGAATTTCCCCGATAGGAACGCTTGAGCCATCTTGGAACTGCATCATGCTGGTGCCATTTTCATTGGCCAGCTGGAATGACAGATTAATGCCATCGCCATCAGCAACTTCAACAATGATGGCTTCCACCATGACCTGGGCACGACGGATATCCAGCCGTTCAATCACAGATTCCATGGCCTGCATCACATCAGGGCGTGCGGTGACCACAAGTGCATTCGTCTGCTCGTGGACCTCAATGCTGTAATCACCGGACGCACTTTTACTGCTGCTACCGGAGGCAATCAGCATTTTACCAACGCCGTCCAGTACCTTTTTCAGGTCTTCTGCTTTGGCATAGTGGAGGTAGAAGACACGGATATTGCCCGTGGACTTACGCTCGGCGTCCATCTGTAACAGCAGACTTTTCATGCGTTGCAGGGTCTGGGCATCAGCAGAGAGGATGATCTGGTTACTGGCCTCATTGCTGACAATGATGGGTGGCATACCGTTGGGCTTCTGACCTTGTCCGGCGTAGATTGCCATAAGGATCCGTTCCATCTCACTGGCA
Organism: Endozoicomonas atrinae; assembly: GCF_001647025.1. Classification (GTDB taxonomy): domain Bacteria; phylum Pseudomonadota; class Gammaproteobacteria; order Pseudomonadales; family Endozoicomonadaceae; genus Endozoicomonas; species Endozoicomonas atrinae. The sequence continues at coordinate 2,378 of NZ_LUKQ02000057.1, forward strand.
GAAGCGTGGAACAGCTGGACGATCTGGACATTGCGCATGCCTGCCTGGTCGATACGACGAACCACCTCGGCAACACGCTCAAGGTTATTGGCCCGGCCACTGAGAATCAGAATATTTGACGGGTCGTAATGTACGACACTGCCAGATCTGTCAACCAGTTGTCGGAGAATAGGGGACAGCTCACGTACAGGTACATGGTTGACTGGCAGGACCCAGGTGATCATCTCATCACCACCGTGGGCGACCTGATCTCCCAGCTTTTTACCGGCGACCACCGGTATGGAAGAGGTACGGGCATTTTTGTCTGGTATGATTTTTACCAGACCGTTTTCATCTTCAACTGCCGCAAACCCATGAACGGAAAGTACCGACAGAAACATCTTGTAGTACTGCTGTCGATTCAGTTGTTCATAAGCACGGATGGTCACCTCACCCCGAACGCCGGGATCGATGATGATGGTGCGATTCAGGTTGGCACTGACCGTACGAATAAACTCTTTGATATCCGCTTTTTCAAAACTGGCAGAGTACAGGGAGTGGGAGGACGCATAACTGCTGTTGTAGTTTGGTGCAGGAGCGTTGTTTGCCAGTACGGACGGTGATAGAGGCAACGCCAGCACAAATGGTAAAGCTTTTAATAGCGCCTGCGGCCAGCGCAGTGATAAAAAGCTCGTCCTGGATATCAGTGCACGGATTTCCCCTGCGCACACCGACGATGAAAACATAGCGGTACCTTTATATATCTTAATAATCAGGAAGACAGGTCAATCTCAAAACGTTGGCCATCTCTCTCAATGGTTAATGAAATCTGATTCATTGAAGACAGTTGTCCAATGACTTTCATTGCTTCATTAGTGTCTGTCAGGTCATAACCGTTGATAGCTACTGCCATATCGTTTGCTTTAAGGCCAAGCTGAGTAAAATAATCCGGATATTGGGCCGGATTAACCCGGTATCCCTGTAACTCCCCATCTCTGCGAACGGGTGAAATGGTCACAATCTCTGCCCATGAGTCAGGTTTATCCTGAAGCTTCCTGCGAATATCTGCAACGGTATTGCTTTTAGCCGGGTGTATTGTGGTCGTTTTCTGAGTTGTTCTCTGAACCGGTCGTTTATTTGCTTCATCCGGATACATCAGCAGTGATTCGTAACGTTCACCATTACGAATGATGACCCGGTCAGCATAAATTGTGTCCACTGTTGCCCGTGTACCTTTCAGCGTGTCGCCAGGACGATAGGTGGCATCGGAAGAGCCAGAGCGAATAATGACCAGAGACTCATCCGGGTTGTTGCTGGCAACAAGGCCGGTGATGCGAACTGCCAGACGTGAAACGGGGACATCTTCAGGTGCGGGAGCCTGCACCTGTTGCGGTGCTGGTGGTTTACCAAAGAGTTGAAGGCTCTCCAGAGAGGAAAGCGGGTTGGTGTTACCTGTGCTTCTGGCAGCTGGGATCTGTGCCCTGATACTTTGAACCGTCGACTGCTCGAGTGTGTTATCTGGCAGAAGCTGCCATGTGATAATGGCCAGCTGCCTGGCTAGCAGAACAATCAGAATAATCTGACAGAGCGTCCTGAGGTGATGAAGCTTTAAAAATCTGGAGGATGTCAGCTGGCGGGCAATGACGTTTCCATGACTGCTTATTGTATTGTTCAGTGACGTCACAGCTTGCTCTCATCTACATCAACTCAGCCTGAGTTGTCTCTTTATTTGGGCTGATTTACGGATTGTTTAATCGTTTCGGTCTTTTCATTCAGAATATAACAAAGAAGGGTGTCAGCGTCTTCTACTGATAACTATCTAATAAAGCTGTTTATTTTTCAGCCTCGAACTATAGATGTCATCAGATTGCCTTTCCTTGATATCCATCAATGCGAAAATATTCAATATACAAAGTGTTTACTGAATCCCTATGTTTATATCTGGTTGGATAGAGACTGGTCAATGGCCTGTAGATAAATGGGGATACGGCTTATGAAGTTGTTTCAGATAAAAGAGAGGTTTTCTGAAAAAGGAAACACAAGCTTTCAAGCCAGTACGTGTCTTATGAGTGGTTAGTAACCGTTGAGATGCGGCGTAAGGAGTATCCGGTGGACAAGGCTGCCTTTACTCTATAAGGAACAAATCCGGTGGCAATATTGGATACTTATCAGCAAGGTAGGGTAGCTATTTAATGGTGGGCCCAGCAGGACTCGAACCTGCGACCAATGGATTATGAGTCCACTGCTCTAACCAACTGAGCTATAGGCCCTGAAGCGGGTTGGATTATACGCATAGATCTACTCCGCCGCCAACCCTGTTATCGCCTTTTGACGGTTTTTCCTTATAGTCTCCCCTTATGGCTGCCGATTCTATATAAGATCAGGAATCGGCTGGTAATATTCTGGATGCTATCTCACTTTCTTCCATCCAAATGGGGACATTTGTTCTTTGCTGTTGTTTTGGCTGGAGACCTGGTGGTAGGAAGAGCCTTGGTGGAGAGTGCCCGTGAACTCTATGGCATCGCTGCAGCTGAACGGCTGACCCATTGGCAGAATCTGATAACCTACAGCAAGAAGCTGCCAGAGCCCCAGAAGCTGGTTGAAGTGAATGACTTCTTTAACCGCATGCGATTCAGGAATGATATTGATCACTGGGGTGAAGAGGATTTCTGGGCGACTCCTGTGGAATTTCTGGCCAGTGGCGCTGGCGATTGTGAGGACTTCTCAATTGCTAAGTATTTTACACTTCGTGAGCTAGGGGTTTCTGATGAGAAGCTGAGGATCACTTATGTAAAGGCGGTTGAGCTTGATCAGGCCCATATGGTGCTCAGTTACTTCGCCAGCCCGGGGGAGGAGCCGCTGATTCTGGACAATCTGGTCAGTGAGATTCGTCCCGCCAGTAACCGCAAAGATCTGGTTCCCGTATATAACTTTAACGGTGACGGACTGTGGTTATCCCGTCAGCGTGGTGAAGGGGTTCGAATTGGTGAGTCCAGTAAAATAAAGACCTGGACTGAGCTGCGCAAACGGTTGCGGAAATCGAACCGTCAGGGAAGACTGAATGAGGGGAATAGCTGATGACCAGCTTTACCCCTGAGCAACAAACAGGGATGCCTCCATGACACTACTGCGTGAACTGGCTCTATATCTTACGCTGCTTTTGATCCTGTTGTTTGCCGGAAGCTTTGTTCTGACGGTTAATGATGCTCGCCACTATCTTCAGGAACAGTTGAACTCCCACTCCCAGGATACAGCGACATCCCTTGGTATTGCTATTGCTTCAGCAGGTGCTGGCAATGTTGCCGCGATGGATTCGATGATCGATGCGGTTTTTGACCGTGGGTACTACCGGCAGATTCGTTTTACCGATATGTCTGGAAACGTGCTGGTGAACAGTGAGCATCCGGTAGCTTTAGAGGGAGTACCTGACTGGTTTGTGAAACTGGTTGACCTCGAAGCTCCGGAAGTCACCAGTGAGATTAACAGTGGCTGGGTGCCAGTGGGGCAGCTTCTGGTGGCTAGTCATCCGGGTTATGCCTACCGCAGTCTATGGTCCAAGGTGAGTGGAGATGCGTTTCTATTCAGTATTGGTTTTATATTTGCGATGGTCGGTTTGAATATTCTTCTGGGGGTGGTTCTTCGGCCTTTAAAACGTATGGAGCATCAGGCGAACCGTATCTGTGACCGTCATTTTGAGATACAACCCGAGTTGCCTAAAACCAGAGACCTCCGCAGGGTTGTTCAGGCCATGAACCGGATGGCAGAGAAGCTGGAAAATGCGTTCTCTGAAAAAGTGGCGCTCACAGAGGAGCTGCGCCGAAAGTCGGTCAAGGATCCATTGACAGGTTTACTCAATCGAAAGGCCTTTAAGAGTCGGATGAATACCGTGTTAAGTGAAGACGTCGGAGACGCGGGCGGTAGTTTGGTCATCATTCAGGTGAGAGGGCTTGAGGTATTGAACCGTTGTCATGGGCAAAAGTTTGTTGATGATCTACTGTTGACGATCAGCTATTGGATAGGAAAAACCCTGTTGCCCTGGCCCGAAGCCTTTTCTGGGCGTCGGAATGGATCAAGTTTTACGGTATTTGTTCCTGCCTGCAATGTCGGTGAAATCCGTAAGGTTACTGAGCTGTTATTCAAGGTTCTGGTAGCAATGGAGTTTTTCTCTTCACCTGAAGGTAGTAATAACCTGCATATTGCTGCAGTTACCCACCAGGGACGCTGTACACCGGAGCTTCTTCTGGATCATGGTGAGAAGCAACTGCTTGAACAGGAGGTCCAGGTTAAAAATTGTTGGGATGTTACAGATATCAGCGGTGAGTCTGGTTACCCATTCATGCGATGGAGTGACACCCAGTGGGTCGAAGCGTTGGAAGAAGTGATGTCAGAAGGCCTTATCGAGCTTTATGGTCAGCCCATTGTGGGAGTGGATGGTGAAGTAGCTTTTACAGAGGTACTGGCACGGATAAAGCTGGATGGTGAAGTAGTTTCTGCCGATTCTTTTATGCCAGTTGTTGAGCGCCATGATCTATATGGAGAGTTTGATCGTGCTGTATTTTTTGCTCTGGCTGATTTTATGGATGACCGGGATGACTATCGAACCTACTGTTTGAATATTTCACCTTATTCCCTGATGGATGATGACTTTTATCACTGGTTGCTGGATGCCCTCAAACTGCGTCAGGATCTGGCCAGGCGCCTGATTCTGGAAACTGCTGAGCGCTCACTTATACTGGTGGGGGAGCGGGTTGCAGAACGGGTGGATAAGCTGGCGGCAACGGGGTGTCAGTTTTCTATTGATCACTTTGGCGTGTCTAGTCAGGCACTGACATTCCTGCAGATGATTAATGCCCATTACCTGAAAGTTGACGGCAGCTTTGCCAGAGAACTGACTTCCAGCTACGAGAATCAACTGTATATAAGAACACTTTCCATGCTGGCTGAATCCCGGGACATTGGTGTACTGGCCCAGGGTGTTGAAAGTGAACAAGAGTGGGAAACGTTAAAACAGTTGGGTGTTGCTGGTGGTCAGGGGTATTACCTGGGACGCCCCGAGCAACTTTAAGGAGTTGCCCTGTAATAACGCCCATAATGCTCTGGCCGCTTCCCGCTTCCCGAAAAGGCCGCCGCCGTTTGTGCTCTTGCGGGCAACGCGTGTCGGGAAGCGGTCTTTTGTTGTAGATAGTGCTTTTCAAGATACATTCTCTTTTTGATTCACACGTAGAAACTCGCACAACCACCATTATTAGAGGATAATGGCTACTCGGTAAGCGCATCCATATTGGAACGCCATATTCAGGATAAAAAGTCTGAGCGGTGACGAACGAGGAGATTATGGCGCTGGAAAAGATTAAAGCGGCTTTTCAGTCGGGTATGCAGAATATTTCGGGCCTTATTTATGGTAAAGCCCTGCTCGTTGGTGTTGGCATTCTGATTTTATTTCTGTCTCTTGTTGGCTGGTACTGGAGTCAGGAGCCGGATCTGTTTTCGGTAAAGGCCAATGCAGAAAAGCTGGCTACTGATAATGCTCAGAGTGTTGTCACTGGTTATACCACAACAGCAACGCTCTATACCCTGGCGGATACGCTTCTGACTAAGCCGGGTGGTTTCCTGCGTAATGACATCATGCCCCCGGGCGTTCTGATGGATAATATGCCGAATTGGGAGGTTGGTGTGCTGATTCAGGTACGTGACATGGCCCGGGCACTTCGCAAGGACTTCAGCTGCTCCCAGTCTCAGTCAAGAGAAGATCCAGACCTGACGGTTGCCGAGCCTCAGTTTAATTTTGATGCCAGAAGCTGGATTCTTCCGTCCAGTGAGCGGGAATATCAAAGGGGCATTAATAAGCTGAAAAGCTATATGACCCGCTTATCAGACCCTAATGACTCTGCTCAATTTTATGCCCGGGCAGATAACCTGACTCGCTGGCTGGGAGATGTGGAGACGCGCCTGGGTAGCCTTTCCCAGCGTCTGAGTGCCAGTGTTGGTAAACCGCGTTTGAATACCGACCTTTCGGGGGATACCGGGGCTACTCAATCAACTGATAGTGCTGTTTTGGTCGATGTAAAAACACCATGGTCGCAGATTGATGATGTTTTCTACGAGGCCCGAGGAACTTCCTGGGCTCTGATACATCTTCTAAGGGCTGTAGAAGTCGACTTCGCCGAGGTTCTGGAAAAGAAAAATGCCACGGTCAGTGTCCGACAGATTATCCGCGAGCTGGAGGCTACTCAGGACACGGTTTGGAGCCCGGTGATACTGAATGGTTCCGGCTTTGGGTTCCTGGCAAACCACTCTCTGGTAATGGCTAATTATGTTTCCCGTGCCAATGCGGCGATTATTGATCTACGGCGTTTACTTGAACAAGGATAGTCATGCTTTTCTATGGGGGTGACATTAAAGCCCCCTGCTTTTTACTCAAGTCTGAATCCATCGCTTTGTGGTATTAAACACGTTCACAGTCATATCAGTAACAAGTTTATAGGGTTTGGTCGCTTTATAAGTGGCGGTGCAAACTTGTTCATACCTATCTTGGGAGATTCGTTTTCCCGGAATAGCCACCGTTTCAAAAACAAAAAGAGCTGCACCTGCAATCGCTGGAAATACTGACCCCTTAAACTTGTCTGGCAATTTCTCATAAGGCAGCGTCAGCCACTTAAATACCTTTTGTGTATAGCTGACGGTGTATTCTTTAATTGATTTTTCTGCCGGGGTGGATGTAGCGCGTGCTTTTATGTTTGAAGCTATACCCCTCATAGCCCCTGCAATAGCCCCAATACCGGTAATGGTCATGACTGTGACGTAATAACCGGCAAAAATACCTACATTCAGTAACGTGGTACAGATTCTTAGTGGGATACACAGAGCCTTAGGAACTTGTGAGAGCAAGCGTTTGCCGTAACGCTTGATTTTAGACATGAATGTTTCTGGTTCAGGGATAACCTCGCACTTTCTAACGGATAGCGTATCACTTCTCTCTGAAGGCTCGTTATCTTCAGAACAAGTTTCAGTTGTCGTACTCCAGCAGTCTTCAGATATATCATCATTGTGATACACATTCTCTGGAGGAAGAGTGTGAGAAAAGGGAGTGCTGTTTGCTATGGCAATGGGTGGGTTCATCAGGGAATACCGTGTGTTGAATGCGATAATGTTTAAACTGCTCTGTATGTTCTATTTAATTTGATACGATTTTTTAACTAATTGATTTTAATGGCAATTGTTAGCTGTCGGTTTGTTGTTCTGTTAGGATTTACTTTCTTAGATTTAATATTGGTAATATGGTTCAAAATTTATGTCTGTCATTACCCCAAGACTTGGGCAGCAACTGGGTTTTATAAGGGAGCTGGATAAACTTAAGGCGGTTTATCGACGAACCATGGTAAAGCCTGATAATAACCGACAGGAGAACAGTGCCGAGCACAGCTGGCATATTGCTGTACAGGCTATGACGCTTAAAGAGTATGCAGAAGAGCCGGTTGATATTTGCCGTGTTATTAAAATGCTGCTGCTTCATGATATTGTGGAAATTGATGCAGGGGATACCTTTGCGTTTGCCGAAAACACAGAGCTGGCTGGTCAGGGAGAGAAGGAAATGCAGGCTGCAGAGCGCCTGTTCGGGCTACTGCCACAGGAACAGGCTGATGAGTTCAGAGCGCTCTGGCTTGAATTTGAGCAGATAGATAGCCCGGATGCCCGCTTCGCCAAAGCCATGGACTGCCTTTTACCCGTGATTCAGAATATGGATAGTGAGGGAGGAACCTGGGCAAAGTATCAGGTTACCCGTAGCCAGGTGTTGAGACGGAATCAGTATCTGGAGAACCTGGCACCCAAACTGTGGGGTTATGTCCTTGAACAGGTCGACATCTCTGTTCGTAATGGCTGGCTTCAGGATATTTGATCTTACCTGTTGAATCTCTTAAAAAGCGAGGCGGTAGATAGCCTTATCGACAGCCTCGTATTTCACAATTATTCATCACCAAAATAGAGCTGGTAATACTTTCCAATATCGCCATTACATATTTGGGTTATATTTGCGAAAGATCGTTTGTATGCAGCACTGGTAACATCACCACCAAATTTTGCGTCAGCAATAGTCTGCATAATACACACAGAGGCTTTAACTTCTGCAACCTCTCGCATATCAAAAGAACTGTTCTTTTCTGACCTTCTAGATGCATACACGGCCGCTTCTTCAAACTTTGCAGCCATTGTTAAAACTGTACCGTTAGTTTTCATAACCTTACCCCTCCCTGGTTATTGTGAGCCAAGGTACCCTGACAGAGGCAGGCGATAAATTAGACTATAGAACTATAGTTAAAAGAGTTATAAAAAAGCCAATCTAGCTGACAGTTTTTATATTTATAATAACATTTTATTATCTACGGTGATGCCAGAGAGAAATGGCTTATTGAAACCACTCTTAGGGTCTGTTGACGTTAATGATAAATCGATTATTACAGTCTACCTATCGGGGAACCCTAATGCCTCCAGGTACTCCATGAGGGCTCAACACAATCTGCCAGAGTTGAAGGTCTCTGGCCCGGAACCCTCCTGCACAGGACAAAAGATAGTACCGAAACATTCGATAAAACGAATCGCTGTAATTCTCTTTAAGCTCTGGCCACCCAGCTTTAAAACGTTTTTCCCATTCCACCAATGTCAGGTCGTAATCAGCACCAAAATTATGCCAGTCTTCAGTGACAAACAGGCCCTCGGTGCTCTTTGCAATTTGAAGCATGGAAGGCAGGCAGCCGTTAGGAAAAATATATTTTTCGATCCATGGGTTGACGCTTAAATCACTCTGCAGAGAACCGATGGTGTGTAAAAGGAAAAGACCATTGTCTGATATAACCTTTCTCACTGTCTGGAAAAAGGTATCGTAGTTACGTGGTCCGACATGTTCAAACATGCCAACGGAGACAACTCGGTCGAATGTGTCATTTAGATCCCGGTAATCCTGAAGCCGGATTTCAACATCAAGCCCTTTACATCGATCACGAGCCAGATGCTGCTGCTCTTTTGAAATGGTAATACCAACCACGGATGCACCATATCGGCTGGCAGCAAACTCTGCCAGACCTCCCCAGCCACAGCCGATATCCAGTAGTTTCATGCCTGGTTCGAGATCCAGTTTTCGACAGATTAAATCCAGTTTGGCTTCCTGAGCCTCTTCAAGTGTATTTACCTCTTTCCAGTATGCACAGGAGTATTGCATCCTCGAGTCGAGCATTATCTCAAAGAGGTCATTTCCCAGATCATAATGCTCCTCCCCAACGATCCAGGCTCGCTGTCTTGATTGCAGATTAGCAAGGCGCGCCCAGACCAGGCTGAGAAAAACAGAGAGTTGTTGTGGAATTTTTTCACTGAGGTGTGCTTCCACTAAGCGGGTGAATAGCTGGTCAAGTCTTTCACATTCCCACCATCCTTCCATATAACTCTCGCCCAACCCCACGATGCCATCCTGAAGAACCCGCTGATAAAAACCGGGGTTGTGCACCTGAATATCCCAGGGGTGGGAGCCATTGAATCCAATACCGGCACTTTCCGCCAGTTGTTGAATAGCAGAAGACCAGCGACTATTCGCCTTCGATGGAGTAGTGAGGAGGTTCATAACTGTGCCTCTATGTATCCAGAGCAAGTATCCAGAAACAGCCGGAGGAAAAGTTATCCGGTCGATGACAGTAAGAAGGTATGGGTAAAGATGAATTATTTTAGTACATGAAACTTTATTACCACCAAAATTACACCATAATTAGTACATATGACTCAATTGCGGGTTGGTAAAATGGTATTTACAAGCTGACGTAGTGATACAAAAGTGACATACTCCCGCGCTTTCCTGCTCTACCAAATTAATATGCAATCATCTTTCACCAGCAACTATCTTCCCAAAAACCCGTTCAAGACAGGCCTTGGACACTTTGTCCTGAGGTTGCTTGGAGGATGGAAAATTGAAGGGAATCTGCCGGAAAATCTCAATAAATACGTGATCATCGTCGCTCATCACACATCAAACTGGGATTTTGTCATCGGAGTTGCAGTTAAGCTGATAACCCGTATACGTGTTCGATTTTTTGCCAAGCATTCTCTGTTTGTCTGGCCGTTGGGTATTTTAATGCGCCGGCTGGGCGGTATTCCGATTGAGCGCGATAAGTCCATCAATCGGGTTGATCAGGCCATTACAGAGATCAAGAGCAGTGAGCACTTTGTGCTGGTGATCGCTCCTGAGGGCACACGCTCAAAGGTGCAAAAGTGGAAAACCGGCTTTTATCATATAGCTAATGGTGCAAACGTTCCGGTTGTGCCCATTGCATTCGACTTCCAGAAGAGAAAAGTTATCATGGGCTCCCCCATGTCCCTGACCGGAAATATTCCCTCTGACTTTGAACGAATGCATGAGTTCTTTCTTTCTCATCCGGGCAAGCATCCTGAACTTGGGTGTGATGGGCCATTTGAAACACCGAATATATACAGCAAGTAAATGTTATCCGTGGATTATGTCCAAAAGGCTGTATCCTCCTGGAGTTACTTTTCTTTCAATGGTGAGTCCGATAGAGTGAAACAATAATAAAAAGACAGTAAAGGACTCCCATGCCTCTGATTCAGTTTGTTACTCATGATGGCAACCAGTATGAAGCCGAAATCGACTCAGGTAGCACTTTGATGCAGGGTGCCGTCGATAACATGATCGATGGAATTCTTGCCGAGTGCGGTGGAGCCTGCTCCTGTGGTACCTGCCACTGTTATATTGATGAAGCCTGGACTGAGATTGTTGGACCTGCTGAAGGCATGGAGCATGAAATGCTGGATGTTGTCCGTGAACCTAAAGAAACCAGCAGGCTGAGTTGCCAGATTGTCGTAACTGATGAGATGGAAGGTCTGGTTGTTCATTTGCCTGAATCTCAATATTAAATTCCTGTACCCATAGGCTTCTCCTATGGGCCATACTCAAGATATTTCTGGCCGCTGCATACAGTACAGCCTGCGACTTAATGTAGTTAGGAAGTACAATTGGTATTACAATCCCCCTCAAAACCAGACCTTTTATAAGGTTATTGATAATTATTCGTAACCGGCTTAAGCAGCGGGTAACGTTTAACTGCGAATCCTCATTAGCCCTAACAATTCAAATACTGAAAAATGTCAGGAGTCCCCATGCTCAGCCAAACCATGATCGACAAGCTGAATGAACAGATTAATCTGGAGTTCTACTCCTCAAATCTGTATCTGCAAATGGCATCCTGGTGCGAAAGCCAGGGGCTGGACGGTTGTAATAACTTTCTCCGCCGCCATGCCCGGGAAGAAATGGAGCACATGCAGAAGCTCTTTGACTACGTCAACGAAACTGGAGCTATGGCCATTCTTGGCGGTATTGATGCTCCTCCTCATGAGTTCGCATCTGTCCGTGATGTATTTCTCGCGACTTATGAACATGAGTGTACTGTTACTCAGAAGATCAATGCACTGGCCCATACCGCATTTACCGAGCAGGACTATTCTACGTTCAATTTCCTGCAGTGGTACGTTTCGGAGCAGCACGAAGAAGAGAAGCTGTTCAAATCGATTCTCGATAAAATTGATATGATCGGTATGGAAAACAAAGGGCTGTATTACATTGACCAGGAGGTGGCCAAGCTGATGAGTGATATGCCGGAGCCTGCTGTTTAATAATAGTTCGCGGTAATATAACGAGTGTTCAGGGGGCTTTCTTGACATGGTCACATGTCTAGGTGAGAACGCTCCCTGGCTGTATCTGTCGCTGATCATATGGAATCTTTCTGGTTATCTGAACAGATACTTTGCAAACAGTTGCCGAGAGTGCCTGCACAGGGGGCAGAAAAATGTGGTTAAATAGGTAAGTTACTCAAGCACCTTCCTCTATAATGAGGAACCAGGCCTTATCTGACGATTGGAATTGTCTGGTTTTCGATTTAACCGTCCATATCAATCAGAAGCACTCACGTGACCTTTGCATATCAACACTTCAAACAGTCAAGCCCCATTTTTTCCAAGTCAGTCACCGCAAGCGTCTTAAGGTTTATTCCTTTTCTGCTTACACTGCTATTAAGTGGTTGTGGACTGTTTACAACAAAGCCAGAACAGCAGCCTGTAAAATTCAGTGACCTGGAGGGCTGGAGCGAGGAACAGGCCATTGCAATAAGACCGGCTCTGGTTAACAGTTGCAAGCACCTGAACCGTTCGGTGCTGACAGACAAAAGCCCCTGGGGTAACTACCAGCAATGGCAGCTGTTGTGTAAAGAACTGATTCAAACACCCGACCGTCAGCTGAAAGCCTTTTTTGAGCAGAACTTTACTCCTGTTCGTATCTCTCCCCAGGAAAAAGGCTTATTTACCGCTTATTACTCCCCAGTTATCCCTGGCAGTCTTGACCCTTCTGAGGATTACTCAATCCCTCTGTTGAAACTTCCTCATGATCTGGTCAAAGTTCGCCTTTCTGATTTTGGACTCAGTGGGCAGGGATTGGTTGGCCGGGTTGAGAAAGGCTTTCTGAAACCCTATGGCAGCCGGGCAGAAATCAATCAACAGACAGCAAAGAACAGCGATGTTCTCATATGGTTGAGCAGTCCTGTTGATAAGTTTTTCCTGCAGATTCAAGGGTCAGGGAATGTCGAACTGCCTGATGGAAAAATCATTCATGTTGGATACGCTGGTAATAATGGCCATAACTATGTAGCCATTGGGAAGATACTGAAACAGAAAGGAGAACTTGAAGAAGTATCCATGCAAACTATCCAGTCGTGGTTGGCAAAAAATCCGGATAAAAGAGAATGGCTACTCAACCAGAACCCCCGTTACATCTTCTTCAGTTTCTCTGATGAAGGTGCCATCACCGCTCAGGGAGTGCCTGCTACCATGAGAAGAACACTGGCCGTCGATCCATCCTATATTCCCCTTGGCTTGCCGGTATGGCTCGATACCCGTCTCACTGCTACCGGTGAGAAGTTCCAGCAGATGATGGTTGCCCAGGATACTGGCAGTGCCATAAAGGGACCTGCCCGCGGTGATATCTATATGGGTATTGGAAAAGATGCAGCCCATATTGCAGGGCCACAGCAGGAACCGGGCAAACTCTATGTTCTTGTGCCTCGTCAATGAGTTCATTAAAAACATGGAATGAGCAGTTACTTATAGAGTGCAGGGCATAAATAAAGTGCTTCAATCAGGGCATATCTAATACTCTGGCGACCAGTTTATTGATACCTGTCGCCGCCTCGCTGATATTTTTTGCCAGCATATAAGCTGGTGTAGTAACCAGTTTATGGGTCTCATCAACCACAATATCATCAACCGCACAGGATTGATGTGTGACTCCGGTCTGCTCCATTGCTTCAGCAGTAGCAGCGTCGTTACCAATGGTTGCGATAACGCCTGTTCCAAAAATACGTCCGGCCATTGTTGGAGCAATACAAATCAAGCCTATGGGCTTGCCCGCTTCCGAGAATGCCTTAACGGCAACCATCATATCAACCTGCACACGCAGTTCAGCACCCTCGAAAGCAAAATCCGACAGGTTTTTTGCTGCCCCAAAGCCCCCCGGAACAATCAGGGCATCAAAGTCAGCGACCTTCAGCGCTGCCAGGGGCTCGATATCCCCTCGTGCTATTCGGGCGGCCTCCACCAGAACATTTCGCTGCTCAGTGCTTTCTTCTCCGGTCAAATGGTTAATGACGTGGTATTGATTAATATCAGGTGCAAAACACTGATAGGTTGCTCCCTGCTGTTCAATACTCAGCAACGTGAGTACTGATTCATGAATTTCAGCACCATCATATACACCACACCCAGAGAGGATTACTGCGACTTTCTTCTGATGACTTGAACTCATTAGCGTATTCTCCTATCTATACATTCATTTATAAATCGCACAGAAGGTTTGCTGAAAAGGGGAAATTCCTTATCAGAGGCTCAGTGTAAACCGAGAGTGTTCTATAAAGTAGCTCCAGACTCAGCTCACCAATAAATCATTTTGGAGTCAATCTTGCGATTAGCAGATCGTTTTCAAGCCCCGGTTCTTTGTGCTCTCTCTATCATTATTGGTGTTGCCATAGGATGGTGGTTAAGAGACAGCCAGAATACCCCTGACCTTTTACTGGAGCTTAATAGTAGACCAGAGAGTTCAAGCGGAAATACCATTGCCGTCGACAAGATTGAGCGAATGGTTGATGACAGTGAGACTGACTCGAGGCAAGTAAGATTCAGGTTTGTTCAGTCTATTGATTCAGGACAGTTTGATGAAGCCTTCACCATTTTTCGACATCATGACCGTTATCATTCAGATATTGCAGCAGAACTGTATATTGAATTAATCAAACGCATTCACTGGTACCATGAAAACAATGACCTGAAACCAGCTATTAATCTCCTGGAGCTTTTTACGGAGTACTATTCCCGGGACAGTGGATTATTGAGAGAACTGGCCACCACTTATACTGCGTCGAACCAGTTCACCAAAGCGCTGGATGCCTATACAAATGCAAGGTCTTACAGCTGTAACAGAGAAGAGATACGCTCACTGGATCAACAGATCCATCAAGTTGCCCATCGTTTATATGAGCAGGACAAGGGGCAATCAAGTCTTGGACGTCTTATTCCTACCTTTCTTAAACTGAGCTACCTGGAACCAGATTACAGTTTTTATCGATTCGCCCTGGCCGAAGGCTACCTTACAGTCAATGATATCCAGAGCGCGATACGGGAACTAAAAGAATTACAAATACAGGGTAATGAACGGGCAAGCGAGCTTTTAGCCCAACTTGTACCCGCTCGGCATGCTGATGACGAAAACAGTGGGAAAACAGTTATTCCATTATCCGGTACGGGTGGACAGTATGTTGTCGATACGGTGGCAGGAAGCAGGCATAACGCCCGTATGCTGATTGATACAGGTTCAAGTGTCACTACCTTGCCAAGCAGTATTCTGCTGGAGCTGCAAAAACAGAAGCAAGCCAGCAGGGTAGGGGATATCGACCTGACAACTGCCAACGGTACCTATCGATCATCGCTGTATCGTCTCGAACAATTCCAGATCGGAGACTTTCTTGTCAGCAACCTGGAAGCGGCTGAATTTGACCCTGTTGATCAGAGTATTGATGGGTTACTTGGTATGAATGTGCTGAATCACTTCAACTTTTTTATTGATCAGAACCGACAACAGTTGTCACTGATGCCAAGACAAATGGAGTGAAAACAGAGCCAGTGCTATGATAAGCGCTGATCCTCATGGTCCTAGCCTTTAGGTCAAGAGTCACAGACAATCACGGTAATCCACTTTATCTATGCAACCTTTTACACAATCCCTGCAAAACCTATGATGCCAGGCACCGGAATGTACAGTTATATAACAGCAATTGCTGTCCTGGTGCTTGGAGGCACACTTATTTTCTGGCTCATGCGTAACAGAAATCAGTCAAATCGCCACAAGCCCATTGTTGATCCTCAGAAAACCATTATCCCCCGGGATAAACATCCGGTTTCCCGCCGTCACATCAACGATAATGCGCTGAAGGTTATTAACCGTCTGAACAGCCAGGGCTATGAAGCTTATCTGGTGGGTGGGTGTATCCGGGATCTCTATCTTAACCTTCATCCTAAAGACTTCGATGTTGCGACCAATGCCAGCCCGGAAGAAGTCCGCAGGCTGTTTCGTAACTCCAGATTGATTGGCCGACGCTTCAAGCTGGTTCATGTTCTCTTCGGTCGTGAAATGATTGAAGTCGCAACCTTCCGTGCAAACCATGAGCAGCATCACGGTCAGGAAAAGTCCCGTCACTCTGAGTCCGGAAGAATTCTCAGGGATAATGTTTATGGCACGATGGAAGATGATGCCATACGCAGGGATTTCACGGTTAACGCCCTTTACTACGATGGGCGCGACTTCAGTGTTGTTGATTTCTGCAATGGTGTTGATGACATTCGCACGGGGACCCTGCGACTGATTGGAGACCCGGTTACCCGTTACCATGAAGACCCGGTTCGAATGCTCAGGGCAATACGGTTTGCTGCCAAACTCAACTTCAATATGGCTCCGGAAACAGAGCAACCCATTCGAGAGCTAGGACACCTGTTGCGTGATATTCCAGCCGCACGATTGTTTGATGAGGTTCTGAAGCTGCTTCAGTCTGGTCAGGGAGTTCGTACTTTTGAACTACTCCGGGAGTACCAGTTGTTCGGCCCACTTTTTCCAGCAACAGAGCACTGTTTGAAAGAGCAGGACAGACATGCTGGTAACCTGATTGTTGAATCATTGAAAAGTACCGACAAGCGAGTCAGACAGAACCGTCCGGTTACACCGGCATTTCTTTTCGCCGCTCTTTTATGGGCTCCCATGAGGCGAATGGCCAGAGAGCTTATGGATCAGGGAATGCCTCCTGTTCCGGCATTCCAGCAGGCATCCATGACTGTCATTGCAAACCAGTGCAGTCATACGGCCATTCCCCGCCGTTTCTCGATGATGGTGCGTGATATCTGGGATCTGCAAATTCGACTTGAACGCAGACAACCAAAACTGATCGAGTCATTATTGGAGCACCCTAAATTCCGTGCGGCTTATGACTTCCTGGTGCTCCGGGAACAATCCGGAGAAAACCTGTCTGCTGCAGGACAATGGTGGACTGAAATTCAGGAGTTAGACGAGCATGGTCGTTATGCCATGATCAAGTCGCTTTCCAGCCATGGAGGCCAGAAAAAACAGGGACATAAACGCCGGCGGCGCAGACGGAAACCACGTTCTGATGACACTTCATCTAACAACAACCAGTCTGGAGAATCCTGATGGCAGAAACCGCTTATGTGGCATTGGGCAGCAATCTTGAGCAGCCAGAGCTCCAGCTGCAAAGAGCCGTCGATAATATTGACAGTGCCCCGCATATAGCCGTTTCTGCCTGTTCCAGGCTCTACCGAAGTGATCCTGTTGGCCCTCCGGGCCAGCCAGATTACTGCAATGCGGTTGTTGCGGTTAATACAACATTAGAACCCATTCAATTACTGGATGCCCTGCAGTCTATAGAAAACGCTCATGGCCGTGTTCGCTCTGTACGCTGGGGACCCAGGACTCTGGATCTGGACATCATTCTCTTTGGTGATCAGACCGTTGAATCAGAACGACTGACCATCCCTCACTACCAGATGCATGTTCGCAACTTTGTGCTTTGTCCTTTGCTGGATGTTGCGCCTGAACTTGAACTTCCAGATGGAACTGCATTGCAAGTTATGGTGGATAAACTGGGCTATCAGGGGCTGAATGTCATTGCAGAAAGTTACCCATGGATTTGAAACGCCCAGGTTCTGAAAACGTGGCAGCTTGAGCATTGCGCCAAGCCCTTAACTGACAAGCATTCACACTTCTCGTATAATCCGCGGCAGCAACTAATCAAGGTCTTTACCCATGGCTAAAGTCACCCTAAGTATCCTGTCCGAGATGAAAAAAACGGGTGAGAAATTCACCAGTCTGACTGCCTACGACTCCACTCAGGCTCACCTGGCCAGCAGTCAGGGTGTTGAAGTGATACTGGTTGGTGACTCCCTTGGCAATGTCTGTCAGGGACAAACCAGTACGGTTCCCGTTACTGTAGACGACATGTGTTATCACACCCGCTGTGTCAGTATGAAAGCGGGTGACTCCCTGTTAATGGCGGACCTGCCTTTTGCTTCCTACACCAATGAACAGCAGGCACTGACCAACGCAACTCGCCTTATGCAGGCTGGTGCTGAAGTCGTCAAGCTGGAAGGTGAAGCCTGGCTGGCCCCCATCGTTACCCGCCTGCGTGAGCAGGGTATCCCTTCCTGCGTCCATCTTGGTCTGACACCACAGTCAGTACATGTTCTGGGCGGTTACAAAGTCCAGGGAAGGGATGAAGCCCGCGCAAATGCCATGATTGAAGCAGCCATCCAGCTGGAAAAGGCTGGTGCCGCCATATTGGTACTTGAATGCGTACCATCTGTACTTGCCAGAGAAATTACCCGTGCAGTTCAGATTCCGGTTATTGGTATTGGTGCTGGTGCTGACACGGATGGCCAGGTACTGGTGATATACGACATGCTCAATATGACAGCCGGACGCAAGCCCAAGTTTGTGAAAAACTTCATGGCTGAAGGTGGTTCTGCGCAGGATGCTGTTGCAGCCTATGTTAAAGAAGTAAAGAGCGGCACATTCCCAGGCTCAGAACACGGATTCGAATAAACGGATAGTATCCATCATGCAAACTGTACACTCTATTGCTGAAGTTCAGGATATCGTTGGTGCCCGAAAGTCTGAAGGGTTACGTATTGGCTTTGTACCGACCATGGGGAATCTTCACGGTGGGCACCTGACACTGGTGGAGAAAGCGAAAGAAAGCTGCGACTTCGTTGTGGTGAGTATTTATGTCAATCCTCTGCAATTTGGTCCCAACGAAGACTACGATTCCTATCCGCGTACCATGGAGCAGGACCAGCAACTTCTGATGGATCACGGAGTTGACTTGCTCTACGCAGCCAGCACCAATGAAATCTATCCTGAAGGCAGTGAAAACCACACGCATGTGAGTGTCGATGTGCTTGATGGTATGCACTGTGGTAACACCCGGCCAGGTTTTTTCCGTGGTATTGCAACGGTCGTCACCAAACTGTTCAACATTGTTCGTCCGGATATCTCAGTATTTGGTGAGAAAGATTTCCAGCAGCTGACCATCATTCGCAAAATGGTGAAAGACATGGTGATGCCGGTTGAAATTCTCGGCGCACCTATTGCCCGAGAACCGACTGGACTGGCGATGAGTTCACGCAATGGGTATCTGACACCGGAAGAGCGTGGTGAAATAGCACCTACTCTGTATCTCTGCCTGACTGAAGCCAGAGAGGCTATTCAGGCTGGTGAGACCGACTTTGACCTGCTGCGTAGAAATGCGTTTGCCAAAATGGCTCAGGCTGGGTTTAAGCCAGACTACTTTAATATCTGTAACCCGGAAACATTGCTTCCAGCGACGCATAATGAACAGGCACTGGTCATTCTTGCTGCTGGCTACCTCGGCAAAGCACGGTTGATTGATAACATCTACTTCAACCGGTAAGCATTTTTACCCGGCTGCGGGGGAATAAACGCCCCCGTTATTCACTCTCATTAATACCTAAGATGCTATAAACCTCTTTTGCAGTAAGGCTTTGCTGTTCCAATTTCCCCCGGCGTTCACTCAGTTCCTTGCAGCATTCATCCAGTAACTGGCGATGTGTTTTTCCTTTCCCAATATCTTTGTCCAAGTCCAGATGCCTACTGGCTGCCATTGCCTCCAAAGTATCTCGCTCACCTTTCAAAACAGCCTTGGTGAGTGGGGTAAGTTCATCATTATCGAGATCAAGAAGATCATTAATGCCCTCTGACCCAGCATCAACAAGCATAACGACTGAGTGCCAGGCATCTTCTTTAACAGCCAGCATAAGAGGTAGAGAGCCACTCTCCGATCTGACATTAACATTGATTTCTCTGTCTATAAGCCCTTCGACAACTTCAAATTCGTTGTTTTCTGCAGCCAAGTGCATCACCGTTTGTCCCCTCTCATCATGTGATGAGAGACTCTCTATATTCATTTCACTGATGAGAGTAGACATAAGTTCAGTTAGCTCATCTTTTTCCGTATTA
Organism: Endozoicomonas atrinae; assembly: GCF_001647025.1. Classification (GTDB taxonomy): domain Bacteria; phylum Pseudomonadota; class Gammaproteobacteria; order Pseudomonadales; family Endozoicomonadaceae; genus Endozoicomonas; species Endozoicomonas atrinae. The sequence goes on from NZ_LUKQ02000057.1 coordinate 21,990, forward strand.
GATGACCGCGATAGAATGGCAAAACTCAGTACATTCTGACCATGATTATCCAGTGCGTTGATGCTGGCTCCATATGAAATTAAAGAAAGAGCATATTGATGATGCTCACGTATAGTGGCAATCATAAGAGGGGTTTTTCCATCCGAGTCTTTTGTCTCCATGTCTATATCCATCTTCATATGATCAACAACGCTTAGGAATTGGTTCAAAAGTTCCATATCTCCGCGCTCAGCAAGCAAATGCAATGGTGCCTGACCTGTGTAACAGGTGAGATTTACATCTGCCCCATTGGTGATAGCGAGTGCGGCAAGTTTGTACTGGCCACCCCGGATAGCCATATGAATAGGAGGGTGGTGAAAAAGCCACGGTTCCCCTTTATTAATACATTCCCGTTCTTGACAGGCTTCTGCTAGGTGCCTTAAAAAATCCGGCTCTCTGGAAGGAATAATTGCTCCATCATCTCGAGTATCAAATTTGATTAAACTATCAATCCATTCGGGCTGCTTTGCAGGTTCGGAGGGCTTGCCAGACACTTCATGTAAAAGAGAAAGATCAGGTTTAATGACACGACAGGATTTATATCCTCTGTTCAAATCAGCTGTTGCAAAAATTCCCGCATCCTCAAAACCTGAAGGTAGTCTGCTTTCAACATGGCTGTCACTAATGATCTGGACTCTTCCATTTCCCGAAGGGCGCTGTACCTCTACTTTATTCGATACAATTGTGAGCCCCGTGCTAGATATAGGGTTGGCTGGTTCCATAAAAAATCTACCTTCTATTTTAAATAACGGAAAAAACACATTAAAAACAACAAAGAGAAACAAATACCAACAAGGTAAAAAAGAAAGATAGTCATAAAAAATAAACACAAAGATTGAATCGTGCTAACTATTTTCACTGCTTCTGCAATTAAGGTATATTTTCCATCTCGCTTATCCAGCCTACCTTCCACCCTTACCTAATGAGGCAAGACAGTGAGTAACTCTACTGCTCTGGATCACCTGCCCGCATCCAAAGATCTGGCTGCCCTTCAGCAGCAAATGGCGAATACCCACCTGCGTAACCTGTTTGCTGAAGACCCCAACCGGTTTGATCGCTACAGCCTTGAAGCGGCAGGCCTGTTTCTTGATTACTCAAAGCATCTGATTAACGACGATGTACTGGCATCCCTGGTTAACCTGGCTGAGCAGGCGAACCTGACTCATGCTCGAGAAGCCATGTTTGCCGGTGAAAAGATCAATTACACGGAAAAGCGTGCGGTCCTTCATACCGCCCTGAGAAGCTTTGGTAATGCTCCGGTGATGGTGGATGGTGAAGACATCATGCCAATGATCCGTGATACCCGTGCCCGTATGAAGGCCATGACTGAGCAGGTCCACTCTGGCCAGTGGCTGGGTCATACCGGCAAACCGATCAAGCACATCGTCAATATCGGTATTGGTGGTTCTTATCTGGGACTCAAAACCGCTATTAATGCCATGACTCCATACCACGTTAAGGGTTTTGAACACCACTTTGTGGCGAATATTGACCCGAACGAGTTGTCTGAAGTTCTCCGTAAAGTTGACCCGGAAACTACACTGTTTATCGTTGCTTCCAAGTCTTTTGGTACGTTGGAAACCCTGCAGAATGCTCAGGCAGCCAGAGCCTGGATGATTGGAAAAGGCTGTGCCGAGCAGGACATTCGTAAGCACTTTATGGCGATCTCTACCAACTTGAAAGCCATTGACCAGTTTGGTATCGCTCAGGAAAACACGCTTCCGCTGTGGGACTGGGTAGGCGGTCGCTACTCGCTCTGGTCCAGCATTGGCCTGTTGATTTCCATGGTTGTAGGCTACGACAACTTCGAGCGCCTGTTGAAAGGTGCCGAAGCCATGGACCAGCACTTCTGCTCAGCCCCTCTGGCAGAAAACTTGCCGGTGATTGCCGGTCTGCTGGGTGTCTGGTATCAGAACTTCATGGGTGCGGAATCTCATGCAGTCATCTCATATGACTACTTTCTGCGAGATCTTCCGGGCCACCTGCAGCAGGTAGATATGGAAAGTAACGGTAAGCGTACCCGTGAAGATGGCAGCACCGTTCCATACCAGACCGGGTCAGTGATCTGGGGAGGCACGGGCACTAATGATCAACACGCATATCATCAGCTTCTGCACCAGGGTACACGGTTAATTCCAGTGGACTTTATCGCGCCAGCCACAACCCATAATCCGATTGGTGAACAGCACCCATGGCTGTTTACCAATGCATTGGCCCAGAGTCAGGCTATGATGCAGGGAAAAACACTTGAAGAAGTTCGGGATGAACTCACGGCTTCCGGTATGAGCTCTGACGAGGTGGAACGTCTGGCGCCTCACAAAGTGATTCCGGGAAACCGTCCTAACAGTATGATTATTCCTGAGAAGATCACACCGGAAACCACCGGCGCCCTGATTGCCATGTATGAGCATAAAGTCTTCGTACAAGGCACTATCTGGCAGATTAACTCTTTTGATCAATGGGGTGTTGAGCTTGGAAAGGTGCTGGGTGATCGCCTGATCGAGAAAATTCGCTCCCAAGAGGAAACTACCGATCAGGACAGCTCAACCAATGGTCTGATCAAGCGTTTTAAGCAATTTAATCGCTAAAACCTTGTTAGGTGTCCGGAATAATATGATTTCGGATACCTCTTTTTTCTATTGCCGGTAAAACTATTTAAGTATCTGTTTTTAAATAAGTTATTGTTTTTTCTCTTAACTTCCAGATTGACCAGATCTCGTAATATTTGTGCGAACCCTTCAGAAAAATTGGAACTAAGTTGCAAATAATCAGTCCTAATTAGTAATTACATGCAATTAATCTCTTTTCGATTACATGTGACCCAAGAATAACTTATCCATAAAATTTATAATTAACTCATTGAAATTCAAGGAAGAATCTCATGGCTGATATATCTGTACACTTCAAAGCTGCCTGTTCTTATAAGTGGCATAGTGACTCAAAATCCATGCCGCTCTGCAAGGCATTCAAAGCATTTGGTGCTGGTATCAAAGGATGGCGTGGTAAATATAAGGTAGCCATCACGGATCAAACTGTACGTCTGGCCACAGACTACCCCAATTCTTATTTTGCAAGAGAAGCCAGGTCGGAATGTTTACGGTACATCCAGCAGTTAGCTAACCCCCAAACAAATATCATTCCAAGGGATGGCTCAGAACATCCGCCTACATACAGTGTCGTAGCACTAACAGCTCACTCTGAATACAACTTGGATGGGTTCGTGAGGCCAAATGAACAGGGCGAATTTCCACCATTGTATACTCCTGCAGAAGTTCCGACCTATAAACAGGAACGGGATACAAGTTCCCCCCCTAGCTATGAAGATATATTCAGCAACGCTTCATAACCTATGACGTAATGATCAGGAGTGGATTGGGTTAAGAGTATTTCTTCCTGCGGGTGATCAATGTTGGTCATCCGCTATTTTCCACAATAGCAAGATGGCTATCCAATTCTCTGTGTAAAACAATCCTTTCTAAAAATCAGGTATCATGGCATCCATTCACCCTTTGATGATAGAAATAAGTACAACGCCATGATTACACCATCAATCCCACTGACGGATATCCACCGCCACCTGGATGGAAATATTCGACCAGCAACCATTCTTGATCTGGGCAGGAAGAACAACCTTCAGCTACCTGCAGACAATCTGACAGATCTGATTCCCCATGTTCGTGTCATCAGCCAGGAACCTGATCTGGTCAGCTTTTTAAGCAAGCTGGACTGGGGTGTCAAAGTACTTGCTGACTACGATGATTGCCGCCGAATAGCGTATGAAAATGTAGAAGATGCGATGAACGCCCGTATTGATTATACAGAGCTTCGGTTCAGCCCATGGTATATGGCCATGACACACGGCCTTGATCCTGAAGGTGTTGTTGAAGCCGTCATTGATGGAGTTACGGCCGGTAGTCGCGACTTCGGTGTAGCAACAAATCTGATCGGTATTCTAAGCCGTACTTTTGGGCAGGAAGCCTGTCAGAAAGAGCTGGATGCCTGCCTTGCTTTCAAAGACAAGCTGATTGCGATTGATCTTGCAGGTGATGAGCTGGGTAAACCCGGAGAGCTGTTTGTCGACCATTTTCGCCAGGTTCGTGATGCTGGCCTGCAAATTACCGTTCATGCCGGAGAAGCCGCTGGTCCCGAAAGTATGTGGCAGGCAATCAAGGAACTGGGTGCTACCCGGATAGGCCATGGGGTAAAAGCTATCTATGATCCTGAGCTGATGGATTATCTGGCAGAACACAAAATCGGTATTGAGTCCTGTCTGACATCGAATATCCAGACGAATACCTTCCCCGATATTCAGAGCCATCCTCTCAAGCAGTTTCTGGATCATGGCGTGATGGCCACCATCAATACTGACGATCCAGCAGTGGAGGGTATTGAGCTTCCTCATGAATACGAGGTTGCTGCTCCTGCTGCCGGGTTGACTCAGGATGATATCCGCCAGGCACAGGAAAATGGCTTGAGTATCGCTTTTTTATCGGGTGAAGAGAAAGGCGCGTTGAGAGCCAAGGCAAACGATCGTACCTAAGCAGCTGTTCTCGGACAGCCTTCTGGCAGCCTTTATTCAAGGGGCAGGATTGACAAAGACGCCTGCTCCAGTAGCCAGCCGGACTTAACTGACCATCTGGGCGACCCCGTAGCGAGAATAAGTCCGGTTTGAGCCCGTTTCTATGTTGATGAGAAGTGAACAGAGGCTTTATTCAACGAGAATCAGTATAAAAAAATAGCCAAATAGTTTTGCTCAGGCCCCCCCTTTCCGACGAGCCGTTATCCAGCATCCAGCTATTCTGCCGAGTAATTATCAGTAAATAGACATGAGTGGCTTTGTTCAAGCAGAACACCATTCACTCCAGTATGAAAATGATATCAAAGGTCAGAAACGACATTTTCGTGGCAAATAGAGGTTAAACACCTGAAGGTAAGGAAAGGATACAGGTCATGGATTCAGAGCAAATCAAAAAAGATTTAAGCAGTGAAGCGCTTTTCAATATTAATGGCTCATTCCATCCTGAGGGTAACGCTTCATCTGAGCAAGTTACAGACCTCCGTAAACTCAAAGGGCAAGTTGTTGCAGAGCCTTCTGGTAAAGGGGGACTGAAACCCACTGAATATCCCGCTGATCCTTGGGAGCATGACTCTAACGCCATAGAGCATAGGCTTTTTTCTGATATCAATGCACTGAATGCTGTTTCTATCAGCGACAAGATTGAACTCAAGAAAAGCCTGTCAGAGCTTTACAAACAGGCTCATGAGCTGATGACCTGCTATAACCAGAGGATCCAGAGCCTGTTGATGGATGATCGCTTTTTATACCGGCACTCCTCAGAAATCTCAGCTCTCATGATTCGGGGGTTAATGCCACCCTTGGAGAATATAAAAAACCTCGAAAAAGCACTCACGTCAACACGGAAAAAATCTGAAGAAGAGTCTGTCGATCAGCTTCAAAAGTCGGCAGTAGATGAGTTGGCGAAAGTTGAGAAAGTGTTGAAGGACGCCAAAAGTCGCCTAATTAAACATACTAAACCATTAAAGCCAGCACAGTTACTCCAAAAACAGTTGGGTCAACGTCTGGAGCGGGAAGCTGCTGAGCTGCAGCAACAAGTACAGAAAACAGGGGCTTCAGCATCTTTGCATAATATGGCAAGCCCTTCTGATAGGCCACTATCCACGATTAAGGCTGAACCTGCCAGTATTACACCCGTGACACATCATAAGAGCCGGAAGCAGGAGTATTCAGCAGAAGATTTAATATCAAAGCAGCTCAAAGTACTGGCAATAACACTCGATACAGCCAGTCAAGAGGCAGAGAAGAGAACCATCCAGTCTATTATCCGTTACGTGGAATCGGAATATCAGAACTACGCTTCTCTCAGCCCATTTTTGTCAGTGGCTGAACAGAAGTGCGAACTGTTGTCAATGAACCCAGATAAGGCCTGTAAAGCATGCCAGGATGCCATTGCGCTGCTTGGAAGTGTTTCATCCTCCAATAAGCCTGAGCTTTCCCTGGAGGCATTGATTCAAATAGATAAGGCAATTTGCAAACTGGCTTCATTTGATAAAAAATTGCCTGGTGAAGTCTGGCAGCTTTTAACAGAGCTAACGCCTGACCAGAGAGATAGCAGATACCATTTGTTAAACTTGCTGTGCCGTAAGCTTCTTTTGGATGGCCCCACGCCGTTAACACAGAAAGCGGTATTGAATAAATTTAAAGATGTTGGGCAGCTACTGTGCCAGTTTAAAGAAAATGCTGGAGATAAGGTTTTTGATCAGCAGTTTATCAATGCATATGGCCAGATATTCACCTCTCCCACCCACCTGAAAAAAACACTCAATGTGGTTAATAAACCTCATGAGACTCATGCATTACTCCAGATGCTTTCGCGACAGAAAACTGGAGAAGAGGCTCGTCTTGCAGGAATGATTGAGGAGTTCAAAACTATTGGAGACGAACAGCAGCTGGAGAGTCTGGTCTCGGGAGCTGATGCTTTTGACTTCCTCATAACAATAATACCGGACAAGCTGACTTCTGAAATCACCAGTTACCGCCCTTCTGAACCCAGTCAGACTCATAAGCAGTTAACGCACTCGGTGCTCACAAAGTATTCTGAATATCATAAGACGGTAGAGTTAATCCGGAAGCAGGGAGAAAATACTAACAAACAATGCAAAAGCAGCCAGCCTGAACACTCTGAGACTCTCTCCAAATTCAGCAAACAATTGACTGAAACACTGGCTTGCTCAGATAACAGGCAAGATGCCCTATTGAAAGACATTGATACTGAGCTGCAGATAATCAATGCTCAGTCACAGATAAATGCTCAGGCACAGCAATCAATTGCCCAATGCAGGGCACACATTATCAATGCACTCAGGGAGAGGTTTCTGACAAACGACCAGTCCAGCAAGCTCATCAGCTTGTTTCTTGAAGCTCAGACCCAGATAGAGAAGCCCGGTACAGCTCAGACTGTGATCAATAATTTTGATATTCCGGAAGCGCTTGTTAAAGCCATGGCTTCACTTGAACACGGCGCCTCACCAAAGTGGTACAACCAGCTGTTCACGGGTCACCTTCAGGAACAAAGAACGAATACTCTGGGTATAGTGAGTAACATTCTTAACGCCTGTCAGCAAACAAGGGCGGCAACAATGCAAGTGGCCAGTTTTATTGAGGTATCCGTCCTGGAGATTACCAAAGATAATGATGATCCACTGATCAAACAGCTGGGAGCAGAAATGCAGGCTTATGCCAATGGGTTGAAAACCGTTTGATTAATGCATGGCCTCTACTGGTTGGCATATTCTGTAGCCAGCCGGTGTGTGCTATGGGAATGTAATTTAAATTGTGTAAACGCTTGTCGTTAATACTCCAAAATGGAGAATAACAATGAGCGTTGAAATCAACGAAAACTGGTAGATCAAATAGCCAGTCAGATTAAAACTCAGGATGATCTTGCCGACTTCAGCCGTTTACTTATTAAGGCGACTGTTGAACGTGTTATGGCCGCTGAATTGGAAGAGCATCTGGGTTAT
>NZ_LUKQ02000569.1 GCF_001647025.1 Endozoicomonas atrinae
CAGGGCTTACGCACGAGGATAATCATTCGCATTTGAGCCACTATCCTCACCGAATATATACATATTCAGCAGCCCTGCCAGATAGCCATTATTCCAACCAGCCCTCTTGCGCTTACGCTTCATGCTTCCTTTATTGGCTGTATCCATATTAAAAATATTCAGACAGATTCTTCGTAAAACCGACAGGTTTTCAGACGCATTTTTATCCTGAGTTAGACAGGCATCTTCATTAAAGGCTATGTCCAGCATCCAGTGAACATTATTCTCCACTTCCCAGTGGATTCGTGTGGCAGTCAGCATTTCCTCTGCGGTCATTGCCTTGCTCGTAATGTATAAGCGAAGGGCTGTCGTCGCTTTTCCATCAATGGTTCTGTCTGCCTGTACGACACCAAAATGTTTCAGACCCTCCCATTCTGTATGTGTGGAGAGCAGGGTAAGGTCATTAAAGACCCAGCAGCAACGATATTCATGACGGCCATGGCCTGTGTTTCTCTGTTCGGCAAAGTTGTCGCATGGCTGATCAACAGGATTTTGTTCCCAATGGCTCTCAACAACTGCCTGAATATCGTTCTGTAACATTTCCTGATTGCCTTTCACCGCCAGCAGGTAATCTGCCTCTTTCTCAATACATTTAGCAGCAATGCTTTTTTGGCAACTGATGGCATCGGCAGTGATGAGAGCCCCTTTTAAATCAATCATCTCGAACAGTTCAGGAACCGCCGTTATCTCATTGGATTTCGTATCGACCTTTTTCTGACCGAGCACCAGCCGGAGTCGGCTGCTCCAGGCGCTGACCATGTGCACAGCCCGTTTACCCTTGCCTCTTGATCCACGGATTGTCTTGCCATCAATGGGAACAATGTCTGTCTGGCTTTCTCCAAGGGGCAGAGCCATTGGGAAATATGACTTAACCCACCTAATAAAGCAGACTTCCAAAGCTTCAGGGTCAAGGACGCAGAATATTCGGTAAAAACAGTCGTGTGATGGAATACCGTGAGGTAACTCCAAAAAGGTACAGAGCCAGTCCTTTTTATCATGACCATAACTTTCAATATCTTCCCAAGTCTCTGCACCACTCATGATGGCGCAGATGGCTATGATCAGGATATCGATAAACTTGTGTTCACAGGCGTTGGAGCGAGCACGCGGGTCTTTAAGATCATTTAGAAAGATGATGAGAGGGGCAGGCTTAAGCATTTAGAGATCAAAAATCAGCGACTATATCTGTAATCCGGTGGAAATAGAACTTGGCTAAAGTTAATCGCTAAATGCAAATGAGAATACTCGTGCGTAAGCCCTG
>NZ_LUKQ02000570.1 GCF_001647025.1 Endozoicomonas atrinae
GCGTCATTCGTAAGGCGATCAAGAACCGGAAGATTTTTCGGACTGATGAGTCAGTCATGAAGGTAATCTATCTGGCCATGGAAAAAGCTTCCGAGAAATGGACCATGCCGATCAGGAACTGGAAAGCAGCCATGAACCGGTTTGAAATTATGTTTCCTGACCGGTTCAAGGAGTAATAGTTTTGGTGGCGTTTACACAGAATTATTTACAGGCTCCTGCCCGTTGATAGAATCATCATTAATGGCCAACTCACCCATTGGTATAGTGGTCTGAATATCCCAATCTGCTATCCTTTTTCTATCGCTGCAGCTGCTTTGATGTGGTTCTTCTGTGTCTCTTGCGACGAGAACAGGTGCTGACTTGCAGCGGTTAACCCTAGAAAAGTCCTCCGGTCTATCTGGAGTACAGTCTCTATACAAATCACTGCCAGTTCTACCCATTGCGTCCATCATTTACCCCCTGCAGGATATAAGACTGATTATCTGTCAACACTGAAGTAGCAGTTGTTCAAATGGCATTAAAGCGTTAAGAGCACATGATCTTTATCAGAAGAGAACCACTAGCCTTCAGCTTTATTACAACTCCAAATCCAGAACGCACTTTGACTGTAATAATTGCGTCAGGTTTCCATTTATTCTAGATAATAAATAGAACGATGGTTTCGCATTTTGACCATGGAACGATGATAGCTATTGATGTGCGCTAATAGCATTTCTTTTTAGAGGTAAGGAGGAAGCGTGGCTCTGACTTATTGTATTTTTCCATATGAAATTAAAAAGCAACCAGGTTTCTACCTGTATCAGGATTTCTTAAAAGGAATAAATGGGGTAATAGTGTTTTTATAAAAGGGAGGTATAGAGATAAATACACCCCCCGGTATGATTGCTAAAAATCAGGGGTTAGACACTTCTTATGCTTCAGCTTCGACAGCCAGATTTTTCAACCAGTATCTCGCCAGGACGGGGTAAAGCACCAGAACCGCTTTTGTCTCTTCTTCCATCAGCGCACAGATAAACACCAGATAAAGTGGCCGATTCCAGATATTCACGGCTGCCCAGGCCGGGGGAACACCCACAAACCACATGCCAATGACATTAATGGCTGCCGTTGCTTTCACATCACCACCTGCTGAGCAGGTGGTTCATGTATTAAAAATGACTCTTTTCTGTATTTAGTAAATGATCCACGTTCGTAGAACGTGGTTTTGCTTTAAGCCCCCTAAAAGGGGGCTGAGACCGCCAGCCTTCTGAGAAGGCTGGTGAGAGTTATCCCAAGATTGAAGGTTATTTCCTGAAGTCTA
>NZ_LUKQ02000571.1 GCF_001647025.1 Endozoicomonas atrinae
TGCATCGTGAAAGTTTTCAGGAAAATCGGGAGTTTTAGGCATGACATTAACGGGATGAACAACAGGCTATTTAAAGTATAAAGGCAATCGCAGAATTCGTGACATATTTTGAAAATGAAATTGGTATCACTGGCAATACCACGCTGCACTATTACTGGGTGCGTCACGTCAACAGTGCCGGACAGGTTGGGGGCTTTAATGCACTGGCTGGAACGGCGGGTCAGGGAACGGCCATTATCAATCTGGCCGACCTGATGCTGGAAAGCCCGGAGCTGTCGGAGCAGCCGTTTTCGGTGCGCAATATTGGCACCGAAGCAGAACCGGAGTATGTGTTGATCTTCAATGGCTATCTGGCCGTCAACGGCCCGGTGAATATCAGCCAGCTTCAGTCCGGTGAACTGCAAAACGGCACGGCGCTCACGGTTGGGCAGGGTTCCATCGAGCTGAGTACCGGCAGCGATGGATTTGGTCAGATGGTGATAAGCGGCAGCGGCGGCATCGCCAGCAACGATTACCTGGTGTTGAAAGAGGGGCGGATTGAGTCCTATATCTACACCGCCAGCTCTGGCCATGTTCGTTATAAAGAGGTGCGCCGCACAGAAAGCGGCATCGGCAGGCATAACCAGACCGTGGTGATTCCCGCCTATTTCAAAAGCCAGCCCACCATTAACCTCTATCCCCGCGATATTACCGTTTATAACGCCGACTACCCTGACCAGTCCCAGCGGCTGGAGCTGTACCACTCATCCCCGATGCCTCACGGCGCCATTGAAGGGGCGTGGGTGTTCAAACCCTATGCCCGATTGCTGCTGGCGGATGGCAGCAAGACGGAGGTCAGGAACGCCCTTTACCAGGGGACCAGCAATACCACCACCTTTACCAGAGGCGGTGTGGACCAGGTGAAAAAGGTCATTCTTAAAGGACGGGTTGCCAGCCAGCGTTCCACCGGCAGCGGCGGTACCTGGCAGAACCGTAAGGTGAACGTGACCTTCCGGTATCGGCAGCAATGGGGGGAATGGATCGACGGGGAAACGGTGGCCGTGGACATCGACCAATTCACCACCCACGACATCGAACTCAGCCAGACCATGACCCAGGGCCGCTATGAGGTGGGGTTGTATTTTTTAGCGGAAGACCGTGAGGGTACGTTCAACAGTGGCAGCGTTACCTACGACTACCGGGATGAGAACAAGATTGCCAACCCCTACCAGAAAACCCTCAGTCCCACCAATTCAGCACAGACCTTCCGACACACCATTAGCATTGGTGACCCGAACATCGGTTCGGGGTGGGAGA
>NZ_LUKQ02000572.1 GCF_001647025.1 Endozoicomonas atrinae
CCGTTGTTCTTCCGTGTCACCATCGACGGCAGCGAGTTCGACTTCGTGGAATACCTGGGCGAGTACGACTACGACAAGTCCAAAGCCCTCGACGTGGCCGACAAGCACCTGCTGTCTGACTATCCCAGACCCATGCAGCGTTACCTCCGCAAGTTCCTCGAAGACAACCTGCCAGAACAACCAACGTACTCATAACCCACACACCCGCCCAGGTATTTAGGGGAAATCCTACCTGACGGGCTGCTCTGCCAGCTCTATCAATCCCGACACGATACTACTACGGCAAATCGGTGTTTACTGGTTTGACGGCGTTGTTGTGTCTCGGAAAACAACAACCAATGGAGATACATCATGACAACTACAACAGACAAACTCAGGGAAGCCGTTCAAAACACCAACGGTAACGAGCGTCGTGCCCAGCTTCGCAAGTTGTTCAAGCAAACCGTCGGCAACTACCTCAAGAAGTGCAACTGGGAGAACATCGGCGAGCGTTCACCGCTCATCGGTTCTGGCCAAGACAAGTACAACCTTCGCCCCACATGGTCAGAGTACCGTGACCGCTGCTCCGTGCAGGTCATGGCTTACATGGTTGATCGTGTGATCGAGTATCACAAGCAGTCCAACTTCGAGGCCGTCGACGACTTCGTGAGCGAGTTTATTCTGGCCATCACCGAGCCAGAAGAGTTCGCCAGAGGTGCAGACCTTGACGCTCCCGTCGGCAGTGTCCGTCGTTACCACTTCGGTTACAACGCCAAATGGATATACGTCGAAGACACATGGGACGCCCTCGGAGGCAACACCAAGAAACAACCCGTTCGAAAACAACTGGCACAAAACCCAATCAAAAAGGACAGCAACATGGACACATGGACGATCTCAACCGAGCAGAAAGACCGCGAACTGCTCGACTCCGTTCTCAAGCAAGTGACCAACAATGAGGTCAGCGTCGAGCGCATCGAGAGTGCCATCAACGGTGGCTTGCAGGCACAGAAACGAAATCAGGAACTCGAAGCCGAGCTGAGACGCAAGCCTAAACACCTGAGCGCACCGATCACCATGCCCAAGGGCTTGCCCGATCTCAAGAACGTGGCATGGACAAATGCCAACGAGGTCTTCCGTCCAGGTCAACGCAAGGTTAAAGCCCTCGACTTCGACATCCCCGTCTTCGAGTGGAGCGGTGCCCATCGTGACGTGCCAGAAGTGGACGAGAACTATGTGTTCCGTACCGACCTCCTTGTCCCCGTGCTGTTAGCTCTCACCGACAACACGAAGGCGTGGATCAGTGGTC
>NZ_LUKQ02000573.1 GCF_001647025.1 Endozoicomonas atrinae
GATCATCCTGAGTTTTAATCTGACTGGCTATTTGATCTACCAGTTTTTCGTTGATTTCAACGCTCATTGTTATTCTCCATTTTGGAGTATTAACGACAAGCGTTTACACAATTTAAATTACATTCCCTCTAAATCATATTCTGAAGAAAGATACTTGATTGATAATCTGGTGTTGAGGTTTTCAAGTCGTCGAGTGATTTCTTTCCTATTTGCAATACCAAAATTAAGCCTCACAAGCTCTGTTCTATTTTTCTCGAATTTTTTTTCAATTTCTGCAATCTTACTATCATGAAGTTTTTCGAACCTTTCATTTAAGATTTCAGCCAACATCTCACCAGCCTGTATACGTTCGAGAATATCTTCAGCAGCAGAACGGCTGTATTCAACATGGATAAGTTCTGAACCTGCGTATAAGCCGTAATGTGTTCCCAAGTTTTTGGTGAAATTTCTTCGTAGTTCCATAATCTTTAAAAAACTCAGAATTATAACCTTATGAGTTATGATCAGCTAAAAACTATTAGACCAGTGGCACTCTATATTCATCAAAGCATCCAACTGACCTTTGATGACAGTTGGATGATTTGATCAGTGGTAAATCTTAATCACGGAAGAACGATTCTTTTGAATGCGCATCAGCAGATGCTTGTGCTTCACAGCTATCACAATAGTCCCTGGCATTTTGGTAATATTCCACCAGATCGTCGTCGTCTAAAATATTGGTGCAATCTCTTTGGTACTCGTCACACTCATGGGTGTAACCTGGACATTGTACTTCCTCAATAAGAGGTTTGATGCAGTTATCAAAATGGTATTTCTGAGCAATTGATAGCTTATCGTACCCATTAGAGACAGCATATTTTGCGATACCAACAATCGTGGTTTCGTCGACTTTATTCTCTCTGGCTGACGACTCAAGCATTTCCACATTATTATCAATAATTACGTCAAGTGCTGCTAAGTTCATAAATTACTTTTTATACCCTTATCACATGGCTGATTTACGAAAGGCTTCCATAGTACCAAAAGAATTTGACTCAAAGTGAGAGTATAAGTACGGTAAAAGCACATGCTGGGAAATTACCCGGTCACTTAACCATTCCCTGCTTGCATCCTTCAGAAGAACCCGCTTAACAGCGGGTTTTTTTGTGTCTGCGGGATCATAAATCGCCTCCCAAGCTACACCACTAAAAAAAAGGGACACCATGTACCGCTTTTCCGCTTCGTCCAAACGGCATTTGGCCAGTTGCGATGAACGGCTTCAGCTTGTCTTCAATAAGGTGATCCAGCA
>NZ_LUKQ02000574.1 GCF_001647025.1 Endozoicomonas atrinae
CGGTAGCGTCCGGTTCCCTCATCAATTTGTCGAACTCGGATTGTGCGTCCAGAATCTTCTTCTGATTGGCTCTCATTTCCTTCTTCTGTTCGGGGGTCAACAGATGCCCGTATTGCAGATACGATCTTGTCCAGGTCTCCAAGCAGCTCTTTCGCGCTCGCTTTGCCGCCGAATCTTTCAGGGTCATGTTCTATTTCCTCTCTCAGTTCCCGAATGTTTTTTTCATGGGGAGTCTCTGCCGCTGCCTTCATTACCTTGCTGGTAACATTGCCCTGGAAGCAGCCAGCGCCGCCGTACTTATCACAGGACGTGCAGTTAAAGTCCTTCTTCGGATCGGTAGGGTGCTTGATCTTCTTCCAGCCACCGTCAACAGGGCAGACTTTCTTCATACCCTCAATGCCCAACATCCTGCGCAAGGTAGCCTTGTCAGCCAATACCTTTTGCCCTTGCTTAATGGGCAGGGTTACCAGGATTCTGTCACGGTTAGACCTCTCAAACTGAATATCGTTTTCACTGCCATCAAATACCATCGCCAGCGGCAGGTCAGGATGTTGTGCTGCCAGCTCAAAATTGCTGTTATCCACGGACAGGGCTCGCCAGTTCATCTCTGGCACCTGCTTAAGGAAGTCCGGGTTCTTACTGAATATCTGGAGGCGGATACCTTCCTTGTTCATCTGTTTGATAAAGGGGAGCCATGACATGGAGCCATCGCCCATATCAAACAGCCGCAGGGCTTTATCCTGATAATACTCAGCAGTGCTCTTGTAATTGATCGCTGCCAGTTTGGCCGTTCTGACCGGGTTGTTCTCCACCGCCCAGTTGACCACCTCAGACTTGATCAACGGGTTGCTGAATCGGTAGTTACCCTTTGTGGCGTAGCAGAACGTGGCACAGGCTTTACTGGGCAGGCAGTCTACAAAACTGCCATTGACGCTATTTTGTGGTTTTCCAGCATGACCAATAACGTCTTCCTGATGAATGTACCGCCACAATCCGTCCTCACCATGATCTTTCAGGGCCTTCAGCAGTGACGCATTGTCCTTGTTCGCTAACAGAGACTGGTAATCCACCTCCCGCCCAGCCACCAGATCATCAATGGTCTGGCGAATCAGCATCGCCTGCACGGTCTTCCTTGCCCACGGGGTATCTGCCAGCTTCTTCAGCCGCTGAACAATGCCCTGCTTGTCAGGTCGCCCGTCCAGATACCGCTTGATGGCTGCCCGTTCCGCACCGCCCAGACTCTTGAGTCCAGGCACCGAGTAGTGAGGCGCATTGCGG
>NZ_LUKQ02000575.1 GCF_001647025.1 Endozoicomonas atrinae
TACTGTCCAGAGCAGACTTAACTATGATTTCCATGAGAGGAGGTATCAACAGATAGATTATTAGGATTCTCTACTCTGGTTGATTCCTCTCATGGTTGCCTATTTCGGAAAACTGTCCGGACTATTGTTAAGACAAACCGTAAAATAATGAACTCTCCACTTCGATTAGAAACAACTCATGCGGGGCATAAAAAAAGTCACCTTACTTTAGAGAACTGAAATGATCACACTGGGTGCTTGTATACTGCACACTACTGTTTGTTTTTTGTTCTAAAAATGAACCTAATTGAAATAAGAAGATCAAAATAAATTCAGAAGCCACAAATTTGGTGTTATCGATGGAGAAGCTTACTCCTTACAACCAACCCTATATGACTAAGACATCCGAAGATAACAATGAACGCCCTCCCGCCAGCCGATCTCATATTTCTGCTACGAGCATGGGTAGAAAGATAACGCCAACCGCCATTCCAAACTCCACTCCTGCAGGGGCAGAAGCCGCTCTCCCCTCAAGCAGCGATGGCTTTTGGACAAAAAAAACAATGATAGCAATTCAAAACCAGGTTTTTAGTGATCCTGAGAGTGATACCGATATAGCAGAAGAACTAGCCAAACTTTCACTTCAGGCCGAGACTAAAGGTTACTCCCCAGGCAGCTATAGAGATGATCAGCTTTCAGAAACACCAAAGGAAGAGCCTCCCAAAGGACCGACAAAAGCACGAAATAAACGCCACTGTAAGCAAAGAAGCCATCAAGCCAAGCCACATAGACAACATTCTTATCCTGGGAGAATTCGTCACGAAGCCCCTGGATTACATACAACAACGCGAGATCAACCTTTTTCGATATCGGTTTCTGACGTTTTTTCACCCCCTAAAGATGCTCTCACACCTAATTTTAAATTTGGTACGTCAACCAGTTCTGGCACTTTTGCCAAAAAATATACTGATCAACCGATGGAAAACAATCCTGCTCACATCAGCTGGATGGCAGCCCCCGAAACAACAGAGTTTCACTCTCTTCCTTTCGACTTCTCTCCAGAGGAAGCGTCTTCAGAAACGCAAAAAATTTCGGCGGTTATTGATCAATGACAATATCAGAATCGATCCATCTAAAGGCTAAATCAGATGGAGTTTTTTTATTCTACTAACGCGATGTGCGACTTTGTAAGAAGCTATCTCAAATTACTAGCATGATGGTAAGTCCAACTTAAATCTTCAAAATCACACAACTATACGCTTTCCGTTTTTTTAATCTTCGGAAATAAGGTTCTCAA
>NZ_LUKQ02000576.1 GCF_001647025.1 Endozoicomonas atrinae
CCAGCCCGGATGCCGCCCAGGGATCATTGCGAATCGCTGCTCGTGAACGATTGATTAACGTCCCCAGATTACCGGTCAATGTGTTATTCGGGCCGGAGGATGGGGCTGACCAACTCTGGCTTCTCCGACCATGCCCTGCGGAGGTATAGGCCAGATTATTGATTTCAGGCAGCAGCCAGCCTGCAATACGATGTTTCAGACTCATTCAGTATTTCCTGAAATCTGTGCTATTATGTATGTACAAATGTAAATACTGGCATAACCATGCAATTTGACTGGGATGAAGAAAAGAATCAGGCGAATATTCGCAAGCACGGAATTGCCTTTGATGATGCAGTCGATATCTTCAATCACCCTTTGCTCTGCCGGATTGATGACCGCATCAACTATGACGAAGAGCGCTGGGTTGCTATTGGCCGCATTCATCACCTTACCGGAGTAGTTGTCTATACAGAACGAGTCGGTGATATTGTGCGAATCATTTCAGCCCGAAAAGCCACCAAAAAAGAGACTCAATATTATGAAGAAAACATCCGGTACTGATTGGCAACGGCTCGACACCATGAATGATGATGAAATAGATACTTCCGATATTCCTGAATTGGATGAGGAGTTTTTTAATCAGGCTGAATTGCGTTTGCCTGTCAAAAAGCCAGTGACCATCCGGTTAGACTCTGATGTTCTGGAATGGTTTAAAGAGCAAGGACAAGGTTATCAAACCCGCATTAATAACTTGCTCAGAAAGTATATGGAAACGCATCAATCCCGTTAAATGCAACGACGGGAATAAACACCATACTGTCGTGGGCGTTTTTGCTGTTTAACCAGCTCTCGCTCAATGGCTTGAAGCCGCCGCTCCATTTCACCGAAGCTGGCGTATTCCACTTTTCGGCCTTCAAATTCTACGGTGCGGGTTTCCCGCAGCAGCACGGCTCGCTTCAGGGCCTGGTATTCAGCATCGGTAATCATGGGTTTATCCATTCAGATAGGAACTGTGAGAGATTCGACGATTGCGATTCACAGCGATATCCGCTGGTTCTTCTTGTTTGATCTGCACTTCAGGCTCTGGCCGTTGTGCTGCCAGCTGTTCCAGATCCAGCCCTCGATGTTGCTGAAGGATTCTCACAGCCGTCAGCGCATAGACCCGGCAATCCAGTGCTTCGTTGCGCTTCTTTTTGGCATCCCATTCAAAGTAGGCAACGCCGTGCTTGTATTTACGTACCTTCTCTTCTGCCGTGGCCTGCTTGAAGTAATCCTCATCAAAGCAGTCTGCAA
>NZ_LUKQ02000577.1 GCF_001647025.1 Endozoicomonas atrinae
TGCATCGTGAAAGTTTTCAGGAAAATCGGGAGTTTTAGGCATGACATTAACGGGATGAACAACAGGCTATTTAAAGTATAAAGGCAATCGCAGAATTCGTGACATATTTTGAAAATGAAATTGGTATAAATACCTCCCGGTTTCTATTGAAGCTCTCACCGCTGTCGGTCTGGATGAACGGGCGGACGCAGGCCTGTCTCAACATAACGAGGCGCTGCTGCGTAACGATGACGGGGGTGTCGTGGTGGATATGGATACCGGTGAAATTATCGACGGCGCTGTCTCCAGTGCTGCGGATCTCAATAAGGCACTCTGATGGGTGCCTCCTCTAAAAAGGACAATCTTATGGATGAGAATGTGTACGTGGTTTCTTTTGGCACGAATCAATGGTTGTTGGACTCGGTTGAGGATGCGGTAGTGCTGCTTAAACTGCTGACAAAAGCACAGCCAGTGTATGAAACCTTTCAGGGCGGTGAATTTGTAATCCGGCACTCAGACGTGGATAGCAAGCCCGAATTGAAGGTGCGTAAAGTTTCCGAAATCGATGGCGAGTATCGATGAGGTTTATGCATGCCAAAAGATGCCCTAATCAGCCAAGCAGACCTTATGGAGTGGTCAGGAATAAAACGAAAAAAAGACCTTATCCAATGGTTAATGCAAAATGGCATTCACTTTTATTACGTTAGAAATGGGGAGGTTGTTACCACACAGGCAGCACTTGATCAGCCATTGGTGGGTGATGACTCGCCTAGTACAGGCATAGAATTTCTTTAACATCGTCATGGAGTAGTTACGATGGGACGCAAAAGAAAAAAAGGGAATGAGCATTTACCCAGAGGGGTATATCGACAAAAGGGCCGAGTAGTATACAAACCCTATCTTGGGCGTGCGGGAAACAGGACCATTTTCGGTAATGAGATTGTTCTGGGACCGGTAAACATGCCATTATCGAAAGTGCATGAAGCCTATGAAGCGCTTTCTAAAAAGACACCGTTTACCATTGGCTGGTTGTTGAATGAATATAAGAAATCAGGCCAATTCAAAAAAGAGCCTGTAAATAATTCTGTGTAAACGCCACCAAAACTATTACTCCTTGAACCGGTCAGGAAACATAATTTCAAACCGGTTCATGGCTGCTTTCCAGTTCCTGATCGGCATGGTCCATTTCTCGGAAGCTTTTTCCATGGCCAGATAGATTACCTTCATGACTGACTCATCAGTCCGAAAAATCTTCCGGTTCTTGATCGCCTTACGAATGACGC
>NZ_LUKQ02000578.1 GCF_001647025.1 Endozoicomonas atrinae
AACTTCCAGGTGGTCGGTGATGGCTTTGAGGGCTTCGTTAAACATTGCGGTTGGCCACGTCCTTGACCCACTGCTCGATGGTCTGTTGAACCAGATTGATCTGGCGCTGCTCGATGCCCAGAAATGGGCGTGCAGGAATGACGACTTTCTTGGCAAATACTGTTTGTCCGTTCTTGCCGGGAAAAGCGAGCATCTTCGCTTTCTTCGGTCGCATGGTGGCTCCGAAGTTGTGAACCGCTGCATATTTCACGTTGGTTCCCACTGCCACCTCGTCGTTGCCGGTTTTGTAGCTCAGGCTGTTTCGCAGGCGACCGGTGTCGCTCAGGATCTGCCCGGTTCTGATCTTTAAGGGTGCCCATGGTGTGCCATCCGGTGCATGCTGTCGGCGGAAATTCAGACGGGCGTCGGTGAGTACTGCCCGTCCCAGCCGGGTAAATAGCGGCTTGCGATGCTGGTAAAGCATCACGGTATCCATCAGGTTCTGTATTTCCTGCTGGCCTTGCTCAAGGGATAACATCAGAAGTCCTCCAGGGTATCCCGGGTAAATAGCCGATCGTCCCGGCTGCGGGTGGTGCTGACTTCGGTGCTGGCGGTGGTGGTGGGTAGTGGCAGGACGGCGCTGCCCCGGACAATGTCCTTAAGCAGCTTGACGCTGTCATCATAACGCTTTTCGACTTCGTCCAGCATGCGGCCATCGTATAATCGATAACGGGCAATATCGGCGCAAAGCCTGACCACAATCTCAGGAATAACCGACAGCGGCAGGGTATAACGTACGGCCAGGTAGCTGTCTATTTCGTTGCTGCCATCGGTCAGGGCGGCGTCAATGGCGGCGGCGTCCATAGCACCATCGCCCGGGTCGGTGAGGCGAATCAGCTCGTCCTCTCCAAACCGGGCGATCATGGCGGCGCTGTCGCAGTACTTCATTTTTTACCCTTGCCTTTTGCTGACTTTTCATTAGCATTCGACGCTGGCTCTGATTCAGCGTAGTCAGCATCCAGCGCTACACTATCAGGTGTTGGATCAGAGCCATCTTCTGCATTTATGGGCTCTACCGCTTGACAAGCCAGCAACGCTTCAGCTGCCTGATCGTCCAGCTCCAACGTTTTCCCGACCTGATACAACCTGCCATCATGCCGTACGCTGTGGAGTGCTGTGTATTTCATAGCCACTCCTTAGCTAATGACGTTTTCAAGGTGGTAAGCCACATCGTTGCAAATGATCAGCTCGTCGACTGACTCACCCACTCGAATGGCTTCAC
>NZ_LUKQ02000058.1 GCF_001647025.1 Endozoicomonas atrinae
ACCATTCGCACCGGAGTTAAACAGCTCAGAAAGGCTATGGGAGTGGATGCGGGAGCATGACTTATCAAACAAAGCATTTTCAGGTTATGAAAATATTGTAGATTGTTGCTGTGAAGCTTGGAATAACCTTTGCAGCGAAGCTGGTCGACTGTTCAGTCTGTGCTCCCGTGATTGGGCAGTTATACAGTAGTTAGAAAATTCAATTGGTATCACATGGGATATCAGCCAGCAATTTCTGATGGAACAGGGCTTTCAAACTGGTATGAACTGCCTTGACGCAGGCTGTGGTGCTGGCGAAATCAGTGGCAGGCTACTGACACTTACGGGTTCAAATGGCAGTGTAACCGGCATTGATATCGACCCTGAATCTATTGAAATGGCAAAAAAGAAATTTGCTGGTCAGAAAAATATCAATTTTAAATCATTCAATCTGGAACATATCCAAACTGATCAATTCGACGCTCAATTTGATATCATCTATTGCCGTTTTATTCTCTGCCATCTAACCAACCCCCTGGCGTTATTAAAAAAATTAAAAAAAATCCTGAAAAGCAATGGTGTAATCATCGTTGAAGATATTGATAGCAACGGTTGTTTCACCATTCCCAAAGACCCTGATCAAGACCTTTTTATTCAATTAAGTACACAATCCATGCTACTGAGAAACGGCAACCCCTATATAGGAGCTCAGTTACATGAATTGTTTCAATCTGCCGGATTACAGATTGGTGATTTACGCTGCCATCAGCTGACAGGGTCAAAGGGTGACTGCAAAACCTTCTGGCTACAAACATTTCAGTGCATGAGGACAAGCTTCATCAACGATGGGTTAATCTCCGAACCTGAATGCAATCAATTATTTACTGCATTAGAAAAATTCTGCTCAAATCCAGATACACTGATCGCCCTTCCCCGATGCATTCTCATCTCCGGGAGCTCCAGTCAGGGCAGCGCACTCCCTGATTTGCAATAGCCCCTGTAGTCATATACCCTTGGCGCAGACGATAACGACATAATATAGTACTAAAGAGCTTGGAGAGATCCTGCCCTAGCGTGCGGAGTTTGCAGTGAAACACTGTCATCACCAACATAGCTTTCGACTCAGGAACAGTGACAATAACAGCTGTTCCGGTGCTTCCTTGTCTTCAATTTCCCTCCTTTCTGCCTCCTGGCGCTGGCAAAGCTGGCCTTGGGCCTGACAATTACACTCAGCCCGACTGCAACATGGTTGTTGCCAAGCATAGATAATTTCAATCAATAACATTCCGTTAGCTTATTCGAGAGAGCTGTTATGACGCCTGAAGTATTTGCGCGTCTGACCAGAGAAGGATACAACCGTATCCCCGTTATCCGTGAGATTCTGGCAGACCTTGATACACCATTAACCACCTATCTCAAGCTCGCCAATGGCCGCTACTCCTACCTGTTAGAGTCCGTTGAGGGCGGTGAAAAGTGGGGCCGTTACTCTATGATTGGCCTGCCCTGCCGCACCCTGCTGCGGGTCAATGGCGATCACATTCATATCGAAACCGATGGCCAGATTGTGGAAGAATATACCACCAGCGACCCTCTGGGGTTTATCAAGGAATTCCAACAGCGTTATCAAGTACCTGAGCTGGCAGAACTACCCAGATTCACTGGAGGCCTGGTTGGTTATTTTGGTTACGACACGATTCGCTATATTGAACCCAAACTGGCAGAAAGCGCCCCAAAGGACGAGTTGCATACACCAGACATCCTCTTAATGGTGTCTGATGAGCTGGTGGTATTCGATAACCTCAGTGGCAAGCTGATACTGATTACCCATGCCAACCCTGACGAACCAGCCGCACTGGAAAAAGCACAATTTCGCCTGGACAACCTTGTGCGCCAGTTGCAGACCAGCAATATTCAACCACCGGTTCAGGCATCTCTGAACCCCGCCAGTGAAGATGATTTTCAGTCAGGATTTGGTGAAGAATCCTTCAAAGCTTCTGTTGGGGCTGTTCGTGACTACATCCTTGCTGGTGACGCCATGCAGGTCGTGCTCTCCCAGAGAATGTCCATCCCTTTTGACAGCTCTCCCCTGAATCTTTACCGGGCACTCCGAAGTACCAACCCTTCTCCTTACATGTATTACATGGATCTGGGTGATTTTCATGTCGTCGGCTCTTCTCCTGAAATCCTGGCCCGACTGGAAGATGGAGAGGTGACCGTAAGACCCATTGCAGGCACCCGAAAGCGCGGTGATACCGAAGAGAAGGATAAAGCTCTCGAGCAGGAGCTGCTCAATGACCCCAAAGAGCTGGCAGAGCACCTCATGCTGATCGACCTGGGAAGGAACGACGTTGGACGTGTAGCAACAACAGGCTCCCTAAAGCTGACCGACAAGATGGTCATCGAGCGATACTCCCACGTTATGCATATTGTCTCCAACGTTACCGGCGAACTGAAAAGTGGACTGGATGCCCTTGATGTACTAAAAGCTACGCTACCCGCAGGGACATTAAGCGGAGCTCCCAAAGTACGGGCAATGGAAATTATTGATGAAATGGAGCCCGTAAAACGGGGGGTCTACGGTGGTGCAGTGGGCTACCTGGCCTGGAATGGCAATATGGACACAGCTATTGCCATCAGAACAGCGGTTATCAAAGATCGTCAGCTCCATATTCAAGCCGGCGCAGGTATAGTTGCTGACTCCTGCCCTGACCTGGAGTGGAAGGAAACCATGAATAAAGGACGCGCCATATTTCGTGCGGTAGCCATGGCCCAAACCGGATTCATGGGCGGTGGACAACCCACATCTTCTGGCGCACAAAATAAACACAAGCGCTTTTCAGAGGTGAAACACTGATGCTGTTAATGATCGACAACTACGACTCATTCACCTTTAACCTGGTTCAATACTTTGGAGAACTGGGCGCTACCGTCGAAGTCCACAGAAACGATCACATCACCATTGCGGACATCGAGAAACTGAAGCCAGATCATATCGTTATTTCTCCAGGACCATGCACGCCAAACGAAGCCGGTATATCAATGGATGTTATACGACACTTCCAGGGTAAGATTCCTATCCTGGGCGTATGTCTTGGTCATCAGAGCATTGGCCAGGTTTATGGCGGCAAAATTGTTCGTGCCCGACAGGTTATGCACGGTAAAGTTTCTCCAGTCTTCCATAAGGATTTCGGGGTTTTCCAGGCACTATCCAATCCAGTCACGACAACCCGTTACCACTCACTGGTGATTGAAAAAGAGAGCCTGCCTGATTGCCTTGAAGTAACAGCATGGACTCAATTTGAAGACGGCAGCAATGACGAGATCATGGGCGTTCGACATAAAGAACTCCCAGTTGAGGGCGTTCAGTTTCATCCAGAATCCATTATGACCGAACAGGGGCATGACCTTCTGGGCAATTTCCTCAAGCAGTCCATATAACAGTTCCAGGGAGTGAAACAATGCAGATAAAAGAAGCCATAAACCGGATCGTGCAACATCTTGACCTGAGCCGGGATGAAATGGTCGGGGTAATGCAGCAGATCATGACAGGCCAGTGCAGTAACAGCCAGATTGCGGCCTTTCTGGTTGGCATGAGGATGAAAAGCGAGAGCATTGAAGAAATCACCGGTGCTGCCATGGTCATGCGACAACTGGCTACCCACGTTGAGGTCAGCGCTGACCACCTGGTAGACATTGTCGGTACAGGGGGAGATGGAGCTCACTTGTTCAATGTATCTACCGCTTCAGCCTTTGTCTGTGCAGCTGCAGGCGCCAAAGTCGCAAAGCATGGTAACCGTGGGGTTTCCAGCTCAAGTGGCAGTGCAGATCTTCTGGAGCAGGCCGGTGTCAATCTGGATATCAGTCCCGATCAAGTTGCCCGCTGCATTGAAGAGGTAGGGGTCGGCTTTATGTTTGCGCCAGCCCACCACTCAGCCATGAAAAATGTTGTTGGTGTGCGCCGGGAACTGGGAGTTCGTACCCTGTTCAATATTCTTGGCCCAATGTCCAATCCAGCTAACGTGAAAAATCTGCTGATTGGTGTATTTACCAGAGAACTATGCCGCCCCATGGCAGAAGTACTGCGTGAACTCGGCAATGAGCATGTCATGGTGGTGCATTCCGTCGATGGGTTGGATGAAATCAGCATTGCCAGTGAAACTCACGTTGCTGAGCTCAAGGATGGCAAAGTCTACGAATACACCCTGAAACCAGAAGATTTCAACATTAGTTCGCAAAGCCTGATTGGGCTGGATGTGAAAGACAGTAACGAATCACTGGCACTGATCAAGGACGCTCTCGGTAAACAGCAGGGAAAATATGCTGAAAAAGCGGCCAGTATGATCGCCCTTAATGCTGGTACAGCCATTTATCTTTCCGGGGTTGCCAGCCGACTTGAGGAAGGCATTCTGATGGCCCAGGACGCCATTGATAGCGGTCTGGCACTGGAGAAAATGAAAGAGCTCGCCAGTTTTACCCGTGTTTTTTCTGAAGAAGCAGTCACTCTTTAAGTGTGAGGATCAAATTCATGTCGTTACCGACCATTCTGAATAAAATCATCGCACGGAAGCATGAAGAAGTTTCTGAGCGCAGCAGTTCAAAACCGCTTGATGAAGTTAAAAAGCTGGCAGAGCAGAGCACACCAACACGTGGCTTTGCCCGTAACCTGCTATTACGTGTTGAAAAGCAACAGGCTGCCATCATTGCAGAAATCAAAAAAGCCTCTCCCAGTAAGGGCGTTATTCGAGAGCATTTTGATCCGGCTGAAATTGCCAGAAGCTATGAACACTCTGGAGCCAGCTGCCTGTCCGTGTTGACGGATCATGATTTTTTCCAGGGTAGTGAAAGCTATTTACAGTCCGCTCGAGATGCCTGCTCTCTTCCTATACTACGTAAAGACTTCATGGTCGACCCTTATCAGATATACGAAGCACGAATGATTGGTGCTGACTGTATTCTGCTGATTGTCTCAGCCCTATCTGACCAACAGCTTTCTGAGTTTAATGAGCTGGCACAATCTCTTGGAATGGATGTTCTGGTTGAAGTACATGGGGCAGATGAGCTGGAAAGAGCACTCCCATTACCGGGCGCCATTCTCGGCATTAACAATCGTAATCTGCACACATTTGAAGTCAGCCTGGATAACACTTTTGAGCTACTGAACTTGATTCCGGATGGTCGACTGGTAGTTACTGAAAGCGGTATACACACAAATCATGATGTGGAATCCATGATCCGGCATAATGTTAAGAGCTTTCTGGTGGGAGAGGCTTTTATGCGCCAGGATGATCCGGGAGAAGCGCTCAGCAAGTTGTTTGGCACTTATTTATGAGTAAAGGCCGCCCAAAAGGGTCGGCCAGCAATAACGTCAAGTTCAGCTACTGAATTATCCCACAGGCTATTCTGGCGCCACCACCACCCAGGGGAGGGGTGTCAGAGTAGTTATCGGAACCATCATGAATCACCAGCGAACGCCCCTTCAGTTCAGAGAGTGACAGTCGAGGTGCCTCAACCGGGCTCACCGCATTCCCATATTCATCAACTACTAATACCGGCAAATCCCCTAAATGCCCATGACCTTCAGGTCCCTCATGATGACCGGTGCTTTTAGGGTCATAGTGGCCTCCTGCTGCCAGGGCTGCAACGCGCTTGCCATCCTTTTCTCCCGGCTCACAGGAGGGATTTTCATGGACATGAAATCCATGTTTCCCAGGCGGCAGATCATGGAGCGCCGGCTGCAGCCTAACCCCTTTGGTAACATCATCATCGTCAGCATGATGTATGAACACTTTACCCACCGTTGGCCCATTTCCTGCCGGAGTCACCTGAAACATCACAACTTCCAGCTTTTCCTCTACTCTATTCTTACTCTCAACATGACTCGTATTATCTGAACACCCGGATATCAAAGCAGATAGAATGATTGGCAGAGCCAGAAACCTGATGCCTCTATTAACCATGTTATGTAACCTCTGAGAAAACATATAAGACTCAGTATAGGTTCCGGAGAGCTAATGAGTATGGTTACTGAACCCTCTCAGCCTAACGGGTACCGAACACAACCATGGTTTTTCCTTTTACAGAAACAAGCCCCTGAGCTTCAAGGCTTTTCAGAACCCGTCCAACCATTTCACGGGAGCAACCAACAATACGACCAATTTCCTGACGAGTAATCTTGATCTGCATTCCATCAGGGTGTGTCATGGCATCTGGTTGACGACAGAGATCCAGCAGCGTTCTGGCCACCCGACCGGTCACATCCAGAAATGCAAGATCCCCCATCTTTCGGGTGGTATCCTTCAAACGGGTCGCCATTTGACCAGACAGCATCATCAGGATATCAGGTTCTTTCTGAACCAGCTCTCTGAACTGCTGGTAGCTGATCTCTGCAACTTCGCATGACGTTTTGGCCTTAACCCAGGCACTGCGCTCCGGGAGGTCGTCATCAAACAACCCCATTTCACCGAAAAAGTCGCCCTGATTAAGGTAAGCGACAATCATCTCACGGCCTTCATCGTCTTCTATAACAACGGACACAGCACCCTTGACGATATAATAAAGAGTATCCGAAGTATCACCTGCACAGAGAATGGTACTTCTTGCCGGATAGTTTTTCCGGGAGCACATGGACAAAAAGTGCTCCACTCCAGGGCCTGGTCTGACGGGCAAATTCTTGGTCAACATCTCCTCACCACAACTACCTTGTTTGGATACCATCATACCGTAAACTTTTCTTTCGTTAATTGTGGATGTCCCTTTTCTTGACTGCCTTGGCACTATTCACTGAAAAAAAACGCAAAATAGAAAACGATCCTCTTCTATCTATGGAAAATGCACAATTCTCTCCTAAGCTCACTGCGTAGTATTTACACGAAACAAAGGTGCCTTTTATGTAAGAACTGCCTGCTTTTTGTTCTATTCACCCATATTTCAGGGTTAATCCTGAGCAAATGCATAAATTCGATGAGTTAATGAATGCTTTTGTGGACAAAACACAGAAGGAGGAAGGTGTCATGTTTTATGGCTTTACCAGCCATGGAAATGAAGTTTACTGTCGTGAAGGCTACATCAACGCTCATGCGCTTTTACATCATATTGACAATGTCTCCGAGCTACTGGATGAAGCCAGTAAAATTGCCGAAATTACCCGTCTGGAAGTTCATGGTAGCGAAGCTGACATTACACACCTTCGAGAGCCTTTAGCCCACTTGAAGCCAGACTTTTATACCTTTAAAGAAGGCTTTATTCGCTGATAACAGTATCAATAGCTCCCTGCTTAATGAGTGTCATGCCCCTTGATTGAATGGCTGTTTTTACTCAAAGGCTATAGAATTGCAGCCAAATAGAAACAGCCTTAGAGACGGGAACAGGAATTTCAAATGAAGGCACAAGTTAAGTGGGTTGATAACCAGCGATTTCTGGGACTGACTGCCAGTGGCAATTCCGTCGTGATGGATGCGGATAAAAACCAGAAGAGCGCACCAAGCCCAATGGAGATGGTTTTGATGGGGTTGGGTGGATGCTCTTCGGTTGACGTAGTCAATATTCTGGAAAAAGCGCGCCAGAAAGTGACCAGTTGCCATGTGGATATTGAATCAGAGCGCGCTGATGCTATCCCTGCAGTCTTCACTAAAATACATCTGACCTTTGTTGTGAAAGGCAGCAATATCAAAGAGTCTCAGGTTGAGCGTGCCGTTAACTTATCTGCTGAAAAGTACTGTTCTGTTGCCCATATGCTGGGCAAGGGTGGAGTGGAAATCACCCACAGCTATGAGATTATTGAAACTGAATAGATGATTTGAACAATAAATGGCACAAAGGAAATTTGTTAAGTTCTTCCTTTGTGCCCATTCAGTGTTTTGTGTTTAACAATCAGCCTGGAGGCCACTGCATTTGGCGGCCCGCCAGCAGATGAAGATGTATATGGTACACCGACTGACCACCATGGCTGTTGGTATTCAGGGCAAAACGAAAACCATCCTCATCAACCCCTTCCTTAGCGGCGAGATCTTTCGCCACCAGCATCATCTTGCCAAGCACTGCCTGATCTTCTGCTACTGCATCATTCATCGTCGCAATATGCTTCTTGGGAATGACCAGAATATGGGTTGGTGCCGCAGGGTTAATATCCCTGAATGCCACTACCTCATCATCTTCAAATACTTTATCTGCGGGAATATCTCCCTCAGCAATTTTACAGAAAAGACAACTCATTCTATCCTCCCCTTTCTTGTCTTTAAAAAACGTCCAATCACTTTGCTGAGACCAATTGCTCCATTTCCCGCTCCCACAATAGAGAAGCACCAACCACAGCCGCAGGAATAATCAGCAAATTGATCAACGGTATCAACATGGCCAGGTTAACAACCGCACCAAAAGGCCACGACTTTGATAGCTGCGGTTTTAATCGTGATAACATCTCAGAAAAAGATACACCCCGGTTATCCGCTGCATAGTCGCAGTATTGGATTGCCATCATCCAGCCGTTGAATAAAAACCACAACACAAAGCCCAATACTGGAACAAAAGACAATATCAGCAGCACTACTGCCCGAGGCAGGTAATACAACAGTTTACGCAACTCTCTGCCAACACTCCTCGGCACAATCGTCAGCCAGTCTGACAATTTAAGATCAGGCAGTTCAGCACCTTCCATTCGCTGCACTTTTTCAGCCAACAGCGCATTAAACGGGGCAGCAATAAAATTCCCGATAATGGTAAACGTAAAAAACATCACGGCCGCCAGTGCCAGAAAAAAGAGCGGCCATAGGAGATATTCCAAGAATGCCAGCCACTCAGGCATCCAACCAGTAAGTTGCGCCATCCACAGAGAGAAATGTCCCGATGCCCAGTAAATAATCCCACCGAACACCAGAATATTAATGACCAGTGGAATCAAAACAAACCATCTCAACTGTGGCAGTGCAATCATTTTCAGCCCCTGGAGAAAGTAACCGGGACCTGATAAGGGGGTGTTATGTGTCATCACTCTATTTTTAATTCTTGCCAGAAGCTGGAATATTACACCAGCAAAAGCCATTTCTCTTCCCTTATCAATAGCCACAGGCAATACGATCCATCACTATTGCCAATTGCCATGTCAGAAAGGCAATAGCTATTATATGCCCATTTGATAATTCCCCCCTTCTTAAATGGAGTACATAATGAGCACAACCAGACACTCCCGCCTGCTGATTCTTGGTTCCGGGCCTGCGGGTTATACCGCCGCGGTCTACGCAGCAAGAGCCAATCTTAACCCGGTCATGATTACAGGCATGCAACAGGGTGGCCAGCTGACCACCACGACCGATGTTGATAACTGGCCAGGTGGACAGGAAGGACTTCAGGGCCCTGGCCTGATGATGGATATGGAAGCTCATGCCAAACGTTTTGGTACTGAAATTATTTTTGACCACATCGAAGAGGTGGATTTCAGTAAGAAGCCATACACCCTGAAAGGCAGTCAAACTTATACCTGCGATGCCCTGATTATCGCTACCGGAGCCAGCGCACGCTATCTGGGTCTGGACAGTGAAGAAGCCTTCAAGGGCAAAGGGGTCTCTGCCTGCGCAACCTGTGATGGGTTCTTTTACAAAAACCAGGATGTTGTCGTGGTCGGTGGTGGTAACACGGCGGTCGAAGAAGCGCTCTATCTCTCTAACATCGCCAAGACTGTTACTGTAATTCATCGACGCCAGGAATTTCGCTCAGAAAAAATCCTTCAGGATAAATTGATGGATCGCGTGCAGAACGGAAACATCACACTAGTTCTTGACTCTGTTCTGGATGAAGTTCTGGGTGACGATATGGGAGTAACCGGCGTCCGAGTCAAAAACGTGCTCAACGGGGAATCTGAAGAAATATCAGCGATGGGCTGTTTCATCGCCATTGGCCACACTCCGAATACCGGCATTTTTGAAGGTCAGCTGGACATGAAAGATGGCTATATCAAAGTGAACAGCGGCCTGGAAGGCAATGCCACACTGACGTCAAAGGAAGGGGTATTTGCTGCAGGGGATGTCATGGACCATGTCTATCGTCAGGCAATTACCTCTGCAGGCACTGGCTGCATGGCAGCATTGGATGCTGAGAAGTACCTGGATGCGATGGAAGCTTAATTAAACAGCCTGACTAACAGGCTTCTTCGCAAGGAAGCCTGTTAGTCACCGCTTATTTATCGGTTGTCGCCGCTTCTTTCGCAGAGTCACCGTAACCGTACTCTTCCGCCAAAGCACCCTGCTCATCAGGGCTGGATTTAGGCGCATAGTCCTTAGGCTGCTCCAATGGTGGCGTACGCTCATTACGACGTTTGTGAATCTTCCCTGACAGCAGCGCATTACTGCTTAACAGGGAGTCGCCAAGCCGGTTACGGACTTCTTCATCCTTACAGAGATCTTCCGCACCATTGGCAAGATGCTCATGGACATCCCGGTAGGTATCAGTGAGTTTATTGATCAGGTGAGCTGATGTGGTGAAGTGATCTCCCACACGCTCCTGGTATTCTTTGAATTCC
Organism: Endozoicomonas atrinae; assembly: GCF_001647025.1. GTDB lineage: Bacteria > Pseudomonadota > Gammaproteobacteria > Pseudomonadales > Endozoicomonadaceae > Endozoicomonas > Endozoicomonas atrinae. Next base: position 10,490 of record NZ_LUKQ02000058.1, read on the forward strand.
TGCTGAAGTTCATCCAGCTGGCTCTCCAGCCTGCCGCTACGGGATTTTGAACCTGACAGTAAATGGTAAACGAGCGCACCACACAGAATCCCCGCCAGAAACGCCAGACTACCGACAAACCAAAGTACGTTCATGTTTTCCACAGTATCGCCTCACTCAGTGGGGCCCGCGCCCTTGTCATTAAATCACAACGCCATGTCCTTAAGCGCCTATTGTATAGATTCCATTGAAGTTGGCCTAGTCCATAAAGGCACAAGTTATCCTGATACTTCTGTCATGAGCATCAACATACAAATACAGCGTGGCTGTGAAGTCCTTGGGGTTCAAGACATCGGAATAATATTTCACGTTATTAGGCTTTGCCGCTCACCTTCAATAACAGATCTTCGGCACTCATTGGATACCTGGACAGGCTTAACTCCAAATACCGTCAGATCCACGTTTGGAACATCCCTCTCAAGCACGCCCATTTCAACCACACAGACTCTAGACAGGCCGAATAAAGCTACTCACATTACTAACAGCCAACCAAAAACCCCAATCAAGTTGTATAGCTCCTTTCACTGGGCTGTGATGAAAAAATCCAGCAAAAATTCTGCCCAAAAAGCACTCATCTTTAGAGTGACTCTAATTGCCAGCGAATCACTTGCACACTATGTTGAATTTGACCACTCATACATTGTCATTTGAGCTACATACCATAAATGACTCCATTCAATGAAAAACAGATGCCACCCGAAAGGGGTATACTGATGACTGACGGGATGATGAAAGCGGTTCGTATCTTTGAACATGGCGACACTGATGTACTTAAGGTTGATAAATATCCAATACCAAAGGCAACTGAAAACGATGTGTTAGTTAAAGTAATGGCAACCGGTGTCTCCGGTTGGGATATAAAATATCGCAGAGGAGACTTTCTAAAACACTTCAACGAGTCAGGCCTTCCCGGTAGAAAAAAATTTCCACTGCCACAACAACTTGGTCGTGAAGCCTCAGGAATAGTAGTACAGTCCGGGGCACAAGTTACTCGTTTCAAACCTGGTGATGCTGTGCTCGGGCTGGTTCATCCTCAAAATGATTACTGCATCAATACAATCCGAGGTCTTGGAAATCTCTCTACAGAAATTGATTATCCCGGGCACGCAGCCTTCGGAGGCAATGCTCAATACATATGTCGCCCTGAAAACTATTGGCTGCCAATCCCCAAAGGGGTGAGCTATGAGCAAGCGGCAGCTGGATCCTGGTCATTTCCTACCAGTCATCGAATTATTGTTGATCGCTGTATGGTTTCTATCGGTGATACTGTTTTCATTACTGGTACTGCTGGCGGTATGGGTAATGCTGCTGTTCAGTGGGCTCGATTAGCCGGGGCCAGTGTTATAGGCTGCACCCGAAAGTCCGAAAAAATTGCTCCCCTTAAATCGCTTGGAGTCGATCTCGTTGTGAATACAATGGACTCCAGTGAGGCGTATGACCAGATTATGGAGCTGACCCATGGAGAAGGAATTGATCACTTTATTGAGTTTACCGGTGCTCTGCCATTACTAGAGCTGGGACTAAAAGCATTACGGGTAGGAGGAACAATCTGCCCAGTTGGAGGAGACATGAACGACCAGTCACTCCCGTTCAAAGTCATGGACTTTACCAAGAAAGAAATGACCGTACTGGGAATTCGGGGTTCACGTCTAAATGATCAACGCATCTACCTTGAGCAGCTGGCTACTGGAAAAATCTCCGTTCCCATAGCAGCAATACTTCCACTGAATGATATTCAGGAAGCCCACCGCATGGTTGAAAACGCTGAGGTGGTCGGTAAAGTGTTACTTAACCCGTGGCTGTAGGCTTTTTTCCATGAACACAAGCCTTGCTACCAAAGGTGAGTACAGTTACATTGTCAGCGCTCAGAGAACTGTATCAACTCTTACAAACATGAAAACAATAAGCAGAGAACCTTTACTCATCAGTATCTTATTATGACCCCGCAAGCTTGTTATCACAGGGATATAACCCAGAAAGGTTTCAGTAAGGATCCTGCTCAGGCTGAGGCGGTGAAGCACTTGCAAAGCCTGTTTGAAACGCTGCTACACCCTCCCAAAAAGTCACTGCTTAAAACGATTAAAGGTGCTTTTAGTAAGCCCCGGGAACCAGTACGTGGCCTCTATTTTTGGGGTGGTGTTGGCAGGGGGAAAACCTGGCTGATGGACACCTTTTATAACTGCCTGCCCTTTCCGGACAAACTTCGAATGCACTTCCACCACTTTATGCGACGGGTGCATGCCGAGCTTAAGACACTTGAGGGGCAGAAAAACCCGCTTTCGATCGTCGCTGAACGTCTCTCTAAAGAAGCAAGGATCATCTGTTTTGACGAGTTCTTTGTTTCCGACATCACTGACGCCATGATCCTGGCCGGCTTGATGGATCAGTTATTTCAGCGAGGAGTTACGCTGGTCGCTACATCGAATGTGGATCCAGACCTGCTCTACAAGGATGGGCTGCAAAGAGCCCGCTTCCTTCCAGCCATCGACCTGATTAAAAAGCATACCCTGGTCGTCAATGTGGATGGCGGTACCGACTATCGTCTGCGCCTTCTGGAAAAAGCTGAAACGTACTATTGGCCTCTCAATGATACAAACCACGAAAAGCTGGAGCAGATTTTTCTAAACCTGGCTCCTGACCCGGATCATATTGAGTCCTACCAGAGTATTGAAATTTCAGGGCGCCCCATTAACAGCGTGAAATTATGCAAAGATATAGCCTGGTTTGCCTTTACTGACCTGTGTGATGGCCCCCGTAGCCAGAATGACTATATTGAGCTAGCTCGTTTGTACCACTCAGTTATACTTCAGGCGGTTCCCCAGTTTGATGCCAACCGGAATGATCAGGCTCGCCGCTTTATCAACCTGATTGACGAGTTCTATGACCGGGGGGTAAAACTTATTTTATCCAGTGAAGTGCATCTTGAAGCACTCTATGCAAGTGGTACTCTGTCATTTGAGTTTAAGAGAACCCTGAGTCGCCTGCAGGAGATGCAGTCTACTGAGTACCTTGCCCGGCCTCACAAGCCATAAACAGCTTTGAAAATAGATATTGCCGACGCAGAACAATAAGTACAGAGGAGTTGCATCGTATGGATCTTGGTGTTCAGAATAAAGTTTTTATGGTTGCTGGTGCCAGCTCAGGGCTCGGCTATGCCATCGCAAAGAAGCTGGCTGAAGAAGGCGCAAAAGTTTCCATTGCCAGTCGCAATCAGGAAAGTATCGCCAAAGCAGCTGCCAGTATCAGTGAAGAAACGGCGGCAGAAATCCGAGGTTATATATTTGATGCCCGTGATGCGGATTCGATAACGCAATGGGTTGAAGACACCCAGAATGACTTTGGTCATATCGATGGGCTGGTCATCAATGCTGGAGGCCCTGCACCTGGCTTCTTTGAAGAGTTTGATGATCAAGCCTGGCAGGCGGCTTTTGAATTGACGCTCATGAGCGCCGTACGGCTGATCAGGGCGACCCTGCCAGCTCTTAAAGTCAATGGCGGTAGCATTCTTACACTGACCTCTTCTGCCGTAAAGGAGCCAATCGATATATTGGTGATGAGCAATGTCATGCGTTCAGGCGTCAACAGCCTGGTAAAAACCCTGGCAACCGACTTGGCTCAATACAACATCCGCATCAACAACCTGATTCCGGGTTCTATCAATACGGATCGAATCAAAGCCCTGAATATGTTCCTGGCGAAACGCTCTGACACCAGCCCCGGCAAAGTTCGGAAAGCTGCTGAGTCAGCTATTCCTATGGGACGCTATGGCAAGCCCGAAGAGTTCGCCAATGCTGCCGCATTCCTGCTTTCAGATGCTGCCAGTTACATCACCGGAACCAATACGGTTGTCGATGGCGGAAAGATGAAGAGCATCTAACTTAGGGGGCGTTCTCAATTAGACATGTGACCAGCCACCCAAGCATCAAAATCACCTGCAGCAAGGCCCCAGCAATGTTTAAGGTTGGGGCTGCCTTTCCAGAAGCTGTTCATACCCTCCAGCATTTAAAGCACTTTGATAACCAACGCTTTCCAGCGCCTTCTGAGCTTTGCCACTGCGGTTACCACTGCGGCAATACAGCACAATATTTTCATTCAAAGAAACTCGTTTCTGAGCAAGCCCCTCTACAATGTCCTGGAAAGGGATATTTATTGCTCCAGTCAAATGCCCCTCTGAATATTCCGCTGGTGTTCGAACGTCTACCAGTAACGCACCGTTTTGAACCCTTTCCCAGGCTTCTTCATAAACGTCTGCGGCTCCAGCAGAGCTTATAACCCCTAGGGCAATCAGGACACTCAAACAATACCGGTTAAACAGGATCCTCATTTTATAAGACCTCTTTCAACTATTTGAAAATCAACATTCAGCAATCAATTTTACGGGCAGCCTGAATATAGAGCATATCCAATGCCACAGTTGCAGCTGCCAGTGCGGTAATGTCAGCACTGTCATAAGCTGGAGCCACTTCAACCACATCCATTCCGACAATATCAAGCCCCTGCAAACCACGAACCAGCTGCAAAGCTCGGTCTGATGTCAGACCACCACAAACCGGTGTCCCTGTTCCCGGTGCATAAGCGGGATCCAGACAGTCAATATCAAACGTCAAGTAGGCTGGACGGTGTGCTACCGCCATATGAATCCGGTCAATGATCTCAGTTACTGACGCCTCATTGACATAGCCTGCATCAAAGACCTGAAAGGGCGTATTCTCCTGGTCATGATGTGTACGGATACCTATCTGTACCGAGAATTCAGGGTTGATCAGCCCTTCCTGCACGGCATGATAAAACATCGTGCCATGATCAAAAGGTCCCCCTTCATCATAATCATCGGTATGAGCATCAAAGTGGATAAGCGACAGTGGGCCAAATTGCCTGGCATGGGCGCGAAGCAGTGGTAACGTGATGAAATGATCTCCTCCAAGGGTCAGCATCTTTTTACCTTCTGCCAGTATTGCCTCAGCATGCAGCTGCAGTGACTCACATAGATCACTGGCATTACCGGCTTCAAAGACCAGGTCACCACAGTCGGCTATTGACAGATAATCACCCAACCTGAATCCCCAGGGCCAACGCGGGGACTCCCAGGCAAGATTAACAGATGCCTTGCGTATAGCTTCAGGGCCAAAACGACTACCGCTCCTACCTGTGGTTGCAAGATCAAAAGGTACACCTGTTACTATCCATTCAGCATCACTATTGACCGGGTCAAAGTCCAGTGGTTGCCTTAGAAAACCAAAAGCATTGGAATAAAGCGAAAAGTCTGGTTTTTTCCCCAAGGTTGTCATGTCCTTGCCCCTTATTTTTCTTAACACGTCGCTTGTAAACCTACCTTGATATCTGACGGTTCACCCTGCAGACGTCGGGAACAGGCAACCCAGAGCATGGGTGCAGCCTGAAATCTAGAAAGAAATACTAACAATATTTATGGATATGAAAACCCAGCAGCATGGAAAACCAATAATTATGGGGCTAGGTTACCCATCCATAACAAAAATATAACGCCCGTTATTGATGAAAGACTCAGCACTTCAACAAAGCCAATGAACACATTTTTTGGATCAGAGTAAATCAAACAAAGGTGGGAAATACCTGGGAAATATATAACTGTTTGACCCGCTATACATTTCAACTCCTGATGAACTGCGTCCAGGAGTCTTTCGGACTTAGCCGCCCGTCTGAGCGACCCCGTAGTGAGAAAAAAGTCCGGTTTGAGCCAATTTTTTATGCTGATTTGAGGCTAATAGTGGTTCTATTTAACGAGAAGCAGCATAAAAAATGACCCAGCCAGGCTTTTTCGCACGACTGCACGGACTCAGGAGCTGTTGCTGTGTAGGTCAGGGGTAAGTCCGACAGGCTCCTAGGTAGGACTTTATTGACCTGACAGAATTACGCAGAAGGGTGGACGACCCTCTCAACAATTGAAGTAGATAACTCATTAATTTCTTTAAAAATGAGATACTTCTTCTTCCCTCTCAATGCTGATCTCACCTTTCGGGGTAACTCTGAAAAGCAATAAATCACGGGTCGATTAGAGTCAAGGTCAATTCTTGTAGCGGCTGGAATATACCAGTACATAAACTGTTTGCGCTTCGAATAAATCACAGCTCTGGCCTCCATGTAGTTAAATAAAAGAATGCATCTATCGATCAATTAGTCAACTCAAACCTGAAAAAGTTCCCCTGAAGGCTGTCCGAGAGTGGCTACGACTCTGCTAGCGTAATGACGATAGCAGATTACTTTCGACTTGAACGGCTACCCTGCAGCCTTTCTGGCTGACCGAACCTGATCGTAAGCGCCCTGAATTTCCTGCGTTTTTTCCTTGGCAACTTCCATCATTTCCTCTGGCAACCCCTTTGCCACCAGTTTATCCGGATGATGCTCACTCATCAGCTTACGGTAAGCCTTCTTTACTTCAGCATCTGAAGCACTGTCGGACACCCCCAGAACATCATAGGCCCGTTTCAGATCCATTCCCGATGATGGCCGATTGCCTCCAGAATGAGGCCCACTTTGCTGGTAGTATTCTCTCTGGGCAATGAACCGTTTATGGATCTGATCAAAAGCAAAGTTACCTACCCCCAGGATACTGCAAACCTGCTTGAATACAGCTTGTTCAGCAGGACTCAACCCGCCATCGGCATAAGCAGCCGATAGCTGAATTTCCAGAAACATGGGAATGAGTGTACTGGCACCCGCCACCTCACGAAATGCCCGAAGCGCACCTTCAATATCAGAAGACGGCTTTTTTCCCTCATTAAAAAGCTCTATTGCTACCCTGCGCTGCTCGTCGGAGAGGCGCATGTTATGCATAATGGCTCGTGCAGTCTCTATCTCGTACTCACTTACCCGGCCATCCGCTTTCGCTACCCTGCCCATCACCAGAAACGTTGCCCTGAAAAAGGCAGTCTGTGCTTTTTGACGATAAGCGGCAGAAGCACCAAAACCAGCTGCTCCCTGCCCGCCTAAATACGTGCGGTTAATCCAGGAACCAACAAACGCTCCCAAAATAGCGCCAAAGGGTCCACCGGTCATGAACCCAACCAACGCGCCAATTACTATTGCGGTCATGAAGTCCTGCTCTGATCTTGAAGATTGTTTTGATTTTGAGGCCGACCCTGATCCTGTACATGATCTTTAAGATAGCCTTCCAGTGCCTGTAGCCGCTCGACAGAACCGACATCAGTCCAGAATCCATTGTGGTACTGACCACTGACCCTGCCCTGTTTCATGGCATCAATCAATAACGGGGCCAGGGCAAAGGCTTTTCCACTCTGGCAGCCATCAAAAAGTTGCGGGGATAGTATACTAACGCCACTGAATGTCAGTCCGGCTTTATCATGCATTGCGGTTTTCTCAAAAAGAATCCCTTCTTCGAGACAAAAATCCCCTTCCGGATGAAAGTCAGGGTTATCAACCATAACCAGATGCGCCAGCATTCCTTCAGGGAGGCTCAGATTTTTCAGACAGACATCCGTATATACATCCCCATTAACCACAATAAACGGGGTATTACTTTCGCCACTCTGACCTTGAGCCAGTAGTGGTAAAGCTCTGAAAATCCCACCTCCTGTTTCCAGAGGCTCTCCTTCCGGGGAATACTGAATACTCACCCCCCAGCCAGAGCCTGAGCCAAGCGCCTCCTCAATCTTTTCTCCCAACCAGCCATGATTGATGACCAGCTGCTTGAAACCAGCCTGCGCCAGCCGCTCAATATGATAGGTAATCAGGGGTTTTCCTGCCACTGGCACCAGAGGTTTGGGAATTGACAGGGTAATTGGCCTGAGTCTTTTGCCATAACCTGCGGCAAGTATCATGGCCTTCATACACTGGCTTCCTCCACAACCTGCTTTAGTCGTTCATTCACAAAAGGCTCAACGCCCTTTTGTAACCACTCGGCATGCTCTTTAAACTGAGGATATCGCTGACATACAGACAACACATACCCCAGCGTTCTTGGAATATCGTTAAGATAGCCGGGTTTTCCATCACGAAGCCATAGCCTGGAGAAGATCCCCAGACACTTCAAATGACGCTGTAAGCCCGTCAGGTCAAACCAGATTTTCAGCTGTTCCGGATCATAACCAGCCAGCACAGGATGACGAGCGATGAAAGAGGAAAACCAAAGGTCAATCTTTTCTTCAGGCCAGGATATATAGCAGTCCCTCAATAAAGACACGACGTCATAAAGCAATGGCCCATGAAGTGCCCCCTGAAAATCAATCACCCCAATACTACCATCCGGTGCACGCATCAGGTTTCGGGAATGATAATCACGATGAACAGTACCCTTTGGCTGCTCAAGAAGCGTTGACACCAGCGAAGAAAACAGCCCTGTCAGCTGCTTCAGAATTTGCGGTTCTTCTGTATCAAACCCCATAAACGCCCCAAGAAACCACTGGGGATAAATAGACAGTTCAAACCGTATCAGCTTTTCATCATAGGGAGGCAGGTTATCAGGCAACTGTTTCTGAACGGTCAGCAATGTATCCAGAAGCTCCGGATAGTGCTGGTCAGCAGTAGAGCCTTGAAGTAAAACCTGCATTGGGGTATCCCCCAGATCCTCCTGGAGCATAAAGCCATGCTCATAATCAACTGCAAACACCTCGGGAACGTGAATCCCACCTTCTCGCCACCGAGTAGCTATGTTAACGAAGGCTCGTGTGTCTTCTGTTGCCGGAGGAGCATCTACTGCAACAAGTGTTCTGTGAGGGGTCTGAACCCGGTAATATTTTCGAAAACCTGCATCACTGCCAATGGCCTGTAAAGGCATTGAGCCACCTTCACAAAGGTTGCCATGATCACCCGAGGGACTGCTTTCACCCGATAAAACTGAGACAACCCATTGTGCCAGTTGTTCCCGGCGGCAAGATTCTTCAGACCGGGCTTCAGGAAAGTTCTGAAGCTCTGAAATTGTTGTGGCCAACGCTGTTGCTTCCTGTTAAGCACTATCAGATCAATACTCAAGACTATCACAGAGAGTTATTCTGGCCTATTGGCGCTTAGGCTCTATTGACATAAGATTCCCCACCCAACCGGAGATAGCGCAAAAACTCCAGACATTTGACATTTCAGGCTGTCGTGTTCAAAGTTCCCAATGGATTTAAAACTGCATTTCCTGTGAAAATGGATATAGAATGTTGCGATTCTAATGCAGTTTGCACGTTATGAGGATTGAACCTTCCTTCTGCATTAATCCTACTGCGCGGCGAGACACCGGTTAACTCAAGCTTTCTACACCGGTAATTAATTTGGCCCGCAAATGGTTTGTATGTCGACAAAAGTCCGTGGGCCTGTTTATTTTCATGAAAAACCACCTCATTCGTTATGCTGAGAGCGTCAACGGTTTCGAACCCGGGTTACGGAGATTATCGTTTTTTTTCTCTGTAACAGCATTCATGAGGAACGTTGAATATGCTGCTTTCACGGCTCCAAACAAACAATACAATACCATTACGTTAACGCAGCCTTTTCTTGATTTGATTCGCCCAATAAGAATGTTGCCCCAGGATTGCTGAGCTTATGGACATGCATCTGCACCAATCACCGTTTACCCCAAGAGCACTGACACTGGCCATTGCAACCAGTATTATTGCCAGTCAGCCGGTTTCCAGAGTAATTGCAGCTGAATCCTCGGGAGGCCAACAGAGCGAATGGCACTGCCAGACACTGGCTAATGGCCAATGGAGTTGTGATCCTGCAACAGCCCAATCCATCCCGGCACAGCCGGCGCCCAAGGCTAAACAGCAGGTCAGAAAACTAAAAAAAACAGCGTCGCATATTAAGCCTGCGGCCGCCAGGCAAAACGCCACCCTTAAACAACTTCTGGACTGGCAACCTATTCAAAACCTGTCGGCACAGAGAAGAGCCTCTGAGCCTTTCTACAGCTGTGGCGCTTATATTGAGCCACCCAGACCAGGTAAAGACTATACCGGGGATACCAATAAGGCACCGATTGTCGCCGAGTCCAATGAATCCAGTTATGACAAGGATTCTGTTGCCACCTTCAAGGGAGATGTTACTGTCCGTCAGGGCAGCCGGCTATTTGAAAGTGATAACGCCACTCTGGACAAGAGCCGGAACTATGGTCAGTTCGAAGGCAACGTACGTTTTCGAGAAAGCGGCGTCCTGCTGGTCGGTGACAAAGGTGATCTACAGCTCGACAGTGGCCGTGCAACCCTTGAGAACACCGCTTATGTGATGCATGAGCAGAAAGCCCGCGGCAGTGCTAACCGCATCGTCCGCAATGAAGACTCAACCCTTGAGCTGTCTGACGCCACCTACACCACCTGTCCTCCAGGTGATAAAGGCTGGCAGTTGTCCGGGCAAAACGTGACCCTTGATATGGACAGTGGCCAGGGCCTGGCCAAAAATGCGGTGGTTCGCGTACAGGGGCTGCCTATCCTCTACACGCCGTATCTGTCTTTCCCTATTGATGACCGAAGAAAATCAGGTTTCCTTTATCCTACATTATCTCAAAGCAGTGATAACGGTTTGGACTTTTCCATTCCTTATTACCTGAATATTGCACCAAACTATGATGCAACACTCACGCCCAGATATATGAGCAAACGGGGATTCATGCTGGAGAATGAATTCCGATATCTCGTAGGCAACACTCAGGGTGAGCTGGGACTTTCCGGATTGCTGGACAAAGATGAACTGAAAAAAGAGAACCCCTATTACAATGACCACCGCTGGTTGATCAACTATCGTCAACAGACAGACCTGACCAGCCGCTGGACGGCAGAAGTCGACTACGCAAAAGCCAGTGATAAAAACTATCTGGATGATTTCAGCACCAGCCTTAACCTGTCCGCCAATTCACCACTGAACCAGCGGATAGGTACCCGCTACCTGGGAGGCGATACCAACCACAGCTGGCAGCTGAGTCTGGATGCTCACCAATACCAGAATATGAACCAGACGGCAGATGATCCCTACAACAAACTGCCACAAATCAAACTGGCTGGTAACTGGCTGGCCAGTAACAACCTGAACCTTAACTATGTCGCCGACTACACCAAGTTCACTCGTGACGATAACTGGCATTACGTGAATGAAACTCTGGTAAACCCATCGGACAATGTGTACCAGAGTAACTACGATTCAGGCTATGGCATCAAGAAGGCAAATGGCGAACGGTTCTACCTGGAAACCGGAGCAGGCTACTCTTTTGACTGGAACTATGCCTTTATCCGCCCAGCGGTGAAAGTGCAGCACGTTGAATACCGACTGACGGATTTGAATGAAACGGATGTAATCACTGACCTGAACAGCTCCTACGGCAACTTCACCTCAGCAGATTATACCGAGTCACCCAAGACGACTGTGCCCACATTCAGCATTGACAGCGGACTTTACTTTGACCGCTTCACCAATATCGGTGACACTGAATTTACCCATACCCTCGAGCCCAGAATGAAGTATCTCTACTCCCCCTACAAAGAGGGACAGGAGATGAACCCGGTCTTTGATACTGCGTTGATGAACTTCAACTACAACTCACTCTGGCGCGACAGCCGCTTCTCTGGCCATGACCGACTGGGTGATGCCAACCAGCTATCCCTCGGCCTGACAACCCGGTTGATAGAAGGCGATGGCTTTGAGCGGGTTCGCTTTGGCATAGGCCAGATCATCTATTTTGAAGACCGTCAGCTATGGATTAGTCCCAATGCAGGTATTGATCCGGGTGATACTGACCAGGATCTTGATACCGACCCAAATGATGAGACAGAACGTCTGTGGGAAGAAATGAAGGACTCAGTATCACCACTGGCATCCGAACTGGTCTATGACATAAGCCGCAGCATGAATATCCGTCAGGACTTAATGTGGGATACCAGTAACAATAAACTGGACAGCTACGGTCTTTACTACCAGTACAAACCGGGTGAGCGTCGAGTAATGAATGCTGGCTATCGCTTCCTGCGTCAGGCTGATCGTTATATTAAAAACGAACAGGATCAAAACACCGGTCTGACCACTGACAACAATCTGAGCCAGACTGACCTCTCTGTTGCATGGCCTGTTTCCAATAACTGGTCAGCCATGGGACGCTGGCAGTATGATTTAACCAACAAGCGGAACCTTGAGATATTGTCCGGAGTCGAATATAACAGTTGCTGTTATCAAGTTCGTGTACTGTGGCGTAAGTGGGTCGATGATGATGACAACATTGATCACCCCAACAGCAAAAGCGGTGTATTTCTCCAGTTTGTCCTGAGAGGGCTAGGGGATCTGACCAGTGGCACGACGAAAGAGTATCTTGAAGGTATTAAAGGTTACGCAGGGGATGAGAAGTAAATGATGAAGGGATTGAAACGCATTGCACTGGCCTCCCTGTGCCTGCTGTCTTTCAGCAGTGGTGGAGTTTATGCACAAGTATCTGAAACGGTGCAAACCGCTAACGATAGCCGGGTAGAACTCGATCGTATCGTTGCCAAAATTGACCAGGACGTCATCATGCAGAGTGAGCTTGATGCGCGTCTTGAGGCCGTGCATCGCCAGCTATCTTCCAGGAATATTAATCTGCCACCGGAAGATGTGCTGAAAAAGCAGGTACTGGAGCAGCTGATACTGGAAAACATCCAGATCCAGATGGGCAAGCGCGGAGGCATCCGCATTGATGACTGGGCTCTCAATGACGCGATTGCTCGAATCGCCCAGCGCAACCAGATGACGCTGGAAGAGTTTAAGCAAAACCTGGAAGCGGACGGTCTGTCGTTCAGCCAGGCTCGTGAAGAAATTCGCCGGGAAATGATTCTTAACCGTGTTCGCCAGCGCCAGGTTGCCCAGCGTGTACAGGTCAGCGAACAGGAAATTGATAACTTCCTGAGCTCTCCTGAAGGGCTGGCTCAAATGCAGACAGAATATCGTCTGGCTCATATTCTGATTGCAACACCCGATAATGCGACTCCAGACCAGATCCAGAGTGCAGAACGTCGCGCTAATGATCTCTCCAAAGAGCTTCGCCAGGGGGCAGATTTTCAGGCCATGGCAATAGCCAACTCCAAGGGACAAAATGCCCTGGAAGGCGGTGACCTCGGCTGGAGAAAAGCTGATCAGCTCCCAACCCTGTTCGCTGAACAGGCAATTAAAATGACCAGAGGACAGACATCTGCACCTATTCGTAGTCCTGCCGGTTTCCATATCTTCAAACTAATGGATACCCGGGGTAATGAAAAAGTGGTTCAGAGTCAGGTCCATGTTCGACACATTCTGATCAAGCCGAATGAAATTCGCAGTAACCTTGAATCGCAGATGCAGGCCAAGAAACTGTACGAACGCGTTCAGTCGGGTGAAGCGTTCAGCGAACTTGCCAAAGCGTACTCTGATGATACCGCTTCCGCACTCAATGGCGGTGATATGGGTTGGATTTCACCAGAAACACTGGTTCCTGAATTCCAGACCGTGATGAACATCATCCCTGAAAAAGTGGTCAGTGAGCCATTCCGCACCACCTACGGCTGGCATATTCTTGAAGTCTTGGGAAAACGACAATCTGATATCAGTACTCAGGTGCGCCGTAATCAGGTACGCGAGCTACTCAGCAATCGTAAGTTTGAGGAAGAGCTGCAAGTCTGGCTGCGGGAAATCCGCGATCAGGCCTACGTTGAGATTCAGCTCTGATATGACCGGTTCTACTGAATTAGCTAAACCCATTCCCCGGCTGGTGATAACCGCAGGGGAGCCTGCTGGCATCGGCCCTGATCTTTGCCTGATGCTGGCAACTCAAAACCACGAGTTTTCTAAACCATTACAACTGGTGATAGCAGCCGATCCGGAGCTACTGACACAAAGAGCAAAAGAGCTGGATCTTTCAGTTGATCTTCAAGTCTTTAACCCGGACATCAGAGAGCCTTCCAGAAAAAACACCCTGGTGGTTGCCCCGGTCTCCATGGCTACCACCGCAACAGCAGGGTCAGTTAACCCTGCTAACGGACAATATGTTCTCAATACACTGAAGTTTGCACTGCATGGGTGCATGAACAGCCTCTTTGATGGGATGGTGACAGGCCCTGTTCATAAAGAAGTCATCAATAATGCCGGTATTCCATTCAGCGGCCACACAGAGTTTCTTGCTGAACAGACTCACACCGAGAAAGTTGTGATGATGCTGGCTACAGAGGGCTTAAGAGTAGCCCTGGCAACCACCCATCTGCCCCTTTCGCAGGTCTCTTCAGCCATTACCCACCACTCCCTGACCCAGGTTATTCAAATTCTTCACCGGGAGTTAGAGGGTAAGTTTTCGATCAGTAAGCCTCATATTCTTGTCTGTGGACTGAATCCCCACGCCGGTGAGGGTGGCCACCTGGGAATGGAAGAGATTGAAACGATTATTCCCGTTCTGCAGAACTGTAGGGCACAGGGGATGCACCTGACCGGTCCCTTGCCAGCAGATACCCTGTTTAACCCAAAACTACTGCAACAAGCGGATGCCGTACTGGCCATGTATCATGACCAGGGATTACCTGTACTCAAATACAAAGGCTTTGGGCAAGCAGTCAATATCACCCTGGGGCTCCCTATTGTACGAACCTCAGTCGATCATGGAACCGCCCTTGATCTTGCGGGCACAGGAAACATAGATTCAGGCAGTTTATACACAGCCATCGAAACGGCTCTGGATATGATTTCTTTCCCTGAATAGGCTTCTGGCAAAAACAGCGGTCGGGCGTTATCATTGCGGGTTTGACAGATATCCATGCCATATATTTACCATGGCTGATTGTCATCGACAGTTTCTCCCCAGATGAGCAATACTCCTCATGCCCCAGACAGACGTTCCTTACCATAAGGCCCGCAAACGTTTCGGCCAGAACTTTCTTCACGATCACGGTGTAATCGGTGAGATCGTTGCGTCGATCAACCCAAAACAGGATGAGCATCTGGTTGAGATTGGTCCCGGCCAGGGAGCCCTGACAGCCGACGTTCTTGAGCGTGCCGGTGGACTGGATGTTGTCGAGCTGGACAGGGATCTGATTCCTACCCTGCTCCTGCGCTTTGGCCTGAACCCAAACTTTCATATTCACGAAGCCGATGCGCTGAAATTTGATTTTGCCAGCCTGAAAACGGACGAACGACCGCTACGAATCATTGGTAACCTGCCCTATAACATTTCGACACCGTTAATATTTCACCTGTTGAGCTTTGAAAGCATGATTCAGGATATGCATTTCATGCTGCAGAAAGAAGTGGTTCAGCGTCTGGCTGCCGCACCGGGCGAAAAACACTATGGCCGCCTGGGCATCATGGCTCAGTATTACTGCAAGGTAGATTACCTCTTTACTGTAGGACCCGGAGCATTTAAACCAGCCCCCAAAGTCGACTCAGCCATCGTTCGAATGACGCCATATCATGAGCTGCCTCATCCCTGTAAAGATATCCGGAAGCTGGAACAGGTTGTACGGGATGCTTTCAGCCAACGGCGTAAAACCATCCGTAATACACTCAAACAGCACCTCAAGGCAGAAGAGCTTGAAACACTGGCTATTGACCCTGCAGCTCGGCCAGAAGTACTAACCCTTGCCGATTTTGTTCGAATTGCCGACTATTTGATCGATAGATAACGTTAACAGGGATCTCTCAGGAACAGCGAATGGCCACTTATGCAGTCGGGGACATCCAGGGTTGTTATGACCCTCTGCGTCACCTGTTGGATGAACTAAAGTTTGACCCTGACCACGATGTCCTCTGGGTTGCGGGTGATATGGTCAATCGCGGTCCAAAATCTCTGGAAACTCTGCGATACCTGAAAAGTCTTGGTAATAGCTGTATAGCCGTTCTCGGGAATCACGATCTTCACCTTCTGGCCGTGGCTTGTGGTATTCGCAAGCAGAAAGGCAAAGACACCCTGACGGAAGTATTGGAAGCGCCTGATGCCGATGAGCTTCTACAGTGGTTACGCTTTCGTCCAATGCTACACAATGACGTTCAACGAAAGATCACCATGGTTCATGCAGGCATTCCTCCCATCTGGACTGTTGATCAGGCTATTGAGCAGGCCCGGGAGCTGGAGCAGGCCCTGCAGTCTGAAGACTATGTCAAATGGCTCAAAAAGATTTTCAAAAACACTAAACCTCAGCCATGGGATGGTGAGCTTAAGCTGAAAAAAAGGCTACGACTTACCGCCGCCTACTTTACCCAGATGCGATTCTGCAATGCCCATGGGATGCTGGATCTGGAGAGCAAAGGGTCCACCCCGAAAAATGGATATGCTCCCTGGTTCAGCTTTTCGGAGAGTCCATGCTATCAGGAGCAGATCATTTTTGGTCACTGGGCAGCTCTTGATGGGGTCAGCGGTCATGATAATATCCACGCCATAGATACGGGCTGCGTCTGGGGTAAAAGCCTGACAGCCATCAATGTGGACGGCTTCAAACGAACCGAAGTTTTCAATTAAAAACACACTGCGTATTAATGACCGACCCCATTTGACCGAAACAAACAGTAATCAGTTCTCAATTTCAGAGGATTATCTGTTTTTGTGATCGCTCTGATATAAACTTGGTGAAAGTAAACTTATAATCTGCTCATCAAGCAGAACAGCTATGGATCGCGCGAACAATGGCCGCAAAACCAACCAAAATAGTCACATTTGTCTGGCAGGGTAAAGATAAAGCCGGCAAAAAGACGAAAGGGGAAATGCAGAGCGCCAGTGCTGCGCTGGTCAAGGCTGAGCTGAGAAAGCAGGGCATCCTGGCTACCAAAGTTTCCAAAAAAGGCCCTTCTCTCGGGCTTGGTGGTGGCGGTAAGATCAAACCCATGGATATCGCCCTTTTCACCCGCCAGATGGCAACCATGATGAGGGCAGGGGTACCGCTGCTTCAGGCTTTTGATATTACCGCCGGCGGTATCGAAAAAGAGTCCATGCGGGATCTGGTTGGCAAGATCAAGAATGAAGTGGCTTCGGGCAGTACGTTTGCTGACTCTCTCAGACAACATCCAGATTATTTTGACGACCTGTACTGCAATCTCGTTGCCTCTGGTGAGCAGTCTGGAGCACTTGAGACACTGCTGGATCGAATCGCTACCTATAAAGAAAAAACCGAGGCCCTTAAGGCAAAAATCAAGAAGGCGATGAACTATCCTATCGCCGTAGTCTGTATTGCGATCATCGTTACCGTCATCCTTCTGGTAAAGGTAGTGCCTCAATTTGAAGAGGTGTTTCAGGGCTTTGGTGCTGAGCTACCCGCTTTTACACAGGTTGTCATCAACATTTCAGAGGTTGTCCAGAATTACTGGCATATTGTCCTGGGAGTCCTGGTCATTGGCGGCTTCCTGATAAAACGGACACTGAAGTCATCCAAGGCTGCCAGAGATACTCTGGACCGCTTTGTACTGAAGTTGCCAATTATTGGTGAGATTCTGGATAAATCCGCCGTTGCCCGCTTTGGCCGAACTCTGTCAACAACCTTTGCCGCAGGGGTTCCCCTGGTCGACGCTCTCGACTCAGTAGCCGGAGCTGCAGGTAATGTGGTTTATGCCAATGCTGCAAGGAAAATAAAAGAAGATGTATCCACCGGTCAGCAGCTGCAGTTCGCCATGAAAAGCTCAGGTATATTCCCGGCCATGGCTATACAGATGGTATCTATTGGTGAGGAATCAGGTTCTCTGGATGAGATGCTTGATAAAGTCGCCACCTTTTATGAAGAAGAAGTGGATAATATGGTTGACGGCCTGACCAGCCTTATGGAACCGATCATCATGTCGGTGCTGGGTGTGCTTGTTGGCGGCCTGATTGTTGCGATGTACCTGCCAATCTTCCAACTGGGTTCCGTTGTTTAATGAACCTCTGTAGAAATGTATTAAAAGTGTCGACACAGGTGCAGAAATGTCGACACTGAATTTAAATTGTCGACAAATCTTAGATCTGTACTATCTTTACTCACTGTCCGGTCAAGCCTGTGGTTGACAGTGAGGTAGACATGCAAACCAAGAGAAGTAAGGTTACCGAGAAGGACGTTGAGAGATGGTGCAAACTGTGGTTGAAGCTGCAGAAAGACGGAATATACAAGCCATGGCTTGAGGTGAGGGAGGTTCCCTCTCTAGGAAGATCAAGAAAAGTCAAAGGAATAAAAACACACCACACCCACCACTTTCTTTCAGATATTGAATATCATATCTATCTGATGCTTGAATATAACCCTGCTGTTATTGCGATCTATGAGCAATACCCTCTCCTGCCTCGTGAAGATTCAATAGAGATTGCTAATGAAATGGGGATACGTCATCCAGTTTATCCTCAATCTAAAACTCCTATCGTGTCATCACCGGCGTAAAAAGTCCTCAAAACACCAGTCCAAAATGACCTGTCGTTAAGTATAGCTTTTTGGGGTGGTCTGCAAGTCTGATAGTTCCAGAAAGTTAAATATTTTACTAAGCTGACTCT
>NZ_LUKQ02000579.1 GCF_001647025.1 Endozoicomonas atrinae
GATGAGAGGGGCAGGCTTAAGCATTTAGAGATCAAAAATCAGCGACTATATCTGTAATCCGGTGGAAATAGAACTTGGCTAAAGTTAATCGCTAAATGCAAATGAGAATACTCGTGCGTAAGCCCTGCAAAGAGCACAAAGACGTCTTTCTCATGCTTATCTCTACGCATCATCAATGCAGCACATCGTTTTCAGTAAACCTCAATTAATAGCCACAAAAAATCCTTTATTTCCTCTGTGATCTTCGTGATCTCTATGGTTACCTGAATATCTATTTACCGGGTGCTTGAATAAACCAGACGTCCATCTACATAAGTGCGATAGATATTCCGATCATCTCCCAGCGTCATCAAAACAAACAGTTTCTCATCCAGTGCTTTGGAATTATCCCAGCGCAATTGCTGAACCTGCGTAGCAACCGGATCCAGAACAACAAAGTCCGCCTCTTTACCGATATCAAAATTACCAATGCTGTCATCCAGATAGAGTGCATGCGCCCCACCCAGAGTGGCTCGATAAAAACCTTCAATAGCAGGCAGCTTTTCTTTCTGCATCTGAACAACCTTGTAAGCTTCGTTCAGCGTTTCAAACATATTGAATGAAGTACCAGCTCCCACATCCGTTGCCATACCAACACGGACACCATTATCCGCAGCCCGGCGATACTTAAAAAGACCACTGCCAAGGTACATGTTTGACGTTGGACAGAAGGCAACGGATGAGCCGGTTTCTTCCATCACCTGCCACTCTTTGTCGGTCAGATGAATACAGTGGGCATAAACGGAACGCTCGCCAGTCAGACGGTAGTGGTTATACACATCCAAATAGCTGTCGTGTTCCGGATACAGCGATTTCACCCACTCAATTTCATTGAGATTCTCGGATAAATGCGTCTGTACGTAGGCATCAGGAAACTCTTCGCGCAGAGCCATGGCCTTTTCAAGCTGCTCTGGTGACGACGTTGGTGCAAACCTGGGAGTAATGGCGTACAAAAGTCGGTTGCGTTTGTGCCATTTCTTTAACAGTCGACGGGAATCCTGGTAATACCAATTGAATTTTCTAACTACTGTATAACTGCCCAATCACGGGAGCACAGACTGAACAGTCGACCAGCTTCGCTGCAAAGGTTATTCCAAGCTTCACAGCAACAATCTACAATATTTTCATAACCTGAAAATGCTTTGTTTGATAAGTCATGCTCCCGCATCCACTCCCATAGCCTTTCTGAGCTGTTTAACTCCGGTGCGAATGGT
>NZ_LUKQ02000580.1 GCF_001647025.1 Endozoicomonas atrinae
ATCAGAACCTGATGCACAGAGTTTTTGAGAAGTTAGGCTTGGCAATGAATGACGAAAAAGTCATGAATACTTATGAGGAGCTAAGTAGCTATGGTGCTATCGCTGCATAATAGTGTCCGGAGTATTGCCAAAAAAAATCCCAAAAAAAAGAGGCCAAAATAATGGTTTCTTTATTGTATTTAGGTTCGCGACCGTTGCTTGGCAATTGTCGCTTAATAAAAAGGCCTGTGAAGGCCTTTTTTTGTACCTTTGTTTTCTTCATCTCGTCCCTTTTACCTCCTGCGTCTTTCGAATGTAAACCTTCTTGGCTTCCAGAGTTTTGTGCCCAGATACCAGTCCTTCATGATCCGAAACCCCCTTTGCTTTCAGGTCATGGAAGTGCCATTTTTCTTCGATCAGCTTTTCAGTCAATGCTCTATTAATCAGATTTTGCCACTGGGTATCCAGTGTATTTTTGAGCATCTTCTTTCCGGGTTCCATCTGGATGCCCTTTCCCGGTTTGACATTGGGAGCTCCAAAGACATAGTCAAACTTCTCGCCTTGATTGTATTCGTCAAGTGTGGCCAGTGCTTTTTTCAGGCGAGGTGTCCAAAGGGTAATCTCATCCAGTGAGCCTTTTGCTCGCTTCAGCTGAACTCCTTGTTCTAATAATTGGTCTCGCTTCATATTGACCAACTCTGTTCTTCTGGCCCGGCAGATGTAAGCGAATTCCATCATTGCTTTCCAGTATGGGGTGGCCAGGTAGTAAACACAGCTATAATCTTCATCACTCACATAAACATCCTGGCGATTTGCTTTGGGTAATGCTTCCAGCTCTTTGGCGGGATTCTCCGGAATGCCTTCCAGATGATTTCGTCCCCAGCTCCAGGCACCTGAAATCAGTTTTCTAACGTGACTTACGGCTCCCTTTTTATCGGAATAACGCTCAAAAAAACGATTCAGAGCTGGTGGGGTGATTAGCCGTAGTGGGACTTGTCCAAACTCACCATAGATTTCAACAGGAAAGGCAATGACTTTGGGGATATACAGTCTTTGGGAGCCTGTAAATAATTCTGTGTAAACGCCACCAAAACTATTACTCCTTGAACCGGTCAGGAAACATAATTTCAAACCGGTTCATGGCTGCTTTCCAGTTCCTGATCGGCATGGTCCATTTCTCGGAAGCTTTTTCCATGGCCAGATAGATTACCTTCATGACTGACTCATCAGTCCGAAAAATCTTCCGGTTCTTGATCGCCTTACGAATGACGC
>NZ_LUKQ02000581.1 GCF_001647025.1 Endozoicomonas atrinae
CCGTTGTTCTTCCGTGTCACCATCGACGGCAGCGAGTTCGACTTCGTGGAATACCTGGGCGAGTACGACTACGACAAGTCCAAAGCCCTCGACGTGGCCGACAAGCACCTGCTGTCTGACTATCCCAAACCCATGCAGCGTTACCTTCGCAAGTTCCTCGAAGACAACCTGCCAGAACAACCAACGTACTCATAACCCGCACACCCGCCCAAGTATTTAGGGGAAATCCTACCCCGACACAATTCTACTACTGCAAAAATCTGTTTAATGGATAGCAGGACGTTGTTGTGTGTCGGAAAACAACAACCAATGGAGATACATCATGACAACTACAACAGACAAACTCAGGGAAGCCGTTCAAAACACCAACGGTAACGAGCGTCGTGCCCAGCTTCGCAAGCTGTTCAAGCAGACCGTCGGCAACTACCTCAAGAAGTGCAACTGGCAGAAAATCGGCGAGCGTTCACCGCTCATCGGTTCTGGCCAAGACCAGTACAACCTTCGACCCACATGGTCAGAGTACCGTGACCGCTGCTCCGTGCAGGTCATGGCTTACATGGTTGACCGAGTGATCGAGTATCACAAGCAGTCCAACTTCGAGGCCGTCGACGACTTCGTGAGCGAGTTTATTCTCGCCATCACCGAGCCAGAAGAGTTCGCCAGAGGTGCAGACCTTGACGCTCCCGTCGGCAGTGTCCGTCGTTACCACTTCGGTTACAACGCCAACTGGATATACGTCGAAGACACATGGGACGCCCTCGGAGGCAACACCAAGAAACCACCCGTTCGAAAACAACCAATCAAAAAGGACAGCAACATGGACACATGGACGATCTCAACCGAGCAGAAAGACCGCGAACTGCTTGACTCCGTTCTCAAGCAAGTGACCAACAACGAGGTCAGCGTCGAGCGCATCGAGAGTGCCATCAACGGTGGCTTGCAGGCACAGAAGCGCAATCAGGAACTCGAAGCCGAGCTGAGACGCAAGCCCAAGCACCTGAGCGCACCGATCACCATGCCCAAGGGCTTGCCCGATCTCAAGAACGTGGCATGGACAAATGCCAACGAGGTCTTCCGTCCAGGTCAACGCAAGGTCAAAGCCCTCGACTTCGACATCCCTGTCTTCGAGTGGAGCGGTGCCCATCGTGACGTGCCAGAAGTGGACGAGAACTATGTGTTCCGTACCGACCTTCTGGTACCCGTGTTGTTAGCGCTCACTGACAACACCAAAGCATGGATCAGTGGTC
>NZ_LUKQ02000582.1 GCF_001647025.1 Endozoicomonas atrinae
AGTCCGTGGGTATCTGTCTGATCGGTGGCATCGATGAGAATGGCAATCCTGAGGACAACTACACCTCGGCACAATGGCTCATGCTGGAAATGCTGGTAGAAACCCTGGAGCTTCGTTATCCACAGGCAATGGTGGTCGGTCACTACTTTTTCACACCATACAAGACCTGCCCTAATTTCATCGTTGAAGACTGGATGGCGAACCGATGAGTTGGGCAGCAGCAATCCCCGTCCTCGGAAAGATCATCGAGAGAATTATCCCTGACCCGGATAAGGCGGCAGAGGCAAAAAAGTCTCTGGTGAACATGGCGGTCAAAGGGGAGTTGGATGAACTGGCCGAGCGTGCCGGGGTCATCAAGGCAGAGGCTCAGGGCGACAGTTGGCTGCAGAGATCATGGCGGCCGATTGTCATGTTGATCTTTACCGGGCTAATCGTGGCAAGGTGGCTCGGGTGGTCGGCTCCTGACTTATCCGAGGCCGTGGAGCTGAAACTGTTCTCCATCGTCCAGCTGGGTATCGGCGGTTACATTGCCAGCCGTGGAATTGAGAAAGTGGCAGATAAAATCAGGCGCTAAGGAATGGCAGCTAAAAAATACAAGATGGTGGATCGCAAAGTCGCTGACCTGATCCCCTACATCAACAACTCTCGTATTCACAGTGATGACCAGGTGCTGCAAATCTGTTCATCGATCAAAGAGTTCGGTTTTACCAATCCCGTTCTCATTGATGAAGAAAACGGCGTGATAGCAGGCCATGGCCGGATAATGGCGGCTAAAAAGCTCGGCATGGATAAGGTGCCCTGCATTATTCTGGCGGGGTTATCCGAAGCGCAGAAAAAAGCCTACGTTATTACTGACAATCAGCTATCTCTTACGTCAAGCTGGAATATGGAAACTCTGGCTCTGGAAGTCGAAGCTCTTCAGGCTGAAGACTTCGACCTGAATATCCTCGGTTTTTCAGACGAAGAAATGAATAACCTGGTTATCAGTTTTGACGCTGATGAAGTTCCTCCTCCCGAGCTGGCCTCCGGGGAAAAAGACACCCTGCGGCAGTGCACGTTTACCCTCACTGATGAGCAATACGAAACCGTTATGGCGTCTATCGCCAAGGCCAAGGAGTTAGGGCCGTTTGGTGAAACCGGCAATGAGAACGGCAATGGCAACGGTCTGGCCAGAGTCGCTGAGGTGTTTAATGGGCAAGGCTAAGGACATTCAGGTCAAGTTCATCAGCAAGAAAGATGCTGAT
>NZ_LUKQ02000583.1 GCF_001647025.1 Endozoicomonas atrinae
AGTCCGTGGGTATCTGTCTGATCGGTGGCATCGATGAGAATGGCAATCCTGAGGACAACTACACCTCGGCACAATGGCTCATGCTGGAAATGCTGGTAGAAACCCTGGAGCTTCGTTATCCACAGGCCATGGTGGTCGGTCACTACTTTTTCACACCATACAAGACCTGCCCTAATTTCATCGTTGAAGACTGGATGGCGAACCGATGAGTTGGGCAGCAGCAATCCCCGTCCTCGGAAAGATCATCGAGAAAATTATCCCTGACCCGGATAAGGCGGCAGAGGCAAAAAAGTCTCTGGTGAACATGGCAGTCAAAGGGGAGTTGGATGAACTGGCAGAACGTGCCGGGGTCATCAAGGCAGAGGCTCAAGGTGACAGTTGGCTGCAGAGATCATGGCGACCGATTGTCATGTTGATCTTTACCGGGCTAATCGTGGCAAGGTGGCTCGGGTGGTCGGCTCCTGACTTATCCGAGGCCGTGGAGCTAAAACTGTTCTCCATCGTCCAGCTGGGTATCGGCGGCTACATTGCCAGCCGTGGAATTGAGAAAGTGGCAGATAAAATCAGGCGCTAAGGAATGGCAGCTAAAAAATACAAGATGGTGGATCGCAAAGTTGCTGACCTGATCCCCTACATCAACAACTCTCGTATTCACAGTGATGACCAGGTGCTGCAAATC
This sequence comes from Endozoicomonas atrinae, assembly GCF_001647025.1. Classification (GTDB taxonomy): domain Bacteria; phylum Pseudomonadota; class Gammaproteobacteria; order Pseudomonadales; family Endozoicomonadaceae; genus Endozoicomonas; species Endozoicomonas atrinae. The sequence goes on from NZ_LUKQ02000583.1 coordinate 680, forward strand.
TGCTCATCGATCAAAGAGTTCGGTTTTACCAATCCCGTTCTCATTGACGAAGAAAACGGCGTGATAGCAGGCCATGGCCGGTTAATGGCGGCTAAAAAGCTCGGCATGGATAAAGTGCCCTGCATTATTCTGGCGGGGTTATCCGAAGCGCAGAAAAAAGCCTACGTTATTACTGACAATCAGCTATCTCTTACGTCCAGCTGGAATATGGAAACTCTGGCTCTGGAAGTCGAGGCTCTTCAGGCTGAAGACTTCGACCTGAATATCCTCGGTTTTTCAGACGAAGAAATGAATAACCTGGTTATCAGTTTTGACGCTGATGAAGTCCCTCCGCCAGAGCTGGCCTCCGGGGAAAAAGACACCTTGCGGCAGTGCACGTTTACCCTCACTGATGAGCAATACGAAACCGTTATGGCGGCTATCGCCAAGGCCAAAGAATTAGGGCCGTTTGGTGAAACCGGCAATGAGAACGGCAATGGCAACGGTCTGGCCAGAGTCGCTGAGGTGTTTAATGGGCAAGGCTAAGGACATTCAGGTCAAGTTCATCAGCAAGAAAGATGCTGAT
>NZ_LUKQ02000584.1 GCF_001647025.1 Endozoicomonas atrinae
GAAAATCAACATCATTAAAACCTTCGGGTAGCTGTGGTCGACGAGACATCTGTTCTAGATAATGCATGGTAATGATGCCTAAGCATAGTTGGCGGCAGCTTAAGGATTTAGAAAATGCGATTGGTATTACACCTGAACAACAAGACTCTCTGGTTAAAATTATTCTCACCAACGAGCCAACCGCTTACGGTTTTTATAAAGCCCTTTGGACCAGAGATATTGTGGCTGCAGTGATCAAGACCGAGTTCGATATCACCATGCATCCCGCAGCTGTCAGCAAAATGCTCAGAAGAATTGGCCTGACTCCCCAGCGCCCTGTACGAAAGGCCTGGCAGCAGGATGAAAAAAAAAGTGCGAGAGTATCTGGATACTCGTTATCCCGCACTGCGCAAGCTGACTGAAGAGAGTGGTGCCATTATCTACTTTATCGATGAAGCCAGCATACGCTCGGATTATCACAGTGGTACAACCTGGAGTCGACGAGGCATAACCCCGACGGTCACCAAAACCGGAGCGCGTTTTGGCATTAATATGATTGCTGCCGTTAGCGGTACAGGCCAGATGCGCTATATGACAATCATTGGCCGTTTCAATGCGGATGTATTTATCAAATTCCTGAAGCAGATCGTCAACTCTCATGACTGCCCGGTGATGATTGTGACTGACGGACACTCAGCGCATAAGGCCAAAAAGGTCATGAAATACCTTGCAGGAGAAACGCGGCTTCTGGAGATTCATCTTTTGCCGCCTTATTCTCCGGAGCTGAACCCGGTTGAGCTTGTCTGGAGTGTTCTGAAGTCTGGCCATATTGGGCGAATGGCGTTGAAAACCAGGGAACAGTTTTTGGGGGCGGTTAGCTCAGGGCTAAAGTCACTGCAGAGGCAGCGGCAAAAGATTCTTGGATTCTTCAGGGCTGAGCACACTGCCTATGCCTGCCTAGAGAACTTTCATGCATAGGGTGTGCTCATATCAATAACTCCGAAACCGGATTAAGAAAGCAGAAGCTCAACGGGAACAGTAATGACGTCAGGGTAAAATCTACGCTCCACCAGCCAAAGTGGGAACCGAACAACAGCGGGCATAGAATCAGTGTGGCCATATACAGCCCCCACAGGTAGACCAGCAGCGGCTGATCACCCACCAGGGAAAAATTGTGGCCGCCACCTACGCCACGGTCTGCAACAATATCCTTACGCCCTTTCAGGTACG
>NZ_LUKQ02000585.1 GCF_001647025.1 Endozoicomonas atrinae
TAACAAACTTCCAGAAGCTCATCATCCTTGCCCTTGATCTGGCCGAGAAAGGTCAACTCAAATCCGACTTCATCGACGTACACGTCCACGGCAAGGCACCCAGAACCGAGGCAAAACCCACACGCAACCTCCTGATCACCATGCCGCCCCGTCACGGCAAGAGTACGTTCGCCACCGAAGAGTTCCCCGCCTACTTCATGCTCCGCAAAGACAACCGGTTCACCATGTCCTGTTCCTACAACAGCGAACTGGCCACCGGCTTCGGGCGCAAAGTACGCGAAGCGGTCAACGACCCCATGGTCAAACAGGGTTTCCCCAGCTTTCAGCTATCAAAAGAATCAAGAGCCGCCGACGTCTGGGGTACCACCAACGGTGGCAAGTACTTCGGCGTCGGCCTCGGCGGTACCACCACCGGTCGTCCGGCCAATCTCCTGATCATCGACGACCCGATCAAATCAAGAGAAGAAGCCGAATCCCAGACCATGAGAAACAAAGTCTGGGACTACTACGTCAGTTCCCTGGCTTCACGTCGTCAACCCGACCGCGACGGCCAGCTCCCGATCACCATCGTCATCCTCACAAGATGGCACCCTGGCGATCTGGCCGGAAAGCTCATGCAGACAAAAGAGTGGGGCCGTGACGAGTGGGTACACCTCAACTTTCAGGCGATCACCACCGACGCCGACGGCATCGAACAACCCCTCTGGCCAGAACGGTTCCCACTCGACTACCTCCACGGCCAGAAAGAACTGAACCCACGGGACTTCGAGGCGCTCTACCAGCAGAATCCCTACGTCCAGGGCGGCAACTTACTCAAAGAAGAGTGGTGGCGTTACTACGACAAGCCCGAGGAAGAGTACCTCTCCATCATCATCGCCGCCGACACCGCCTTCAAAGCCAAAGAAATAAACGACTTCTCCGTCATGATCGTCGGCGCACTCACCCCAGGTGGCGACATCCACGTTCTCGACCTCGTGCGTGGCCGCTGGGAGTTCCCCGAACTCAAGCAGCGCCTCATCTCTCTCAACACCTTCTGGCGAGGCAAGGGACTCCGAGGCATCCACATCGAGGACAAAGCCTCCGGTCAGTCACTCATCCAAGAACTGCGTCGTACCTCTGGCATGGCGATCATCCCGAGAAACCCAGGCAACAAAGACAAAGTATCAAGGGTCAACGCCATTACCGACCTCATTGCAGGCGGCA
>NZ_LUKQ02000586.1 GCF_001647025.1 Endozoicomonas atrinae
ACCATTCGCACCGGAGTTAAACAGCTCAGAAAGGCTATGGGAGTGGATGCGGGAGCATGACTTATCAAACAAAGCATTTTCAGGTTATGAAAATATTGTAGATTGTTGCTGTGAAGCTTGGAATAACCTTTGCAGCGAAGCTGGTCGACTGTTCAGTCTGTGCTCCCGTGATTGGGCAGTTATACAGTAGTTAGAAAATTCAATTGGTATGATTCAGACCGAGCTGTTTGATGAGTTACTGGAAAAAGGCTTTACCGTGAAGGCTGGAGAACTGGGTGAGAATATCAATACCCGCGGCATCAATCTGCTCGGCCTGCCCACTGGCACCCGCCTGTTGATTGGAAATAGCGTCGTTATTGAGCTGACCGCTTTGCGTAACCCCTGTGTGCAGATAGATCATTTTCAGAAAGGCCTGCTTAAGGCCGTGATTGATCGAGACGAGGACGGCAAGGTGATCCGTAAAACCGGTGTTATGGGCATTGTTGTTGCTAGCGGAAAGGTTATGCCAGAAGACAGCATTCGCGTTGAACTCCCGGCGGAGCCCCACCAGCCACTGGAATATGTCTGGTAACCATAATCCATTTAACAGGTGAGTTGGCCTCGTCTCACCGGTATGATGCATTAAAGAGCCTAAGGACAGGCATAAAACAATGATTCAACTGAATAACAATGATGAAACTATTTAACGACGTATTGAAAGAGTCACTCTTTTTCTTCAAAACTAATTTTCGCAGTATCTGCGCTGTGGTACTACCGGTTATTATTCCCCTGGAAATATTCTATGGTATCTGTGACGCCATTTATCAGGAGGGCGATGATTCCATTTTATGGCTGGCTTCTGGAGCAGGCCTATTAATGATGCCTGTCTACCAGGGTGCTTTGATTCTCTATCTGGCCTCCGTACTGAGGGATGAATATCTACCTGTTAAAACGTGTTATCAGCGGGCTCTGAAGTATTGGCTACCACTGATGGCCGTCTATATCCTGTCTTCATACCAATTGAATTTTCTAACTACTGTATAACTGCCCAATCACGGGAGCACAGACTGAACAGTCGACCAGCTTCGCTGCAAAGGTTATTCCAAGCTTCACAGCAACAATCTACAATATTTTCATAACCTGAAAATGCTTTGTTTGATAAGTCATGCTCCCGCATCCACTCCCATAGCCTTTCTGAGCTGTTTAACTCCGGTGCGAATGGT
>NZ_LUKQ02000587.1 GCF_001647025.1 Endozoicomonas atrinae
GTCATTGTTTTATTGGCCGCTTTGGAGAGAGCAAACAGGTTCTTGACCGTCAGCCGGGATACCCAACCGGCCTCGCCATTGCCAGATAGCTCGATTGGCCTTCCGTGGGTTAGTTGCCCTTCCTGAACCAGCAAAGCACCGGTCAGGCTTCGCTCGGTGGTTTGCTCGACGGGGTTCCATTCAAACTCATTGATCCAGAGAAGATCGTCCGGGAGGGTAATGGTGTCCAGTTGCATAGCGCTATCCTTTCTCTCAAGGCTGCCCTTTTTAAAGTGTCCTCATGCCTGCGTTTTTCAGGGCTTCCAGCAGTTTGGTTTCATCCGTTGAGTCAATGCCGACATTGACCGCACCGCCGGGGTATTCGAGCCGGATAATTTTTTGCGGAGCCGGTTGTGTGGTTCGGGTGGTTGGTGCCGACGTGCTCACTTGGCTCTCTTGGAGGGTTTGGGCTTTTTCATTGTTGGCCTGACGGATACGTTCGTTGTAAATCTGCTCACTGATCCGCAGGGCAGAGGTGATATTCTTGATCGCCTCCTGATCCCCTTTAGCAACGGCCTCGGCCTGCTGTGCCTTCAGATCGTCACGCTGCGTTTGATAGCGCCGTTGCACAATATCCGATTGCCTGCCCTGCAATTCATCCAGTTCATCTTGCAGGCTGTTCAGAGTATTACGAGAACTCTCCCCAAGGCTGGCCATGTTTTGCTCTGCCGAGCGAATGGCATTGTTGAGGCGGTCTAAATCCTGATTGTTCAGGAGGTTCATCGTATCAGCGGCTCGCTCGCCCTGACGGAGAAAGCGTCTGGCGATATAGTCACCCTGCTCATAACTCTCTAACAGTTCTTCGAGAGCGATCTTCTGCTCCAAGTATTGGCTTTTGACATAGGCAGCATTTTTCGCAGTCTCATTCATCCAGCTACTTATGCCGGTTACATCGAAGGTATAAGAGTGCTGTAGCTTGTTGAGTTCTTCTCTCGTTTCTTCGAGCTGACTTTTTAGTTCGGCAATGCTGCTGATCGCCTGCTCGGTGTTGACGTTGCCTACGCCATTCATCGCCACAAAGGCATCGTGCGCCGCACCACTCATGCCCTGTAGTTCTTCGGCCAGAGTGTTGTAATGACCGGCCATAACTCCGGCAATAGTGGAGGCATCGGTCAGCGCTTCGGCCTGTTGCGCTCCGGCTTGCTCGGCACTGTCGCCAAC
>NZ_LUKQ02000588.1 GCF_001647025.1 Endozoicomonas atrinae
CGGGATCGAGGCGTATCCGCTCACCGTAGAGTTCATCCGTGTTTTTATTGACCGCAATGTAAAAGGCTCTCGTCAGCTTTGGCTCTGCCAAGTACATATAGCTCTGCATCTGGATATAGTGTTCAGGTTTTGCCTCTTTCACCCCTTTGCTGGTTAAGGTTTTAAAGGACTTCTCGTTGTGGGTTTTCATCTCAATGAGATGCCAGGTTTTCGGAGCCTCGATAAAGCCGAGGCCTACACCATCAAAAGAACCGCCGAAATGACCACGGCAGGCCGTTACCCGAAATTGCTTGCCAGTAGCGGGATCAGTCTCGAAAACTTTGATACCGATACTGCGGAGGTCAGCAATAAACCGTTCCTCTGCGAGGTGCCCGGTTTGAAACAATCTCAATAACTGGCCGCTATGCTTCGTATCCGTACACCAGCGGAAGCTATACCAGAGTTCCCGGTCGCAAGGCCGACCAATGAGGGAGCCGCCGAGGTGAGGCCGGAAGGCGTCACCTTGGTTGTCCTCATAATGCTCGACAATGGCTTTGATGGTGGTTTGGGTAGGCTCAGGGATTTGCATGATTGCCTCCCTTCTCCTTTTCCCGGTTAATGAGCTCGACGATCTTGGGAATGGAAAAAGCATCGTTATTTTGTGCAGCCATTAAGACGTACTTTTTCAACTCCTTGCTCGCACCCGCCTTGGCTAACTTAATGGCTGCACTTTTCCCGATCAGTTTGACTTCACCTTTGTTGAAATTATTAAAGGCTTTCATCCAGTCGAGAATGGCGGTGTAGGAAGGCATTGAATCAATGCGGAGCCTTTTACCCACAATACCGATGAGATACTGAAGCTCACTCTGGTCATCCTTGTTTTTCCACGCATGGTAAAAGGCATGACTTATCCAGTATGCGGCATCAATGTTTTCTGGATTGTTTCTTTCTGCCCATATCTTGCTGACCAACTGTGTCCCACACTGTTCGAGAATTTTCGTGGTAATGGCATCGGTCTCGGACGGGCTAAACGTCAGGTCATAAAACTGCTGTTCCAAGGTATCGAGGCGCATCTTCAGATTTCTGATTTCCTGTTCAGCATCCATGCTATTTCCTCCGGTTAATCCGTCTTGCGATCCGTTGCGCCTTCCGTTTTTTCTTGCGCTCAGTGCCGGTCAGCCTTTTTTTGGTGTAGCGAGCCTTGTCGGCCT
>NZ_LUKQ02000059.1 GCF_001647025.1 Endozoicomonas atrinae
TGCAATCGCACAAGCGCCCACACGAATTGTCTGATATCTTGTTAAAGAACTTGGTTGAAATCAGGAGATTCTCAACCCTGACCAGCAGTTGGTGCCGATCAGCAAGGCCGCCTATCTTACCGTGGCGGCTTTCGTTGTCAAGCGATCTTTTTCCGTGGAAGAAAGAAGCTTTCCAACTCGCCGACGCTGCCACTCTTCGTTAAGAGACAAGGCCTTGTCAGCGGAGGCGCATCTTACCGCGCCGGTTTGATTTGTCAACCGATTGTTTTTCATTCATTTCAAAACAACCTATCTTCAAACCGCACTTCCCGGTCAGCGATGAATATTCATTCTGCTGATCACTGACAGTCTTTTGGGAATGTCCTTGGAAGAGCCGTGTATTATAAAGAGAAAACGGATGAAGGCAATACTTAACCATTTAATTTTTAGAGCAATATACGACAGGCCACCAAAAGACCGGCTTCATCTTTATTGTGTACCCGTCAACCGCTCAAGAAATGCCCGGTGAAACAGCCTGATTTCATGATGAAATGCTCTTGTGTCTTCATTCGTTGCTGGCTGGACAGGTCTCAGTCCATTCAGCAATACAGCAAATATCAAAGGTGAACTATTTTCCGGAAAGGCGTACCCAACCATACTATTCACTCCACTCATGTAACCAGTCTTTAGCCAGCGACGTTCGTCATCCCGTGAAGCCAGCCAGGGCGCATGTTCCCCCCAACTTTTCCAACCTGTCTGCAATACTTCAGTAAAGTCATCTGCACTGAGCATGTTATATCGGGATAAACCCGAACCATCTACCAACCTGCCTCTGGTCAGGTCAACTCCCTCTTCCCTTAACATGGCCAGAACTGCTTCTATGCCTGAAGAGTAAGACCCTTTATCACCATTTACGGAGGATCCTATAGTTTTCAGCAGGCTGTCAGCATATAGATTGTCAGACTTCTCCAGCACTCGCTGCAAAAGGTCGGGCACGGGTGCAGAACGATGGCTGGCCACAAGCCATGTAAAATCACCCTGCGGTTTCTCCATCAGAATCTTGCCATCCAGTTTGATTTTGTTCGCCTTCAAATAAGACTCAACAAACCTTGCTGCAGCCCGCTCCGGATCACGCACTGAAAATGCCATTCGCATTGGTTTTGCATCAGGGGCAATGCACCCTTCCAGGCGGTACTCATGTTTCGATGACGGCCAGACCTCCTGAACACAACCATTTGGCTCATGCTCCCGGGGTTTTCGAATTTCTATTCGGTTATCGATAGAAAGCAGCCATTGTGGTTCATCGTAAACCATCTTTGACAGCTGCCCCTCTTTTCCAGAGGGCACCAGCCAGCCAAAAAAGCAGTTACGATCAAGTATCATGGCACTGACCGGTGCAGCAAAGCAGATATTATGGTCGTCCCAGCTCGCTCCGCCGGCTCTTGGGTAACCACTATATATAGAGCCATCAAGCCAGATGTTGCCACGTATTACCTTCACACCTTTATTATTAAGCTCTCCCAGCAGCTCAGAAAGATCCCCCCTGGTGAGTGATGGGTCACCTGAAAAGGTTAAAACCAGATCTCCTGAATATACCGTCCCCTCAGGCAAGGGCTTGTTACTCAACAAGTTCGTTGTGTATCTGAAGTTTTCCCCAAGCGCCCGATAAGCTGAGATGGCAGTAATAGCCTTAACCGTGCTTGCGGGTAGCAGATTGAAACGACTGTTCCGGTCAAACAGCACCTTTCCAGTTTCAGCCTCAATGACTTTAATGGAATGAATATGCCCAGGCGGCAATGTGGAAATGAGTCGATCAAGGTCATCATCAATTGAAGCAAATCCTTGATTAGCTCCAAAAATTATAAGAGCTGTAGACAGCCATTTTTTCCAGAAGTTCATAAAAAACTCTGTAGCCACTGATAACACTAAAATCACTATGCAATTTATCAATTCTCAGATCAACACACTGGTCTCAAGGCCGACAAACCTTTTTAATGAGAGTACTATAGAATCTGTAAAAGAAGATCTTCGACCACCATTGCTTCACTGAACTCTCATGGTGTAAGCATTTTGCGGGAAATGGCAAGACTTGTGAAAAAACTCAAACTAACAGCGAATCAGCTCATCGCTAAGCAACCAGTGAAGGATTTGGGTTTCAAGTCCACAGAAGAACTGGAAAATTACGTCGGTATCCTGGGTCAGGAGCGTGCCACCAGTGCGATTCAGTTTGGTGTCGCCATGCACCGCTCAGGTTATAACATTTATGTCATGGGCGAGTCTGGCACAGGCCGGATGTCCTATCTCCGAAAATACCTGGAGACAGAAGCCAAAAGACAGAGCTCCTCTGATGACTGGGCCTATGTCAATAACTTTGATAACCCACGTGAGCCAAAAGCCCTGAAGCTGCCCGCCGGTCTGGGTAGTGATTTGCAGAAAGACTTCGAGAGTTTTATCGATAAGCTCCTGATGACCTTTCCGGCTGCATTTGAAAACCCCACTTACCAACAAAAGAAGAGTGCCATTGAGCGCAGCTTTAACAAGCGCTATGACCAGGCCATTGATCAGATTGAACAGGAAGCCCTGAAAAGAGATATCGCCTTATACCGGGATACTGGTGCATTAAGCTTCACTCCCATGTCTGGCGGCAAGGCGATGGATGAAACCGAATTCGCTCAATTGCCGGATAAAAAGCGGGAAAAGTTCAATAACGATATCAGTGAACTGGAAACACGGCTGAACGAGTCACTGGTTGAACTGCCACAGTGGAAGCGGGAATCCAACGAAAAGCTGCAGGACCTGAATCAGGACACCATTGACCAGGCTCTGGCTCCGCTGCTGAAGCCTATGCTGAAAAAATACAGCAAAGAGCAGAATATTCTGGATTATCTGGAAGCCGTCAAACAGCACCTGCACCGGACGGTGATTGAATACCTGGCCGATGAGCGGGCAATGGAGTCCAAAGAAGATGCCAGCAAACGCTCTGCACTTGAAGAACTTTACTCTCCCAATCTTGTGGTTGGCCATAAGAATGATGCGGCTGCACCGGTTATCTATGAGTCTCACCCCAACTACAAAAACCTCTTTGGTCGCATAGAATACGCCAGTGAAATGGGAGCCCTGGTGACCAACTTCCGTCAGATCTGCCCTGGCTCTCTGCACCAGGCCAATGGTGGTTATCTTCTGCTGGAAGCCAACAAGCTTCTGGAAGAGCCATTTGTGTGGGAAGCATTGAAACGAGCTCTGAAAGAGCGGCAGTTGAAAATTGAATCCCCATACTCTGAGATGGGCTTGATGAACACCATTACCCTTACTCCGGAAATCATTCCACTGAATGTAAAGGTGATTCTGGTTGGATCGCGGGATATTTATTACATCCTTCAGCAGCTTGATCCAGACTTCCACGAGATGTTCCGAGTACTGGTGGATTTTGATGACCAGCTGCCACGCTCCACTGAAACCGTCCAGGCTTTCGCCCAGCTGTTGAAAAATCGTGCGGATGATGAAAACTACCCGCCACTTTCAGCATCGGCAGTTGCCCGTATGGTGGAACAAAGCTCCCGAATGACCGAAAACCAGACTCAGCTGTCGGCAAAAATCGGTGAGCTCTTCGATTTGCTGGCCGAGGCTGACTTTATTCGACGAACCAGTAATGGCCGTAAAATCAACCACGATCATATTGACCGGGCGCTGGATGCCAAGGCTGAGCGAACAGGCCGGGTCAGTCAGCAGATTCTGGATGATATGCTGGAAGGCAGTATCCTTATTGATACTGACGGTGAACAGATTGGCAAGATCAATGGTTTAACGGTGCTCTCTGTTGGAGATGCCTGCTTTGGTTCTCCCGCCCGAATTACCGCAGCAGTGTATCCCGGTAGTCAGGGTATTGTGGATATTGAGCGTGAGGTAGCCCTGGGTCAGGCAATTCATTCCAAGGGGGTCATGATCCTGACCGGTTATCTTGGCAGCCGCTATGCTCAGAAGTTCCCACTGGCGATTTCTGCCAGTCTGGCGATGGAGCAGTCCTACGGCTATATCGATGGTGACAGTGCCTCCATGGCAGAGCTCTGCTGCCTACTCTCAGCTCTGACCAATACCCCGATCAAGCAATGCTATGCAGTAACTGGTTCCATGAACCAGCACGGAGAAGTTCAGGCTATTGGTGGTGTTAACGAGAAAATTGAAGGCTTCTTCGATCTCTGCAATGCCAGAGGCCTGACCGGTGAGCAGGGTGTGATTATCCCACAGGCAAACGTTCGCAACCTGATGCTGCACAGCAAGGTAGTCGATGCGGTAAAAGCCAAGAAGTTTAATGTTTATGCCGTTTCTCATGTTGAAGAGGCGCTTGAACTACTGACAGGCCATCGTCCGGGTGTCATGAACAGCAAAGGCAGTTATCCAAAAGGCTCCATCAACCAGAAAGTACTGGAGCGCCTGAAAGAAATAGCCGAGCTAACCAAAGAAAACCATAGCTAAGCGAATAAGCTGAACTTACCACATAAAAAAGCCAGACAGCTGTCTGGCTTTTTTATTAACAGACTAAATCAGATAAGGGACAAGCGCCTTACGATTCTGAGGATAATCTTCAAACTGCTTTTTGTACCAGCGATGGGTAGCCAGTGCACGGGGAACCAGGTTGGCCATGGTTACCAGAAGAATAAACACACCCGCCAATGACCAGGTAAAGATGGCAAAACCGAGCCATGATAGCATCTCTCCCAAATAACTTGGGCTTGAAACAAAACGGTAGCCACCACCATAGGGAACTTTATAGCGTGGTTCATCAGGGTTAGGTATCTTGGACCGCAAGTTACGAACTACAGCATCCGAGTGCACGTTTAACATAAAGCCAATGGCATAAATAATAATACCAACGATAAACCTCGGATCTGTCAGCCACTCTGGTGTGAGATGTTTTGCATGGTTAGCAATAAAGTCAGCGCTGAAGAAGCCGTGAGCTGCGGTAGCAATCCAGCCAAAAATCACCACGGATATATTGAATGATGCTTTACTGCCTTTATGCACACGCATCAACAGTGGATTAATAAAGCCCCGGTTACTGTAATGGATAATCCAGATGCCAAGGAAAATCATAGGGACCAATTGATCACTGTTCTGCCCCTGAAAGAACACAATAAAAAATACCAGCGGGGCAGGAAGCTCCATCAGAATCCAGCCAAGGCGTGGCTCAAACTTCACACCTGGTGCCCGCCCACCAAAACGACCGTAGGCTGCCTGCCCGAACTTTGAGGCAAGGACAATCATCAGTACATAAGCAAAGCCTGCCAGCAATGCCGTATCGTAAAACACATCTCCGGTATACCAGGCCATGAGTTTTCCTTCCGTTACTATTTTTATTGGATCAAAGGTTGGTGAACTCATTCTGAGGCTATTCGACGGTGGAGTTCTTAGTCCACATGCATGAATTTCAATACAGAGGCACAAAAAACCAATCTCTTACGCAGTTTTTCCAAACTCATCTAGACTCTCTCTTTTCCTAATTCATCAGGTAAGAACGTGCTGAATAAAAGTGAAGTCAGGCTTGTGGGCATTACCGCTCTTGGCGGGCTACTGGAATATTATGATTTCATTATTTTTGCCCTGATGGCTGGATATCTGGCAAATAATTTTTTCCCAAGCACAGATCCACATACCTCACTACTGACAACATTTGCCACCTTTTCAGTGGGATACCTGTCCCGACCGTTAGGCGGGCTACTGTTTGGTCATCTGGGAGACCGCTACGGACGGAAGTGTACTTTTGCGGTAACGGTTCTGATTATGGCACTGTCTACCACGCTGATAGGCTGCCTTCCTTCACATGCAGAGATTGGCATCTGGGCTCCGATACTTTTGATATTTCTTCGATTATTACAGGGTTTCTCGATTGGAGGGGAAATTCCAGGCGCTATTACCTTGTTAAGTGAGAGCAACCAGAAACATCTGGGACTGATAATCAGCCTGTTGTTATTTGGCATACTCAGTGGCTTGTTACTTGGACACCTTGTTCACAGCCTACTGGCTTACTGGCTGGATGAGCAAAGCATGCAGAACTGGGGATGGAGGCTGCCTTTCTGGCTGGGTGGATCTCTGGGTATTTTCAGCTACTTCATCAGGAAACACATTCATGAATCCAAACTCTTTCTGGAGATGGACAATAAAAAGCTGCGGCAGCAAATCCCTGTCGTAACATTGATAAAATCCCATAAGAGAACACTTCTGGCCGGTATTTTCCTTATAACTCCAGCTATCGTTACCATGACGTTATTATTCCTGTTTTCACAGAGTTATCTCACTCAACTTATCCACTATGATGCAAAGACAGTAACAACCGCCGGATGCATAGGCATTATTGCGTCCATCTGTCTTGCCATACTTTTCGGTTGGATTGCTGACCAATATCATAAGCAGGAAAACCGTGTATGGTTATTGAGAGCTGTATGCCTGCTAATTATCCTTAGCGCTATACCTATTTTCAAAGCCTATGCTGATTATCAGTTATCAGCATACACCGTTGCACTTTTCAGCAGCCTGCTTTTTGGTCCAGTGATGACTATGACTGTTTTGCTGCTCAGCACCGCATTCCCTGTATCCGTTCGATACTCTGGTGTTGCCCTTTCGTTTAATATTGCATTGGCCAGTTTCGGTGGGCTGGCTCCGGTTATCGCCATGACCCTGATCAAAACCACCGACAGCCTTATTTCCCCTTCCTACTATCTCGCCTTTAGCGGTTTCTGTGGTCTGACCGCCTGCTATCTGTTGAAGTCACAATCATGCAGGCAGAGTGCAAAATCTGAACAGACGAGTAAAGAGTCTTTTCATCTGGACTAGCCTGTTTCCAAACTTACAGATCAGAGCCGTGGTTAATAAAAGTAATTCGAAGCTTATCTGGATAACAGCACTTGGCGGTTTGCTGGAATACTATGATTTCAGTGTCTTTGCCCTGATGGCTGGATACCTTGCCGAACAGTTCTTTCCGGGAACCGACCCACTGACCTCTTTATTAACCACGTTTGCCACTTTTTCGGTTGGTTACTTCTCCCGCCCTTTGGGAGGACTTGTCTTTGGCCATTTTGGTGACCGGTATGGCCGGAAAAAGACGTTCTCTGTCAGTGTTCTGATTATGGCTGTATCAACAGCGCTAATGGGTTGCCTGCCAACCTACGCACAAATTGGTATCTGGGCACCTGTTATGATGACACTCCTCAGAATGGCCCAGGGTTTTTCTATTGGCGGTGAAATCCCTGGTGCCATTACTTTTCTGAGTGAGAGCAGCCAGAAATATCAGGGACTGATTCTCGGTCTGCTGATTTCCGGCTTGTTAAGTGGCTTTATCTTTGGGAGCTTCGTCCATAGCTTACTTCTCCAGCTTCTTGGGAGTGATGCCATGAAAGTCTGGGGCTGGAGAATCCCTTTCTGGCTTGGCGGTGGTCTAGGGATTTTCAGTTATTTTATAAGAAAGCACATTAATGAGTCGGCTCTCTTTCTAAAGCTTAACAGAGAAAAGCAGCAACAACAGGTGCCTGCTCTGGAATTGCTGAAGCATCACAAAAGATCAATTATTACTGGAGTATTACTAATCATTCCCGCCACTGGCTGCATGTCTTTACTCTTCCTGTTTATCCAAAGCTATCTTACCCAGCTTCTGCACTATAAAAGCAGTACGGTAACTGCTGCCAGTATTGCTGGTACATTGATGTCGATTGCAACGTGCATTTTTACAGGCGGGCTTGCAGACAGAAATCTGCATACACATCATGCAATCAAACTAATGAGATGCTTCTGTCTGTTGGTTATTCCACTATCACTGGCCATCTTCCATATTTATGTAAATCAGTTACCACTTTTCACCGCTATCCTGATAAGCGGTCTCGCTTATGGCTCTGTCGCTGTGATCGGGCCACTGCTCCTGAGCACCACATTCCCCGTGTCTATCCGTTATTCCGGTGTCGCACTTTCCTATAACATCTGTCTTGCCACTTTTGGAGGTTTAACACCGGTTATAGCCATGGCATTGATTCAAATGACTGGCAACCACTCTGCACCTGCGCTTTATCTGGTTTTCTGCTCAATCTGTGGTCTGGCTGGTTGCTATTTGCTGAGGAAAGCGCCTTTATCAGTTGCCCCACAACACAACAATACCGTGTAGAAACGCATCATCACGACTCCAATTGCATGTACCTGAACATCCCTTACGCGAAAGTCGCTCCTGGTCTTTCTGAGAACCATGAAAAGCCAATAAAGTAACTGGTAAGTTCGCAGATATTTACCAAGAGTGGTTAGCTAGTATTATAATCGCCGCCATTTTTCATGAGATACGTTTCATGCCAGCAGCCTCCTCTCCCAGTGACAGCTTCAATGATCGATTCGGCGGTATTCGCCGCTTATATGGCACCAGTGCCGTTGAAAAACTTCGACAGTCCCATGTCTGCGTCATAGGTATCGGTGGTGTTGGCTCCTGGGCAGCAGAAGCTCTGGCCAGAACGGCGGTGGGTAAAATCACACTGATTGACCTGGATGACATTTGTATCACCAATACCAATCGTCAATTGCATGCTCTGACGGACACTATTGGCCGCTCGAAAGTTGAAGTGATTGCCGAACGTATCGCTCAGATAAACCCCGAGTGTGAATGTCAGACCATTGAAGACTTTATTGCGGAAGATAACCTTCAGGAACTGATAACCAGCGAGTTTGATTATGTGCTGGATGCCATCGACAGCTTTCGAGTTAAGGCGGCGCTGATCGCTCACTGTAAACGCAGCAAAATCAAAATCATCACCACCGGCGGTGCTGGCGGACAGATGGATCCGACGCAGATTCAGATCACCGATCTGACCAAAACCTGGCACGACCCTCTGGCTAGAAAAGTGCGCAACCAGCTTCGTGACCGTCATGGGTTCAGCAAAAATACCAAGCGAAAGTTTGGTGTGGACTGTGTGTTTTCGACAGAGCAGGCCGTTTATCCACAGGCTGATGGCACTATCTGCCAGACCAAACCATCTGGTGAAGGCTCAATGAAAATGGATTGCTCCAGTGGTTTTGGCGCGGCCACCACAGTGACCGCCACCTTCGGTTTTGTTGCCGCTGCTCGAATTGTTGAGAAGTTGACCAAGACTGATTAATAACCATTCAAAAAAAGGCCTTCCTCGTTCCCGTGCTCTGCGTGGGAATGAGTCCAGATCATCAAGCTGAATTTACATCACGTTTTTCATTCAATGAGATGCTTTAGTCTTAAGCTGCTGGGGGATTAGAAATTGGAATTTTTTTTAAGAATAGCCTGGTTACTTTGTTTTATTTTGTTTTTGTGGTTGGTTTATTTATGGAAAAGACTCTATGAAGACTCCAAAGGCAAGAGCGGGTTGTTATCATTTTTTTCCCGATGTTTTTGGTTAACACTTCTCTTTTAAGTGAAAGAGGAAAAAAAGATAGACTTGTTTTTTTTAAAGTGTTCTGCGCGTACCTAATTATTTTTATTACATTATCTGTATGCATTATCTATATTGCAGAATCTAAAGTGGTCTAGTTTTAAAAGCCCAAGTAGTTTTTCTCCACTGAGACACAGAGCAAAGAAAAAACGATTCCTCTATGCCTCAGTAACTCTAAGCTTGGAAGGTGACGAACAATTGTCATGAAAAATTCAGCAAGGCTTGATCTACCGATAACGATGAGCAATCGCCTGAATTTCTCTGACAATCGCTTTGAGTCCATTTCCTCTGGATGGGCTCAAATGATTAAACAGGTCCAACTCACGAAACCAGTCTTCTATATCCTCCCCTTCAATTTCTTCCGGTGTTTTGCCTGAGAATACGGCCAGAACAATAGCGATCAGACCTCGGATCACTCTCGCATCGGAGTCAGCGATAAAGTAAAGGCGCATGGTTTCATCATCGTAGTGGTAATGCAGCCAGACACTGCTTTCGCAACCATGAAGTCGAGCGTCATCGCTTTTCCATTCACCCGACAGCACTGATAGCTCTTTGCCCAGCAGCATGATCTGACGATAGCGTTCCTGCCAGCCTGAAAGCCCATTCAAACGCTCTGCTATCGTGACAAGATCCGGAGCCTGATGACGAAAGATCTCTGGCAGCTCAGTTGCTTCAGTGATCACGGTCCGGGTACTGCCCGATTCATCACCCTTATCACTGTTCGCTTCAGGGTGAGCATTATACAGTGGCGAATGGTGGAGCTTTTCCATGGCATCAACAAAAACTCTCGCCTCATCTATGGTATTATAGAGGGCAAAAGAGGCTCTTACCGTCCCATTGAGGTTCAGACTCTCCATCAGGGGCATGGCACAATGATGCCCGGTTCTCACGGCTATTCCCTGCTGATCAAGTATCAGACCGATATCCTGATTATGATGCTCACTGGATATAAACGACACGACGGGGGCTTTCTGCTCTGCCAGACCAATCAGACAAATGCCGTTTATCTGGATTAACTCCTCTTCCACCAGCTTACGTAGCTGACTTTCATGAGCATTTACGGCTGCAAAATCAATACCTGCCAAAAACTCCAGCGCTTTGCCTAAACCAATAGCACCAGCAATATTGGGCGTTCCTGCCTCAAATTTGAAAGGCAGGCTATTAAAGCGAGTACCTGAAAAGCTGACACGCTCAATCATCTCACCACCACCCTGCCAGGGAGGCATATTTTCTAATAGCTCCCTTCGCCCATACAGAACACCTATTCCCGTAGGGCCATAGACCTTATGGCCGGAGAAAACATAAAAGTCCGCCCCCAAAGCCTGAACATCGACTTTCTGATGGGCTACAGCCTGAGAGCCGTCCACCAGAACCAGAGCTCCAGCATGATGGGCAAGCTCAATGAGCTCTTTAACCGGCGTAATGGTACCGATGGCATTCGATGTATGAGCAATTGCCACCAGCCTGGTTTTATCCGACAACAACTGCTGAAACTGTTGAGTATCCAGATTGCCAGCATCATCCAGCTCGACCACCCTGATGGTTGCCCCCGTTACTTCAGCCAGCAGTTGCCAGGGAACGATATTGGCATGATGCTCAAGGCGACTCAAAATAATCTCATCGCCAGCCTTTAAGCTGCGTCCCCAACTGTTGGCCACCAGGTTGATGGCCTCAGTCGCCCCCCGGGTCCAGATAATCTCTTCAGCAAAACGGGCATTAATGAAATGGCGGGTGGTTTCTCTGGCTGCTTCAAACACATGGGTCGTACAGGCGCTCAGGAAGTGCGCTGCTCGATGCACGTTGGCATTCTGCTCTCGATAATACCGGTCTACTGACTCAATAACTGACACCGGCTTCTGTGTCGTTGCCGCATTGTCCAGATAGACCAGCGGATGGCCATGCACTGCCCGTGAAAGCAATGGGAACTGCTGCCGGATACTCTCAAGATCCAAAAGAGCGGGTTTAGTGTCGGCCTGGCCTTTCATAGTGACCTTCATGATGATCATGCCCCTGAAATCAGCTGGTCATTTTAAAGGCCGGGTAAACTGAGGCAATACCGTATTTAGAAATCCTTCCAAGTATTGATAATACAGCCATTACATCAGCCATCACTCTTAGCACTCATTAGCGGATGACAGCTTTAGGCTCTGTTGACATAAGGTTGCTGACTCAGCTCAAACAAGAGTATTCGTGACCAGGCGCAAGGACGAAGGAATACAAATGTATTTCAAGTTCTTGCAACGACGTCACGGGAGCTCTGGTTTGAGCCCGGAGGGTGGCTCGTATAGCCGCCTTCCAGCTGCGTTGGACTGCTTTGATGTAGCACCACTACACCTGCAACCAGTCCGCCTTGTGGAAAACGGCTATACAAGCCACTGAGCCTGCAACCTTATGTCAACAGAGCCTAAGACATACCAACAAATAAACTTGGTTATTCAAACAATTATCAGGAATACCCATTCAGGGATATCAGGAATTTTTTGCGGAATGATTGGAACGAAAAGAACACTCACCCTGGGGCTTCTCACTTTACTGAACAACTGTGCTGTTTCGGCCGACGATTCAGCAAAATCTGAGCCTCTATACAAGGAAGCCATTGGAGCACCGTTTCTTTTCAGTTCCGAAGACTGGGGAATGGCTTTTGGTGGAGCGGGTGTTGTAAAAGGTCTGATACAGCCTCAGATGACACTGTTTGGAACCGTGATAGGGTCAAGCAATGGCACAAAAATGGGCTATCTGGGTCTCTATAATGTGATGGTTCCGGGCCTTGACCATTGGCAGATGGATTTCAGTGTTCTGGAATCCAGTCTGGCTAAAACCAATTATTTCCTGCCTGGTAACCCGGACTACCCGAATGAGAAACCAGGGAGTAATGATTCCAGTCTCGATAACTCAGTCCGTACCGGAGGACGTGAGCAACACTATCAGGCTCATTTCCAGTACATCCTCCCAATTGGCGATGGTAAGGATGGTGCACTTGCGGCCATGGCGAAAAAATCCAGAGGCTATGAAAGCAGCAGAACCTACTGGAATCCATTAACGACCGGAATCACCTCTCTGGAGTTGCAGCCCTATTACAAGAGTCAACGACTTGATGAGTTCCAGCCGGAACATGAAGCCGATGAGTCTGCGGGCATTCGCCTGACTCTGGAGTATGACAACCGTAACTCAAGCCATTTGCCCACCCGTGGCAGTCGGACATCATTCACCTATACCTACGACTGGGGTAGTGAAGACCGACCAGACTGGTCTACGGTTGAGTTTGAGTTCAGTAAATTCTTCAGTCTGGGCAGCAACGACCTGATGGATCAGCAGGTACTGGCCCTAAATGCCTGGGTAGCTGATACTCCCACATGGAACGATACGGTAACCATTAATGGAGAAGACGTCTTCCGACGGCCGCCTTCCTTTGCAGGCATTAATCTGGGTGGCTGGGATAAACTACGCGGGTATGGCTCAGACCGCTTTTATGGCCGTTCAGCCGTTTCCTACAGTATCGAATATCGTATGATGCCAAAGTGGCAGCCCCTGGAAGACATGCCAGTTATCGGTCCACTCTACGATATACCCTGGTGGCAATGGACTCTGTTTATGGATGCAGGGCGAGTTGCTGACGACTTCGACGCACAAGAGTTGCATCAGGATATGAAAACCAGCTTCGGTGGCGGTATCCGGTTCCGGGTTGAGGGGGTTACCGTTAGAACCGAAATAGCCAGCGGTGATGAAGAGACTTTTTTCCGAGTCTTCGTGAATCAGCCATTTTAAATGACACGGAAACTAAGATTCTGGCACTGCAAATAATGCTGTGCTATAAAACCAATACGTTAAATATTTAAATCTGACAAACGAATTCTGGTAAACAAATCATGCCTTCAGCCCTGAGCCAGCTAGTCATTCTAAACGTGGTGATTATTATCACCGCGGGTGGCTTTGTGGGCTGAAGAAACAGCATCTACAAAACCCCCGCACCGAAAGGTCCGGGGGTTTTTTTATATCTGGAGAAGGAGAAAAGTCATGCTCAACCTGGTCGTCTTATCTGTCATTACCCTGCCTGTCATTCTATCTGAAGCGATTACCCTCAGAATCTGGCAGCCGGGGGATAATCGATATGAATGGCGCTGAAGCAATTGTACAAACCCTGGTACACCACGGTGTTGATACCGTTTTTGGTTATCCTGGTGGCACCATTATGCCGGTGTATGACGCTCTTCTTGACTCCCCTATTGAGCACCTTCTCTGCCGCCATGAGCAGGGGGCCGGTTTCTCCGCGATTGGTTATGCTCGCTCAAGCCATCGAACCGGTGTCTGCATTGCAACCTCAGGCCCTGGCGCAACAAACCTGATTACCGCACTGGCGGATGCGATGATGGACTCCGTTCCCATTGTTGCCATTACCGGTCAGGTACCTACCAATGCCATTGGTACCGATGCCTTTCAGGAGATAGATATCCTGGGGCTTTCCATGGCCTGTACCAAGCACAGTTTTCTGGTGACAGAACCAGACATGCTTTGCCAGACCCTTCATCAGGCATTTACTCTGGCTAACTCCGGGCGACCCGGCCCTGTCCTTGTGGATATACCCAAAGATATACAACAGGCTCCCGCCAGCTGGCATCCACCTCTCGACCTGGTTACGAACGGTTTCACCCCTGATAAGGCAGCCTATGAAAACCTTCATAAAGCCCAGGAACTCATGCTGTCTGCATCTCGCCCCATCGCCTATATCGGTGGTGGTGTAAATATGGCTCATGCCACGGATGAATTACGTCATTTTCTGCAAGTAACCGGTCTACCCAGTGTCTGCACGTTAAAAGGGCTTGGTACCGTAAACCCCGATAACGAGGGTTATCTAGGAATGCTGGGGATGCATGGAAACCGTGCCGCTAACACAGCTGTACAAGGTTGTGATTTATTAATTGTGGTGGGTGCTCGTTTCGATGACCGGGTTACAGGAAAACTGGACACATTTGCCCCTGATGCCAAGGTTATTCACATTGACATTGACCCTGCAGAAGTCCACAAACGCAGAGCTGCGAATGTCGTCTTTCATCAGCCCATGCAGTGGGTAATGAAAGAACTGTCGTCTGCTTTACCCGTCAATGAGTGGCTTTGCCACTGTCAGCGACTCAAAGCCGAACATCAATGGCAGTACGACAAACCCGGTGAAGATATTTATGCACCGCATCTGCTCAACCAGTTATCTCGGAAATTGCCTGATAATGCCATTATCAGCTGCGATGTAGGGCAACATCAAATGTGGGTTGCCCAGCATATGGCCTTTCACCACACCCGTAACCATTTGACCAGCGGAGGCCTCGGTACCATGGGCTTTGGCCTACCTGCCGCTATCGGTGCTGCTATAGCACGACCAGGCGACACCGTTACTCTGGTATCTGGTGATGGTTCATTCATGATGAATGTTCAAGAGCTGAACACCATAAGAAGAAGACAGTTGCCAATCAAAATCATTCTGCTGGATAACCAGAAGCTGGGCATGGTACGCCAGTGGCAGGAGCTATTTTATGAAGGCCGTTACAGCGAAACTGATCTTTCTGACAATCCTGACTTTATTACGCTGGCCAATGCCTTTGGCATCGGTGGCAGAACCATAACCCATCGCGATGAAGTGACTTCAGCCCTGGATGAGATGTTGAGTGTGAATGGCCCATGGCTGCTCCACATTCGCATTGATGCCATGGAAAACGTATGGCCCCTGGTTCCACCGGGAGCCTCTAACCATGAAATGTTGGAGAAACGCTCATGAGTTTCCAGTTACATATGCAATGCCATAAACAGCCAGACGTTGTAGAGCGGATACTCAGAGTCATCAGGCACAGGGGGTTTACTCTCAATAGCATGAGCATGGCTCCCTCAAACTGCGGTGAGAAAATTGAGCTATCCATGAGTGTCTCCAGCCTCAGGCCAGCACACCTTCTCACTACTCAGGTTGAAAAACTTCATGATGTGGTTGCCTTGAGATGCCTTGATACCGCATCCAATCATGCTGCCATCAGCTATTAACTCACCTGGCCAGACTGTCATGGTCTGGCCAGATATAAACGATTCTCACAGTACGTCTGTCTAAAGGCTGCTATCAACCATTTCTCCCTGGAACTCTGCTTTTTTTCTCAAAATCAGCTCTTCACGCCTTTCCGGATCAATAAGACCTGAAGTGTCAATCCCTAATGATTCACTCACTAATAAAGACAGGGCCTCAAGATATAACATCGCCGTTAAGTCATAAGCCCCTTTGTATAAATGAAGCGGGCTCTTCTCACCCTGGTTAAAAATACGATTCAGTTTGAACAGCACCCGTTGGGATTCAGATAATTTCAACGCCAGCCTGTCGCCATACTGTTTCAGGTAGTCCCCCATATCATAAAAGCGGACATACTGTTTATCCTGCGAACAGGACTGAACAAATTTATTGATTTCCTCAACAAAGCCATCCCGAAAGCAGGGCGGGTGATTAATCCAGTACTGTATGCGTGGCAGTTTCTCCATTTCACCGGGGGAGTATAAGAGCAGGAAAGTCAGATAATGCCGGACAAATGTCTGACTATCATTTGGAATGATATTAACCAAAGGTTCATAAATATGGACGCAGTTCTCCCTGAGGGCACCGATTTCCTTAAATTGCTGAGGCAGCCCGACAACCAGAAATACAACCCCAAGCTTCTTTCCCATAGCCTCTAATTGATCTATTGAAGATTCCAGGCTGCTCTTGATAGCCACGCTGTTCTCTGAAATATCTCCAGGCCTGTGCTGGAGGTGATAATAAATCTGCCCGAACAGTGCTCTCTTGAAATCTCCGATAAATTTCAAAAGTGAAGATTCATCTCTATCGATAACGGGGTCAAAATCATTGTTTTTGATGTTACTGAATGTGTCCTGATTGTACGATGCCACAAAACGCAACCATACAAACTCGGGAAGAATGACGCCAATTGCACCATTCTGATTCACAGCCTTTCTGGCCTGAATATACTGAAAAAGGTCTCGCTCCAGAAAATGCGTATAGACAGAGTGATGAGCCATTAACTTTGGGACCTCGGTAATTTTGTGAGGCCCAAAGTAGGTGAGTTGGTGAGGGCAATTAATAACGCCAGCATCATTAACCCCCTGTAATGCCCCTTTAAGCGCAGGGTTTGAAATACCATTTTCAACACCAGCGGCATGACTGGCCCCCGAAATGATGATTTCAATAACAGGGTGATCAGCGTTAAGACTTAAAGGAAGAAGCAGTAAAAAAATAGGCAGTCGCTTTTTAAACCATGGAGGAAACCGCATGCTACCTGACCCTCTGCACCATTCAGAAGGCCAAGTATAGGCACGATATCAACAGCCTGACTTATACCACTAAGTTCAGTGAGCCAGCACGCCAGCTTCACCATTGATCAGTGCATTATGCCGGTCCATTTCCTTCAGTTTGAGACGAAAACGATTGATGATGAACTCTCTGAACCAACGATGCGCCCGGTTATGCTCCCAGTATTCCGGCCAAACTACGTAGTATTTAACCTGGGGTGTTTTACCAGGCAGAGTTTTCATCTTCATACTCTGCACATAAGTGTTGGAGCGAGCCGCTTTCTCCATCGTGATCAGAATATGACTGGTGTCCTTTACCAACTGCAAACCGATAGGCAAGTTGGGTATTTTAGCAACAACACGGATATTCTCGCTGAGACTTTCCAGGTAGTCCCTGATGAAATGTGGACTTCCCATCCATGAAGAGTGTCGAATCACTGAGTACTGCTCAAGATCTTCGGTGGTAATCTCCTGATCTACAAGAGGATGATCCTCATGCACCAGAGCACAGATACTATCCTCCATTAATGGTACATAACTGAAACCAGCAGGTGGCTTTCCTACATACCCAAGAACCAGGTCGACCTGGCCAGCCTCCAGCTTTTTATCCAACTGCGGGCTGAACTGTAACAGTTCAAAGTTAAAATGAGGTGCCTGCTTCCAGAACTGGTGAAGGATCTGTGGCAGTATTTGCTCAAGAACAATGTAAGTTCCGGCAATCGTAAAGTTTTTTTCGGTAATCCAGGGGTCAAACTGCTGGTTCTCAAATATGGTACTGGCTTCAGTCACCACACGGTTCACATCATCTTTCAACGCCAGTGCTTTTTCAGAGAGGAAAATTCGATTTCCCTGGCGGACAAGAATCGGATCATTCAAGGCTTCGCGCAGTTGAGCCAGTGTCCGGCTCATAGCCGACTGGGTAACATGCATCTGCTTCGCAGCCAGGGAAACACTTTGAGTATCGAGTAACGCCTTGAGGCCTGGCAAAAGGTTCAGGTTAAGTCTGTACAAGTTCATACTTTTGTAACAAGCGCCTCAAAGGTTGAAAGCACCATCTAAACAAATAAGTCTGACAAATCAGCTCTGTGAGAAACAAAACAGCTGGCCCATAAAGGCTCAAGCCAATCCGATCACGAGACTATAGTCATATCACTTCAACTTCATCAGTATTAATCCCTATACATTCATCGCTAATCAGGTACACTGGAAACAGGAATCAGAGTGAGAGGACATTCTCAATTAGACAGGTGGCCGCCATACCCTGCGTAGCAGGCCGGGCCTGAATGCGCATTTGAAGTACTGGTCTCATGGCTAATTGAGAGAGCACCCTGCCTCTGGTGAATCTGGCCTTGGCGCCTGACAATTTACCTGTCAGGCATCAGCTGAAACAGCTGTCAGGAGGGTCTATGAGCCAAAACAAGTACAAGAGTATTCAAGATCTGGTAGACAACTACATTGCCTCTGGCCTTTCTGCCAGAGAGTATGTGGAAGCCCGTGTGGATGCCGGAGATCTTAGTGCTGCCGAAGCCCTGAAACTGCTGTCGATTCTTCGAGAAGCACAGTCCATTACCTTTAAACTGGCCGAAGTCAGTGATGACGAGTTTTCCGGCCTGCAGATGGTTCTTATTCGCAAGGAAGAGGAAGAGCTTGCTGACGATGCTCCTCCTCTATTCAGTATAGAAATTGACGAAAGCCTGAATAGCAATCGTGATGACGTGATTAACCTGTTACAGAAATTTGCCAAAGAGCTGGCGGTACTTGCCACTCGTGGAGAACTTGAAGAAGCGGAAGCTGTTGATACGATTGATGACAACCCAGAAGACTGGCTTGATCACCCTAACATTCTCCCCGCCACCGAAACCCGGCACTGATGAGGAAATAGACCTCACTTTCTCCTTCTACACTAACCAACTTAATAAAATAAGCCCGGCAAGTTCCGGGCTTATTTTTTGATAAATAAAAGTGAATAACTAATTATTTCTATATAACTCAATCTTTAGTCATCAACAGATTCATTGATCAAACCATTGAATGACCTGTGGATAACTGACTGCATCGCACAATTTGCAAGCCTCACAAAAAATTGATCATTTTTTATACAGCACAATTGTATCTATCAGCTATTTTCTGAAAACAACAGCGTGACACTCAAAGTCACTCATGTGATCTTGAGAAAACGCTTTCCAGATCAATCCAGTTTGGCCTGGTCATTCTGGAATGTTTTGGCAGACAGAATCGCCTCAACATAAGAAGCGCCATTCTCTGAAAACCCACCCAGCAAATCCGTAATAATGTTTATCAATTTGTTATAGCCATCCTCACCAGAAGTCTTTAACACCGTTTCCTGCAACGAAGATTTGGCGCTCAGTTCAGAATATTCAACCACTGGGTCATCAACGTATTGTTCAGGCATGGTCTGTTCCAGCACTTCGTGAATATCATGCGCTTTTTCATAAGCCTGCTGAGAAATTACCGTGACAATATGACCATTCTCGTAGACTCTGGCTGCTTTTTGCCTCGTGAGCGCCTGAATGGTTGGGTGCTGAATGTTGTTCTCTTCATAAGCCTGACTCATGACCAAGCTTTGAAAATCTTCAAGGACGGTGTGCCGGTTCGATGCCAGCTGAATCGCCTGATTCTGCCCTTCTGGAAAACCAATGATGTTCTTTAAACCAACCCACAGGGTTGTCATGGTATTGTTTCCCGGTACCGGCATCACATGGTATGGATTGGAAAAGTCACCCAGATAGTGGAGCCCCCACCCCATAAAACGCCACCCCCAGTAATCATGCCCCTGTGTGAAGGCAAATTCGGAAAGCTGTTTAAATAACTGGATTCGATATTCCGGATAAGTCTGCTTTAAAAAACCACCCAGGGCATAAAGAATTGAAGACTCATGGTAAAAACCCATGTGGAAAGGTGCCTGTGTTCCGTACTCCAGGTTTGGATTACCGAAGGGCTGCTTTCCAAATCCATAAACCTTGCCATAGTCGGTATTACTGTCAGTAAAGAGGCCTATATCCAGTCCATGATCAGGTTCATCCGTGGCTGTTGTAACGATATCAACAGGTGATGCCTTATCCCCTGGTCTCAGCTGTACCAACTGCACAGAAACCAGATGATCAAAATTTTTCAGCGTACTTACTGAACCAGGCTTAATGACTGGAGACAGCCGTTTTTCCCCAGGGAGAAGCTGTAAATACAGAGGCCATTTGGTATTTGGGTTTACACGAATGGCATGGGCAAAGCGGGTTCGGATATCGTCTTTGCTACCCGTTGCTTTGAATGCCAGGTCCTGCGGGCGTGGAGCATAGTGCCATAAATTGTTCTGCATCCATTGCTCCTGCTGATCGAGAAAAACTTCCAGCGCCTTCTCATTGGCCAGCAGAAAGCTTTCCAGACTTTCAACTTTCACCGGAGCAGAGTCCCGAACCTGTGGAAGTGTAGCCAGTAGCTGATGACTAACCAGAGTGTGGTTGGACCAGGAAAATGCCTGGGCAGATATCAGCAAAGAGAGTAGAAAACATAAGGTACGCATAAGGAGGCTCTGTAACATATAGTTTTTATTAAATTTATTATGCGTATACCATAGCGATTATGAAGGGTTGATGACAAATAGTTATCAACGACAAAATAAGAAAAAAGTCGGAAGATCGGGGATCAGGATGCCTGACTACCAAATTGCCGCCACATTTTTCAGCCTCTCGCTGGCGATGATGACACTATTCCAGGTGTTACCAGGGATACGTGACTGCCGCGCGCTGTGCTTTGCTATGTTGCAGGTGAGCCTTATTGGTTACCTTTTACTCCCTATCGCGGAAGCATCCACTGAGAACTTCTGGCTAATCTGGCTCTGTACCGCCTTTCGCAATATGATTCCCACGCTATTCTGGATGGTTTGCCTGCTGCTATTTGACGACAGTTTTCGTTTGAACAGAAAAACACTGGCCATCCCCTTCTTTATTATATTCTCTCCTGCTATTGGCAGGATTGGTGCCCATCTATTCAGCCTCGATACCTCTTATATTTTCAGCTGGTTGATGTTCCATCTGCCACAATGGCTGGAATTTATCCTGATCGCCCATGCACTCATGACCGTTATCCGCAGCATGCGGGATGATCTGGTGGAATCCCGTCGTGAATTAAGGGTCTGGTTATTAGGCAGTGTTGGTTTTTATATCGCTGTTGTCGTGACCATGGAACAGTTCTTCAATGGTGGTCCACCGGCATTTAAGCTGGCTCAACCCGTCCTTTTAGCTCTGTTTCTTTTTGCCTTTTATGGCCGCTTACTGAAATTTCGTTCAGGCCTGTTGTTCGCTGAAGCCGGATTGGTGCAGAGTCCTGCGCCAGAAACAGACTTGAATAATCAGACAGAACAAACTCAGGAACTCACCAATGTGCCAGAGGCTGAACCGAGTAACCTGTGGATTGAAAAGCTGAAAGGGATGATGGAGGATCAGAAGCTATATCGACAGGAAGGCATCACCATCAGTGATCTGGCTGAAGCCATGGATATTCAGGAGTACCGACTGCGACAGTTGATCAATCAGCAGATGGGGTATCGAAACTTCAATGACTTCCTCAATGGTTATCGAATTCAGGAGGCCTGTCGTCGGCTGGTTTCTCAAGAAGACAGCCAGCTACCCGTTTTGACTATTGCACTTGATGTCGGATTTCGATCACTCAGTGCATTCAACCGGGCCTTTAAGGAGAGAACGGAAAAGACACCCAGTCAATACCGAAAAGATTACAATCTCCAACAGGATTCCCTACGTGGCCACTCTGTATAAACGCGCCCACGGCATAAACAAGACTTGAAACACAAAGTCACTAAGACACGAAGGAGTCTATTTTTTTAATTACCATACTTAAAGGTTGTTACACGAAGCAGCCTATAAGCTTTTTTCCCCTTGCTCAAGACCGCCTGTGATAGCCAGAATCCAGTAAGAAACATAGGTTCTGTTGACATAAGCTTCCAAACTCAGTGGTTCGTAAAACCGCATTCCACGAGGCGAGCTGGTGCAGGTGTAGTGGTTCTACATTAAACCAGTTCAACGAAGCTGGAAGGCGGCTTTACGAGCCACCCGAAGGGCTCAAGCCAGAATGATTCTGCCGTTGTTGCAAGAACTTGAAAGACATCGGCATTCCTGCGTCCTTGCGCCTAGTCAGAAGCATTCTGGCTTGAGCTGAGAAAGGAACCTTATGTCAACAGAACCTAGTATAGCCCTTGATATATCAAGGCCTCTATCGAACTTACCAATTCTGAAATTTACTGACTGATTTTAAAATCAGGTGCATTTTTACCATTTCTGGTCAGATTCCCTGCATCCCACTGAGTTAATTTAACCTCGCGTTTTGCTTACTTCTACAACTCTCTATAAGAACAATAAGAATGAGGATGCACCCTTTGAAAATCCGTTCTGTACTGGCAGTCACTGCCACTGCTTTACTGCTGTCGGCCTGTGGTCAGGATGCTCAGGAAGCAGTCCAGACCACTGAAGCCGCCAAAAACTTCCGGAAAGACCTTCAGGCAAAACTGATCAAGGCAAAACCCGGTGATGTCATTGAGTTACCAGAAGGCACCTACAGTATCGACCGCAGCCTCTCTCTGAATGTAGATGGAGTAACCATCCGGGGTGCCGGTATGGATAAAACCATCCTTTCCTTTAAAGGACAGGTTGCCGGGGCAGAAGGCCTGCTGGTGAATGCCAGTGATTTTGTCGTGGAAGATCTGGCCATCGAAGACACCAAAGGCGATGCCCTTAAGGTTAACCAGGGTGAAAACATTGTTATCCGCCGGGTGCGGGTTGAATGGACCAACGGTCCTGATAATGCCAACGGTGCCTACGGCCTTTACCCGGTACAGACCGAGAACACACTGATCGAAGACTCGGTGGCCATTGGCGCATCCGATGCCGGCATCTATGTTGGCCAGTCCAGAAATGTCATCGTTCGCAACAACCGTGCTGAATACAATGTGGCCGGTATTGAAATCGAAAACACCATCGGTGCTGATGTCTATGGCAATGTAGCAACAAACAATACTGGCGGCGTGCTGGTCTTCAATATGCCTTACCTGAAGCAGCCTGGACATACTACCCGTATTTATGAAAATCAGATCTTTGCCAATAACTACGAAAACTTCGGTACCCCTGGCACTGCCGTTGCTGCGGTTCCAGCTGGCTCTGGTGTCCTGATCAACTCAAACGACAATGTTGAAATATTCAACAACGACATCAAAGACAACAAAACTGCCAACGTCATTGTCAGCAGCTACTACACCGCGGGTTACGAGTCGGACTACAAGCTGGCCGAAGACTTCGACCCCTACCCTGAAGGTATCTATGTCTACGGTAACCGGTTCGAAGGCGGTGGTGACAGCCCTGACCGGATCGAACTGAAAGCACTGAAGATCGCTGAGTTTGGCTTCAGTGGCAGTCTTCCTGATGTGCTCTGGGATGGCATCGTCAACCCAGAGAGCAAGACTCCGGCACTGTGTATCGATAACGGGGAAAGTGGCGTTGTAAATGTGGATGCGGGTAATAACTTCAGCAATATCAGTACCGACATTGCTCCGCACCGTTGCTCACTGCCCAAGCTGGCAGCTATTTCTCTGCCCGAATCGCTGATAACAAAAGACGAGGGTTGATTTATGGTTGCTGTTATCAGGGTACCTGCCTTGATCAGGTTGTTCGCAGTATGGCTGACGGCTCTGGTATTAGCAGGTTGTGGTGAAAAACCACAGCCTCTGCTGATGACCTCGGGAGATAACTACCCGGATAATCTCAGCCAGTGGCAGATTTTGTCCATCAATGGCAATTCAATGGAACTGGGGGACACGGTTGTTCCCTATGAATTAAACACACCGTTGTTTACCGATTACGCCAGCAAGTTGAGAACGCTCTGGATTCCCCAGGAGCAGCAGGCCAGCGTTGTGGACGGTGAGATTCAGTATCCCGTGGGAACCATCATCAGTAAAACCTTTTATTACCCGGTTGCCAATGGCGCTACGCTTCAGGCTTCGGAAGGCGAAAAATCACTCTTTTCACCCGAAAAAGGCCTGCCACTGGATAAGGTGCGATTGATTGAAACCCGCCTGCTTGTCCATCAGGAAGATGGTTGGGTTGCCCTACCCTATATTTGGAATGAGCAGCAGACGGATGCGGTACTGGAGTGGGCTGGTGACAGTATGCAGTTAACTGTCACAGGTATTGATGGCTCAACAGAGGAAAAGCCGTTTGCCTACATCATTCCCGATGCCAACCAGTGTGCCGGCTGTCATGCAGAAGACGACAGTCGACAAGCAGTAAAGCCCCTGGGCCCAAAGATTCGTCACCTTAACCGGAACTTTACCTATGCCTACGGAGAAGAAAACCAGCTGACACACCTGATGAAAGCTGGCCTGCTCACGGGTTTGGATGACGTAAAGAACGCATCACAAAATGCCCTATGGCCTAATGGCAGACCTGACGAAACCCTGGCTCATCGAGCACGCAGCTATCTGGATGCCAATTGCAGCCACTGCCATAACCCAAAAGGCGCAGCAAGAACCAGTGGACTGTTCTTAACCATGGATACACCGCTGGATGCCACCCTTGGTTTGTGTAAACGCCCCATTGCCGCAGGTAAAGGGGCAGGCAACCGGCCTGTGGATATCTTGCCGGGCCATGCAGACCAATCCATCCTGACCTATCGAATGGAGACTCTGGAGCCCGGCGAAATGATGCCGGAACTGGGTCGATCACTCAGCCACACCAAAGGTGTAGCACTGGTCAGTGAGTGGATCAATCAGATGGACTCTGACGATAACCCCTGTGCAGGAGGAGGTTACAGTTATTGATTATTTTTAATACCGATAAATGCTCTCGTTTCCACAACCTCGTGGGAACGAGGAATCACTAAAAGAGCACAAAGCTCACTACAACAAGATCTCAAACCTGGTTGTCACATCATGTGTGACAACCAGGCAGCTCATTCTGATATGAAGAAAAACCCTGTAAAACAGGGAAAAAATGATTCAGGAGGAAGTTTAAAAAACAGGGTATAAATTTCTTGCATACCAATATGCACTTTAGTACAAATAGACAGGCCGAAACACAAAACAATAAAAATAATACCAAGGGTATTTTCTAACCATCGTCGTAAAAATTGCGAACTTCGGTTCAAGTTCAGACGAAATAACTGGTCATAGTGGGGACTATTACCAAGGGATCCAAGGCTGTACTGGAACCCGGGTTATCAGCGCAATAGCGCAGTTAGAATATTCAATTGGTAGACAAAATAACTCTAATAATAACGGCAAGGATACAGCCCCTCATGTTGACACCAAAGAAACGACTGCAGCTCGCACCTGCAACCGCTGGCTTTATTTTATCGGGCACACTGCTTCTCTCTGCTTCTGCTCAGGCTTTCGAGTTTGAGGCAATGGATGGTGAAGTCCAGGGAACCCTCAATACCACCATCACCCTGGGTGCAAAGTACGATCTTGAAGGTTACGAAACACCCGAATCTAACGAACAGCTTGAAAACGACGGTGATCGTTCATTCAAAAAAGGCTTTGTCAGCAAAGCTCTAAAAGTAACCTCTGAACTGGATGTTAAAAAAGACAACTACGGTTTCTTCGGTCGAGCCACTGCTTATTACGACCATGTACTGATGAATGGCACCAACCACTGGCAGGAAAATAACGACGCTGATGTTGCCAAGGGTCTCTATGATGAAAGTGGAACCTTCCCAGGCTGGTCCGATGAAGTTAAAGACAACCAGGGCCGTGGGGTTAAGTTGCAAAGCGCGTACGTTTTTGCCGACTGGCAGTTTGATGGTGGCCAGAAGCTCAGCGTGAAACTGGGTGATCAGACCCATAACTGGGGAGAAACCATTTTCTACGGCGGCGGTTTAATGGATCTGAATGCCTATGATATGGCACTGGCAACGGTTCCGGGCTCTGATGGTGACCTGAACCTTGCTCAGGGTATGCTGATGGCAGACCTTCAGTTTAATGATCAGATGACTTTATCCGGCTTTGTTCAATATGACTGGGAAGGCTCTATTATGCCTGGTCGTGGAACCTATGGGTCTGGTGAGGATATCTTTGTTCCTGGGTCGGATTTTGCGCATTATGACCTCCAAACTTTCGCTAACATAGCAACAGGTGGCGATGTAAACGCATTTAAGACTTTGGTGCTTGATGCAGTCAATACAGCTTTGGGTGGAATACCAAATGCTCCTCTCTTTGAGTATGAAGAAGCATACATTCGTGTTGCTGACACGTCAGGTACTGGTAAAGCAGATAATAATGGTCAGTGGGGCCTGAGCTTTACTTACGCCCCAGAATCTATTCCTGATACTGAGTTTGCCCTGTATTATGCGAACTACCATTCAAGTCTTCCCACTATCGACGTACTGATAGACGATGACCCTACACTATTAACAGCAGCAGGAGCAGCAGCAGGAGCAACATCAGACACAATTGGTAATTTGTACCTAATGAACAATGCGACCTATGCAACAACCTCTTATGGTGAAGATATCAAACTGTGGGGAGCAAGCTTTAATACTAAAGTCTTTGGCTATACACAAATAGCCGGAGAGATCACCTACGCCGAGAATATGCCAATTTGGATTGACCATCCTGAAGACTTGTTAGCAAAAGCGCTTACTGCAGGGAATTCAATTTATGGTAGTGGTGAATGGAGTGCTTCTCATGTAGATGGTTCTAGAACAGCCACCGTTGGTGAATGGTACCAAAACCATGAAAGAACCCCTGTATGGGATGCCTCACTATCGGTCATCCAACCATTTGGCGCAGTAGTTGGCACTGACTTAATGTATGTGGTTGGTGAAGCCGCATTCCAACAGGTGTCTGGGCTTGATAACTACGACAGATACGTCGCAAAAGGATCAAGTGACTGGTTTGGTGAAGATGCATCAGAAAATGCTGATGAGCGTCTCGACCGCTTCAGCTGGGGCTACAACGTGATGCTCGGCGCTAACTGGAATGATGTCGCTATGCCCGGCCTTAACCTGGAATCTACCTTCCGCTTTACTCACGACGTTGATGGTAACTCCCATATGACCGGTCGTTTTGAGGAAGGCGAGAAGAAGATCAATATGGGTCTGACCGCCAAGTATGACGATATGATGGCTAAAGTGACCTGGGGTGGCGATGCCGACACTGTTCTGCGTAAAGGCACCATTACCGGAACGGTTGGTTATACCTTCTAAGGTAGACATCACGCCTTGGACATTGTCGGCAACCTCGGTTTGCCGATCTACAAAAAAGAGCCGTTCATTTCATAATGAACGGCTCTTTCTATTGAACCAGTATCACTTCTTTCAAAAGCAATCTATAAATCAGGCATTTGGATCAATAATCACATGCGCGCCTTTTTCAGCCGCCAATTTCCGACAGGCCTTATAGTCACGGTCACTGGTAATATAAAAGGTAGGGGCAACAGTGACCGAAAGATTGGGGGACATATTTCCCTGGGCTGAGGTACGAGATTCACTGGCCAGACGAACGGCAGAAGTACTTCCCATCGAATAACAAACCATGCCCTGTTTCTGAAGATCCTCCACTTGATCAGCAGCCTGGACAGCACCAGCCAATAACATTCCCGCTACAGCAACAGCAATTACTTTCATTGTTTCAGTCCTTTACGTGTGTTTTAAGGAACTGTTGTTATCGGCCTCTTCAGCAATCATTTAGCAGGCTATTGTTCTTTTCTGACAAATGTCAGGGAAGCCAATAACAACGCCTGATGTAAAGTATATTTGGCTTTTTCATTCTCACTGGCTGATACCGATATTCTGTCCTTCCGGGTACTTCAGCGGTCTTGACACTAGGAGGCTGACCGCTCTTCCCTCCAGGAAAACGATACCCGGGCTTTACCCGATTTAATTTGATCCGGAGCAACTTTTTTCCCGGAGTATCAACTATTTACTATTAGCAAAGGAAGTGCTTAGGGCCTGTTGACGTTTTGTTGCGTGCTCAGTGACCCAGAAAAGCGTCATATGCGCAAAAGGCTTGCGCAGCGAGTAGTCGTTCTACATCAAGCAAGCCTGACAAAGCAGAGGGCGCTTTTCTGGGTCACCCTTCGGGTGGATCAGGGCGCGCCTATGATTTTGTTGCGACATTTTGAAAGGCAACTGGCCTTTATGGCCTTTAGGGTATTCCTGCAATGCCGTGCCTCGTCATAGGAGCGCCATGAATCCGCTGAGCTCGCAACAAAACGTCAACAGGCCCTAATAAACAAGCAGAATTAAAACAGTAATACTTACAATATTATTACCTTACCCAATGGAGGCTCCATTTCATTGCAGCCCGCCAAAAAGGTATGATGGTAAAAAACAGCCCTGATAATTACATTGGACGTTAACCATGAAAAAGCTTCTGGCCATTGCCGCTACGGCACTCATCCTTCCGATAAGCAGTCAAGCCGCATCACTTGACCGGGAACAGCAAAAACAGGTCAAAGAACTGGTTCGT
This sequence comes from Endozoicomonas atrinae, assembly GCF_001647025.1. Taxonomy (GTDB): domain Bacteria; phylum Pseudomonadota; class Gammaproteobacteria; order Pseudomonadales; family Endozoicomonadaceae; genus Endozoicomonas; species Endozoicomonas atrinae. Next base: position 28,201 of record NZ_LUKQ02000059.1, read on the forward strand.
GAAGCCCTGCTGGAAAACCCTGAAATTTTCATCGAAGTGGTCAATGAGCTGAAAAAAAAGGAAGAGGTAGCCAGAACACAGGCTCAAAACTCAGTACTCACCAGTAGTATGACTGAGCTTTTTAACAACAGTGATGATCCCTTTGCGGGCTCCTCAAAACCAAAGTTGAGCATTGTCTACTTTGGTGATGTTAACTGCGGATTTTGCAAGCAGCAGGACCCTGTTCTGGAAGCCCTGGTAAAAGATTACCCTGACTTGAAAATTATCTATAAAGACCTCCCTATTCTTGGGCCAAGCTCAAGAGAGGCTGCTGCTCTCTCATTAGCAGCCAGGGCTGAAGGTAATGACGCCTACCTTGCACTGCACAAACAGCTAATTTCACACCCTGCCCGACATGACTCGAACTCCATAGCCAGCAGTGTAAGGAAACAGGGGCTGAATCTGGATGCACTGAAAAACGCTGTGGATAGTGATATTAACAAGCAGTGTCATCACCGATGTAATAAGTCTTCAAAACACCAGTTTAATTTGACCTCCCGATTAACCCTTTTCTGGCCGATTGTTTTCCTGTTGGTATCAAGCAGGGAGCAGCGCCATGACCAATCGAGAG
>NZ_LUKQ02000589.1 GCF_001647025.1 Endozoicomonas atrinae
AGGCCGACAAGGCTCGCTACACCAAAAAAAGGCTGACCGGCACTGAGCGCAAGAAAAAACGGAAGGCGCAACGGATCGCAAGACGGATTAACCGGAGGAAATAGCATGGATGCTGAACAGGAAATCAAAAAACTGAAGCTGCGGCTCGATACCCTGGAGCAGCAGTTTTATGACCTCACTTTCAGCCCCTCTGAATCAGAAGAAATAACCACAAAAATTATAAAAAAGTGCGGGGAGTATCTGGTCAATAAAACATGGGCAGAAAGGAATCATCCAGAAAACATTGATGCCGCTTACTGGATAAGCCATGCCTTTTATCATGCTTGGAAAAACAAGGATGATCAGAGTGAGCTTCAGTATCTCATCGGCATTGTGGGCAAAAGACTCCGCATTGATTCAATGCCTTCCTACACGGCCATTCTCGACTGGATCAAAGCCTTTAATAATTTCAACAAAGGTGAAGTAAAGCTTATCGGGAAAAGTGCAGCCATTAAGTTAGCCAAGGCGGGTGCGAGCAAGGAGTTGAAAAAGTACGTCCTAATGGCTGCACAAAATAACGATGCTTTTTCCATTCCCAAGATCGTCGAGCTCATTAACCGGGAAAAGGAAAAGGGAGGCAGTCATGCAAATCCCTGAGCCTACCCAAACCACCATCAAAGCCATTGTCGAGCATTATGAGGACAACCAAGGTGACGCCTTCCGGGCTCACCTCGGAGGCTCCCTCATTGGTCGGCCTTGCGACCGGGAACTCTGGTATAGCTTCCGCTGGTGTACGGATACGAAGCATAGTGGCCAGTTATTGAGATTGTTTCAAACCGGGCATCTCGCAGAGGAACGGTTTATTGCTGACCTCCGCAGTATCGGTATCAAAGTTTTCGAGACTGATCCCGCTACTGGCAAGCAATTCCGGGTAACGGCCTGCCGTGGTCATTTCGGCGGCTCTTTTGATGGTGTCGGCCTCGGCTTTATCGAGGCTCCGAAAACCTGGCATCTCATTGAGATGAAAACCCACAACGAAAAGTCATTCAAGCAGCTGGTCAAAGTCGGTGTTAAAGAGGCAAAGCCTGAACACTATATCCAGATGCAGAGCTATATGTACTTGGCAGAGCCAAAGCTGACGAGAGCCTTTTACATTGCGGTCAATAAAAACACGGATGAACTCTACGGTGAGCGGATACGCCTCGATCCCG
>NZ_LUKQ02000590.1 GCF_001647025.1 Endozoicomonas atrinae
GATGCTCTGGTCGGGTGCGGTGGTCTTCTACGGCGTCATACATCAAAAAGGGGGCAGCCTGGCTGTTGGCCTGGATGCTCTGCCACTGGCCGACGGCATAGGCGCTCTGCAGGTTGGTTCTGAATATATTTTCTAACCGGGATGCGCTGCCCAGCTGCGCTTTGGTGATCTTGCCGGGCTTTTGAGAAGAGAGGGGGTCGACCACGTCCTGCTTGCCCCACCATCCCGCTTTCTGCAGCCTGGGTATCAATGCTTTTTTGAAGTCTGCCAGGGTGTCCCCTGTCTCCAGCATCTTATCCACCTGTTTGTCTACGTAAGACAGCAGGTCGGTATCCATCATCTTGGCAACAGTAAAGGCGGTGTCATGCTCCTCGCCGATCATGTCCATCCAGCTGAAACTGGTTTTAATGCCTTTCTGCTGAAAGTACTTGATGGCTTGCTCGGGTTTCAGGTCAAAGGCGGTACTCAGTTTAAAAAAGTTGTAGATTTCTGCGGGCATTCCTTAAAATTGCTCCCTGCATTTTCAGGATACAGTCCATTCCTGGACATAAAAAAAGCTCCTCTGGTAGTAGGAGCTTCGGTGTCTTTGGTGACGGGTGTCAGTCAGGATCGTTCCGCTGGGAATAATCGTTAAATTTATTGATCAAGGTCTATTTCATGGGCTGGCTCCTGCGTAGGGACGCTCTGCCTGTTCATTCGTTCTCTGATTCCCTGAATACCCTGTGATACCGCGTTGGCCGTAGCGCTTGCGAGCTCTCTACTACGAGTCAGTGGTTTCATAGCCAGCGCCTGACCACGCAACCCCTCCCGGTAACCGGTAATCCATTGATAGGTTGAATAGCCGGCAATCCCCAACCCGGCCGCAGCGCCAAAAAGGGAACCTGTGGTAATTCCGACAGTAGCGGCTGTTGACGCCGTAGCGGCATTTACCGGGCAAACACCAATATCATTGTGCGAAAAATCCAACGCATCCAGCAATTCAGTTCTCGAAGAGCAATTGGCTGTTAACACACGTTGGTCTGCTTTTTGGCAAAGAAGCTGAAGCTGATCATCTGAGATATGTCCCAAATTCTTTGGAGTGCCATTGACCGTGCTGTTCACCGCCGTGGTGTTGGCTACCGTTCCTACAACCCACCCCCCCCCGATGCCGGCGTCTGCACCATCACCCGAGGTTTTGACCGTGCAGT
>NZ_LUKQ02000591.1 GCF_001647025.1 Endozoicomonas atrinae
CCAGTTATTCAGTCTGGATGAGCTGTGGATCAACCCGGTGATCAACTACATGCTGTTCCGGGCATTCAGCATGGATATGGAAACGGAAGCCAATATGCAGCAGGCGCAGAGTTATCTGGCCATGTTTACCAACGACCTGGGGTTGAAGTGGAACGTAGATCAGCTTTTCCGGCAGATGCTACAGGGCAAGGTGGAGGGATAGATGGAACTGGACGTTTATCTGGGCAGAATACGGCCCTATGCCAAGGGCTGCCCAGATCAGGTGATTCGTAATTACCTGATCATTACCCTGCGGGACATTTGCCACCGCGCCAATATCTGGCGGCACAGTGACAAGCTGTTTATGGTGAAGGGCATTATGGACTACACCCTGACTGCCCCTGCTGGCAGTGAGATTGCCACGGTGCAGAACCTCCTGCGGGAAGACGGCACCCGACTGGAAAGCCGCGATCTGCTGCCCCCTTATCTTTCTGCCGGCACCCCCTGCTACTACCGCCATGTTGAAACCACCGCACTGAGCGTTGCTCCGATCCCGGACAAGGACGCCATGCACGACATCGAGCTGACCCTGATGCCAGCCTTTGACGCCACGGAAGTACCGGACGAGGTGGGCAACCTGACCCTTGAGTTCGCCTGCTGGGGCGTACTGGCGGATTTGCAGATGATGCCCGATGAGCCGTGGACGAACCCGCAGCTCGGTGAGGTGAACCGGCAGAAGTATGAGAAGGAGCTCAACCGCAAGCGCATCCGTGGACTGGTGGGCGTCAGTGGTGGCGAACAGTCAGTAACCCGCAGGCGGTTTGTCTGATGGCCATTCCCGCTTCCACTACCCTGCCTGCCTTTATCCGGGGTGACAGCTATTCCGTGCCGGTGTCGTTCAGTGGTGAGGATGGCACACCACTGGACCTGACCGGATGGACGCTGATCTTCACCCTGAAGTTTCACCGGATGCAGCCGGATGACGAGGCTGTGCTGCAAAAACGGATGACAGTATCCGGCACGACGGCGGTGATGTACCTGGCACCGGAAGAGACCAATGAGCTGACCCCCTACCGTTACGAGTTTGATGTCCAGGTCACCACGCCCGATGGTCAGGCGGTGTCGACGGTGGCCATCGGAACGGTTGCTGTTCAGGCAGGCGTCACCCACGCATTGAGATAGGAGCCCGCGATGGCCAACGAGACGA
>NZ_LUKQ02000592.1 GCF_001647025.1 Endozoicomonas atrinae
CGGGGGTGACCCAGTGCCTGGCGGGCGTGAAAGATTTCGCCGGGTTTGCGTCGCAGTTTATCAAGCATGAATCGCTGACGCTGGAGAAGCACTTCGGCATGGGACACCGTGGCCTGCAGGTGTATGGGTACAAGGTGCTGAAGCCGGATGCGGGTGTTTTGCTGTCAGCGAAGCGTTCTTAATTTTTTCGCTGCCCGCCTCCCGCTGCCCGCCACCCGTAAAAGCACGACGAGTTTAGTCTTTTGCGGGGTGCGGGCGGCAGGTAGCGGGAAGCGTTTTTCAGAGGAGCTGAAAAAATGGCATTTAACCTGGAGACCTGCCGCAGCAAGGACGAACTGGAATCCTTTGCCCGGCAGATGTTTAACGTGGAGCTGGACAAGCGCAAGAAGCTGGATGAGTTAAAAAACGAAATACGTCAGCTGATGAACGGTGGTGAACCACTGGAGCAACCGGACGAGCTGGAAGAGCCGGATGTGACTGAGGTGCCCACCGCGTTGGAACAGCCAGTACCATCACCACAATCACGTCACCGTAAGCCGCTGCAATTTGTGCTGAACAAGAACAACCACAGCGTCTTTATCTATAACCCGAGGCTGAAGAAACGAATAGGCGTGGATCTGGAGTTCTGTGATCAACAGGGTAACCGGCTGTAGGTGATGAAGGTTACCGAGATCATCCAGCGGGTGCGTGACCTGCTTCAGGACAACACGGCCGTTCCCCGCTGGACCAATGCCAACCTGCTGGATGCCTATAACGAGGCACTGCTGGCGGTGGTGCAGAACCGGCCTGATGTGAACTCGCAGCTACTGCCCTTTACCTGTCAGGCGCAGGCGGTACAGTCACTGCCGCCTGGCACTTACCGGTTGCTGGATATTGTGGATAACCCATCCACTGGCAGAACGGTGATTGCCACCACCCGCCGCAGCCTCGACAGTCTGTTACCCAACTGGACGACAGCCACCGGCACGGACGTGGAGCAGTATGTCTACGACCAGAAAAGCCCGTCCGTGTTTTATGTGTACCCTGTGCCCCCTGCGGATCACCCGCTGAACCTGCTGGTCAGCCAGGCACCCGCACGAATAGCCATTACCGATTTTGACACGGATACCCAGTTATTCAGTCTGGATGAACTGTGGATCAACCCGGTGATCAACTACATGCTGTTCAGGGCATTCAGCA
>NZ_LUKQ02000593.1 GCF_001647025.1 Endozoicomonas atrinae
AGCTTCGGTATATTTACTTCATCAAGCCCGAGGCCCGGCAACGGTTAACGGTGGCTCCGATACCTTTCTCCAAAATTGCTGAAGCGGGAGCAACCATGTATAAAGGTATTCAAGGTTTAAAAGCGTCCGAAGCAGGCGAAAGTCACGACCAGTGATTCAGCGGCGGTGCGACACCGACCCGGACGCTCCAATTTTTAACTTCCTGATTTGACTTCTTATTTCAGGACTTCTTATTTTGACTTCCTATTTTGCCCTTTTGCACCAAGGCAGCAAAAATATGGCAGGAAAGCGGCGAAATCTAGCGCCACCAGTGACTGTTCGGTTATCTGCCTATACGAGGGTCACAGGGAAGACAAACGACGCACCACGGCAATTTATAGGCCGTTCAGTGCAAAGACCACCAACGGCAATATTAGTCGCACTGGTGGCCAAACGATTGTCTGGTATGAAAGCCCAAGGCAAGAGGCGAACGGCCAACCAGTGGCCGTGTATAGGTGAGAGAAATTCATAGCGGCAAATGGGAAGGACTAAAAAAAGGCCTTTCGGCCTATGAAAATTTAGCAGCCTAGCTTGATTTCTTGCCATTCTCCGTCTTGGTAAATATTCAGGAATTGAGCGTCTGATTCATTGGCGAGTTTGAAAAGTGCCTCTAAGCTTTGGCTTTCATTCGGCTGCACAACCTCCCAAGAATCGCCAAGGTCTTTATAATATTTTATTTCTTTTTCGGTTATGTAAGAAATATCGCCACCGGTTACAATTTTGAAAGCTACGTCAAAATCACTGTAATGATTTTTTAATACATGACCGACGTCCATTCCGTCGTAATGAACATATATTGAAAGGTAGTAATCGTTTCCGGTTTCTTCGTGGTCATTCAGTTTTATTGCTATCCGACTTCTAGTTGCCATTTTTATTTTTCCTTTTGCTTTGGGTATGTTCTGAGCTTGGCAAACCGGACGGTGAAGACAAAGAAAAAGAGCATAAAATTTAGCCGCACCACAGGCCGTTCAGATAGCGGCCAAGATACCCGCTGTGGAAACAGTAGGCACAAAAAAAGCCCCTTTCGGGGCTTGGCGCTTAGGCTATATCGAGCCCTTTTAATCCGCCTTTAATTCTGTATACGGTATCTTTTCCGTCCCGCTTTTCAGATTCTATATCAAGGCCTAGTTTAATTTT
>NZ_LUKQ02000594.1 GCF_001647025.1 Endozoicomonas atrinae
TGACTGGCTTGAAGAACTTCTACAATAGAGAGTTGAGCTATCAATTGGCAAAGGATAAGCCAGCAACCATTTACACAAGCATTTTAAGGATAAAATGGCAATATACGCAGGTTAAATTGGCGCTTACGGTCCTATTGCTAAATGTATTAAGCTAAGAACACTAAAGAAAACCAATGATACCAAGATCTTGTTTGTGAATATTTTCTTTGCGATCTTCCCAATTTTACCCTTTCTTCGCCTGAGAAAGGTAAAAAGAAAGAGTAGTAGAGCTACCGTCAGTATCAGAATCTTTATCATTGTTATACTTGTAATTTTTGTTTTGATGTATCAGATATATTCCACTTTACTGATTATGAAGTGGGAAAATAACAAACTGCTATTTTATACGATAGATGTTTATGAATCACCTTTAATCTAGTGATTTGGTTATCCGTTTCTTACGAATATACTTGTCAGGAGCGCAGAAAGGGCAGGTTGCATCTGGAACTTGATCAAGTGCATATGGATAGCTTACCTTACATCTAGGGCAGTCGATCAAGTGTAAGGATTCTGATCTTAAATCTCTGACCAAAACTTCGCAGTCAGTGATAGTTAGACCATCCCAAGTATGAACTCTCAAATCGAGGTCTTTTCTGATCCCAAGATAGAGTCTATACGCACTATGAAGAGCTTCTACGTTTTCAGAAAGCATGACATTATGTTTGTTTGCTGATTGAATATACAGCGTAATGAACAACGTGGACTCAATAATGAGCGCTCGCTTATTAAGAACGGTATGCGCTTTCCTCTGCGGCCCAGGACGATTGTTTAGGTTGGCTGGATTAACGTGTGGTTCGTTTTCCTTAATGGAAGCAAAAACGCTACGCGTCTGGGATTCAGTAAGATGAGCAGTCCTACTTATGAACATGGTCGAGTGTCCAAGGATTGCTAGTTTCCGCGCATAGAGTTCACGAACGGCTTTGATCGGGTTCATTGGTTGTCCTCCCTTCCATTTTTCTGGAGGGACCGGATAAATAAGGTTAGCCCTTGGGAATGTAATTTAAATTGTGTAAACGCTTGTCGTTAATACTCCAAAATGGAGAATAACAATGAGCGTTGAAATCAACGAAAAACTGGTAGATCAAATAGCCAGTCAGATTAAAACTCAGGATGATC
>NZ_LUKQ02000595.1 GCF_001647025.1 Endozoicomonas atrinae
ATACCAATCGTAATTTCTAAATCCTTAACCTGAATCCAGCTATGCTCAGGCATCATTACCAAGCATTTTATCTGGAACAGATGTCTCGTCGACCACAGCTACCCGAAGGTTTTGGGCATGTTGATTTTCACCATGCTGCCCGTCATGCGGATGATAACCGTGAATGCGTCCGGTTGTTGGGGTTGTCATTTATACAACAAGGATATTCTGTTTCTGAGACGTCCAAACTGCTTAAAGTCACCAAGGATGCGGTACATGACTGGCTGCATCGTTTTAAAAATGGTGGCCTTCCAGCTATGAAGGATCAGGGAGGGAGGGGGCGAAAACCCGTAATCCCTGAAGAATCTCATGATGAATTTAAAGAAGCTGTCCTCCAGTTACAGGACGAAAAAAATGGAGGACGTATAGTTGGTCGGGATGTTTATAAGCTGCTGCAAAGTGAGTTTGGGACAGATTGCAACCTTCGGACAGTATATAACCTGCTACATAGAGTAAAGTTGTCGTGGATTTCTGGCAGATCGAAGCACCCAAAACAGGACCTTGAAGAGCAGGAAGCATTTAAAAAAACTTCAAGCAGGAGGTCATGAAGGTTGTGCCTCCTGGGGCTTGGAAAAAAGTCATTGATATCTGGTTCCAGGATGAAGCCAGGTTTGGTCAACAGAACTCTATCAGTCGGGTATGGGCTCCCACAGGCAGTCGCCCCGGACTTATCCGGCAGCAACAGTTTGAGTATGCTTATGTATTTGGCGCCGTATGCCCTCAACAGGATAGAGCCATAGGCCTTGTTCTACCTTGTGCAAACGCTAAAGGTCTTGCCCTGCATCTGGAGCAAATATCCTTGGCGACTGAAGATGGGCATCATGCCGTGGTTCTTCTGGACAGGGCAGGATTCCATATGGCGCAGAACCTCCCGAAGTTTGAAAATGTCAGCTTACTCTGGTTGCCAGCATGCGCTCCCGAATTAAACAGCTCAGAAAGGCTGTGGGAGTGGATGCGGGAGCATGATTTGGCCAATAAAGCATTTAGCTGTTACGAAGATATCGTGGATTGCTGCTGCGAGGCCTGGAACAATCTATGCGGCGAAGCTGGACGTCTATTCAGTTTATGCTCTCGTCAGTGGGCAGTTATACAGTAGTTAGAAAAAGCAATTGGTAT
>NZ_LUKQ02000596.1 GCF_001647025.1 Endozoicomonas atrinae
CTGCACCGCCTGCGGCTGACAGGTAAAGGGCAGGAGCTGAGAGTTCACATCAGGCCGGTTCTGCACCACCGCCAGTATCGCCTCGTTATAGGCATCCAGCAGGTTGGCATTGGTCCAGCGGGGAACGACCGTGTTGTCCTGAAGCAGGTCACGGACCCGCTGGATGATGGCGGTAACCTTCATCACCTACAGCCGGTTACCCTGTTGATCACAGAACTCCAGATCCACGCCTATTCGTTTCTTCAGCCTCGGATTGTAGATAAAGACGCTGTGGTTGTTCTTGTTCAGCACAAATTGCAGCGGCTTTCGGTGACGTAGTTGCGGTGTTGGCGCTGGCTGTTCCAACGCGATGGACACCTCAGTCACGCCTGGCTCTTCCAGTTCGTCCGGTTGCTCCAGTGGTTCACCACCGTTCATCAGCTGACGTATTTCGTTTTTTAACTCATCCAGCTTCTTGCGCTTGTCCAGCTCCACGTTAAACATCTGCCGGGCAAAGGATTCCAGTTCATCTTTGCTGCGGCAGGTTTCCAGGTTAAATGCCATTTTTTCAGCTCCTCTGAAAAACGCTTCCCGCTACCTGCCGCCCGCACCCCGAAAAAGACTAAACTCGTCGTGCTTTTACGGGTGGCGGGCAGCGGACGGCGGGCAGCGATAAAAGTTAAGAACGCTTGGCTGCCAGCAGAACACCAGCATCCGGCTTCAGCACCTTGTAGCCATACACCTGCAGGCCACGGTGTCCCATGCCGAAGTGCTTCTCCAGCGTCAGCGATTCATGCTTGATAAACTGCGACGCAAACCCGGCGAAATCTTTCACGCCCGCCAGGCACTGAGTCACCCCCGACGCGGTGGCCAGGTTATTACTGCAATAGAGCGTGAAGCGATCGATGATCCCCAGTCGGCCATTACGCATGATGGAGGTTCCATCACCGGCCAGGGATGCATCTTTCAGCTCAGACTTCTTGATCATCCCGCACACCCAGGGTGGCAGTACCAGCCAGCGGTCGGACTCGGGAATGTTCTTCTCGTCCAGCAGCGTGCCCATATCGACGATGTAATCCAGCACATTGGTCTTATCCACAACGACGCCAGTACCACCGCCGTCAATCTTGTTGTCCGGATGCACATCGGTGTAGATATTCCCCAGTACATCGC
>NZ_LUKQ02000597.1 GCF_001647025.1 Endozoicomonas atrinae
GCGGACCTGATGACCCGCAACATCATCAACCCGGAGGACTGGCGGGAACGGTTCCAGCCGGACACCATCCACGGCTGTTTCCACGATGGCCGGTACTTTGGCTTCTATGGCGACAGTGTTGACGGCGCTGGTTTCATATTCAGCCCCGACAGCGGTACCTTTACCGAGCTCGGTACTTACGCCGATGCCTGTTACCGTGACCTTCAGGACGACAGCCTTTACCTGGCCATCGGCAACACCATCAAAGCGTGGGACAAAGGTTCTGACCTGATGCCCTACCGGTGGCGCAGCAAAGTATTCCAGGGCAAGCCTGCCCTGTTCAGTTCAGCAAGGATCATGGCGGACAGCTACACCGATCTGGTGTTGCGAGTATTTCGTGATGAGCAGCAGATACTGGAACTGGCGGTCACTTCGGACAGAGGCTTTCGGCTCCCCGCAGGCCGTGGCAGCCGCTGGCAGTTTGAGCTGACCGGTACGGATACCGTGACTGCCGTAATTGTCGCCAGCTCCATGGCTGAACTTTAAGAACAGACTCCCTCTTATGGCTAAATTTCCCGCACTGCCTGCAACGGTAGATCGCTACGTGCGCGAGTTCCTGAACCGCCTTGCGGGTCGCAGCGGCAATGCCGGGGACAGGGCGGTGCTGCACAGTGAACTGGCGGAGCTGGGACTGGCTAGGGAGAAAGGGCAGCGGTTGAGCCTGCCTGCCTCTGCGGTGGGTTCCATTACCGATACCCTGGAGCCGGTGCTGCCAGAAATAACGGTAAGCGGTGATGGTGGAGGAACTACCGCACTGGACGTCCCAACTCCGGCTGCTGGTTTGTCATCCAACGGCATTTTTGGTGCTGTGATCCTTCAATGGGATGCCCCGGCCTATAACGGTCATAACCACACGGAAGTATGGCGAGCTCAGATAGATGACCGTTCGCAGGCGTCACTGGTCCACGAAGCCAGTGGCAGCCGCTATACCGATGTCACTGGCAATACCACGCTGCACTATTACTGGGTGCGTCACGTCAACAGTGCCGGACAGGTTGGGGGCTTTAATGCACTGGCTGGAACGGCGGGTCAGGGAACGGCCATTATCAATCTGGCCGACCTGATGCTGGAAAGCCCGGAGCTGTCGGAGCAGCCGTTTTC
>NZ_LUKQ02000598.1 GCF_001647025.1 Endozoicomonas atrinae
GGTAAGGTTTCCTCAACCGGTCCGCAAGAATGGACCAGATTTCCGGACGAGACAGATCGCCATAAAGGCGCACATAATCAATAGACCAGCTCTCTTCTCCTGCTCCCCAGCCCACCACTTCAAACTCGACCCTGTCATCCTGCACATCAATACCACAGGTCAACACTTCTACTGCCCAGGGTACGTCAGCCGGGTAATGCTCACGACGCTGATAGAGCAACTCATGATCCACCGTTTCACCGGCTTCCTGCCAGGTCTGGCCCAGTACCGTATTGGTCCAGTCCTTCAAGAGGATCGGATTGTCTTTTGCGGCCAGAAAGTCAGCCACTGCATCCTTCCAACTATACCAGCCATTAGGGCTATAAAGTGAATTCAGATGATAGCCACGAATTTTCCCACTGGCCTCCGGGTTCATGGCAACCCACTGACCGTTGGCCAGCAACTTTGGTTTGTCATGCTCCCGCATCCGGTGCTGGCAGCTCACACACTCAAAACAAGCAGTTTCAGGATCCTGATTCTCAAATTTAATCTGCGGCCACTCAATGGCCTGCATAAATCCACACTCAACACAAGGCACATGGAATTGCCGCTGATCACTGGCCTGATAAGCTGCCTCTATCTTGCTGGCTCCGGCAATATTGGGTGTAGACACCATCAGGATCTTTCGGTTGCGGGAAAACGTCGCCGTCCGTTTAATGGCCAGATTGATCGGGCTGCCCTCACCGTCCACATCATCCTCATAGGCATCCACTTCATCCAGAAACAGGAATCGGGCAGGCATAGAGCGAAGCCCGGTGGCCGAGTTGGCACCGGTGATGATCAGTACGCCGTTGGGAAACTCCTTCACCATCTGGGTGTTGCCGGAATCCCTGGAACGGGGATCTTTTACCAAGTCCCTCAGCACCGGCATGGCTTCAATCATGGGTGCGATCCGCTGCTTGGAGGTTCGCTTGGCCATATCCAGAGTGGGCAGCACATACATCATCGGTCCGGGCGTGTGATGCACCACATACCCCAACCAGTTATTGCCGCACTCCGTACCGCCCACCTGAGCCCCTTTCATAAACGCCACCTGCTCCACGGAAGAGGAAGGCGAAAGGCAATCCATGATCTCTTTCAGGTAGGGGGTTC
>NZ_LUKQ02000006.1 GCF_001647025.1 Endozoicomonas atrinae
TTACTGAACGACACACTGGAATATCTGGTTGATCACCTTGCTCCGCTAACAGAGCAATTGCAAAAAGGGGAGGTATTTGACGTACCGCGAACCATTCTTTTTAACCTCCCCAAAACATCCGATGAGCGAATTTATGGCTTGTTTATGCGCTCTCTGCTTACCCTAAATAAAGGCAAGCAGTTTATTTCTTTATACTCTGAAGAAAAATCTAACCATCTTCCAGAACAACAACACCTTCATGCACTTGCTAAGAAGCTTCAAATAAAATTGAACAACCATGATCACCGTGATGGTTTTGTACAAAGCGTTAACCACTGGCTATCAACAGCACCGTGCGTGAATGAATACGAGATCAATAAGAAGTCCTTTATCAAAGGCCTGCTTGCAATCATGCATCCTGAATAAGATCGGACAGAGTCAGCTTAGTAAAATATTTAACTTTCTGGAACTATCAGACTTGCAGACCACCCCAAAAAGCTATACTTAACGACAGGTCATTTTGGACTGGTGTTTTGAGGACTTTTTACGCCGGTGATGACATATGGTTTTTGTTTGTAGGAATAATCATAAAGGTAATAGTGGTATCCGGCCATTGAATTGACCATCATTCCGGTCATCTGGTGAATAATGGCTGGAAACGAAAGGGCGCTTTCGGATCTGGCTGCTCCTCGCTCGCTGGGTTCTGGCCTGTTACCAGCAGGATGCTTCCGGGCAAGCTCTACTAGCTCCATGGTTTTCTGGGTTATGGTTGCCCAGACTTCATCATGGGGTGTGTTTCTACGGAACTGCCTGGAACAGAAAACAGTGGTTGACTGGCTGTGATGCGTTTGAGATATCTCCTGTTCATGGTGAGTGAGAACAGAGTATTGAATACGATCCAGTTCTTCTAAAGCATCAATGCCATCAGGAATGATATAAGTGCTATCAATATTCTCGCTATCGATCAAAAGGGTATCAAGAACAAGGTTTCGTTCAGGACTGTCCTTTGAAAGGAGCTGGGTTAGAGGGCTGATTATAAATCCGCTATTGGACTCTGAGTGATTACCGGTATTTCTGGCACGATGTTTTTCAATTGAGGCTTGGATACGACATTGCTCACGATCGACAATTTCCTGTGACAGACTCTTTCCCTGCATAAGGGTAACGGCTACGACCTCAGAGGAGACAAAACGAGATGGCTCCCTGTCGGTGACCGTTGGTGTTAAGTGAGGGGTAACTTCTGCTGAAGGTCGGATCGCCCAGTATGTTCGCAGTGAGTTTAAGCGTAAGCCAACTGAAAACTGGGCTGATCAGTGGGTAATACTGTGCGAAGCCGTTTTTCGTTAAGATTTAGACATTGAGAGAGAATTGATTACACAGCAGCATAAAATGGCATTTAAATATTAGATTTTCTAGTAGCTACTATTTAAGTATCTAAAATAGTAGCTATTACTTACTAAAAATTCTAAAAAAATGCCTTATTTTTTTAGTTTTTCCAGAGCTTCTGTAAAGTCTGATAAAGCTACGATATTATTGTCGGAATTCATTATTCTTGATTTCTCAGGATTGTCTTTATCTATAGAACTGACCGTGTGAAATTCTATAACGGCATGTGAGCTGCCGCCAGCAACCCTTAGTAGTTCCATTTGTTCAGTTTGCTTAGTGGCTGATAATAATTGTGGTTGTTCTGAGCAATAAAACTTTTCTGCCAAAATCGCCTTTGGCGGTTTAAAGCCTGGATTAACAGGCTGAAATAATAATATTATTACGTGGTTTCCTTGTGGGATTTTTTCTCTCCAAAAAGCACCATTAAAATCACTGGCAATTCTGGAGGAATGCATAACTGGCAATAAAACTGGAGTGCATACCGCACTTTGTTCCATTGTTGTAATGGTAAATTTATTAGGAAGTTGCTCTTGCAAATGCTTTAATGGAATACTGAGTTTTTCATCCTCAAATGCAAAGCTAGGAAGCATTATCCTTACTGGTTCCTGATTTTTACCCAGTGCCTTGGTTTCCGGAATTCCAGAAACAGTACCGAGAGCCTGTATCATTGAGCCTGTAAATAATTCTGTGTAAACGCCACCAAAACTATTACTCCTTGAACCGGTTTGAAATTATGTTTCCTGACCGGTTCAAGGAGTAATAGTTTTGGTGGCGTTTACACAGAATTATTTACAGGCTCAAATATTCCTATTCGGAAGTGTACGGGAAATGACTGGAGGCTCAGTTAAAGTTCAACATAATTCATTAGTCCATTCAGTGATGTAAAAGTTCCGATTTAACCCGGGTACTTCATAAACAACAGCAGGTTCCGTCCAAGCCCTTGATAGATGTGGCCTAAAATAAGATGGCCCTTTATATCTTCTTCTGTGTACTTAATAGACGCCCTTTTTCTTTGGTCATTGTGACTATGGCATTATTTATAGTTTCGAGAGGAAAGGTAAATTAGTTGTAGGGTGGTCAAATAATTTATGGGTGTCCTTGATATCTTTCTTATCTTTCTTATCTTTCTTATCTTTCTTGATATCTTTGTTTATGCTTGATGCCATCAGGGCTCTATTATTATAGTAGCTGGCTATTTTTGCATTTTCGTCCGCTTATCTGCTGATATTACTGCTATCCTTCAAGGCATATTTCAGCAGGTAAGTGCATAATGAATGTTCAGGTTCGGTTTTTATTGTCTGCACTGTTGACAACGATAATGATGTTTCCAGTGATGCCTGTAGAAGCGGCATCCAAAAAGGAATTGGATGCAACGGTCAACGAAGCATTAGACAAACTTTATAAAGAACGACCTGCGGCCAAGGAGTTGGGTGAACAGGCAGAAGGCATCTTGGTCTTTCCATCTGTCAAGAAGGGGGGGCTCGGAGCAATTGGAGGAGGGTATGGTGAAGGTGCATTGCTGATTGACGGTAATATCCGTGATTACTATCGCACTGTGTCTGCATCTTATGGTTTTCAGTTGGGTTTTCAGGCTCGAACCGAGATCATCATGTTTATGACAAGTTCTGCACTGGTTAACTTCCAGAATAGCTGGGGCTGGGAAGTGGGGGTTGATGGTGGAGTCGCGATTGCTGAGTTTGGTGCTGGTGGCTCTATTAAATCGGAAACGTTAATGCATCCGGTCATCGGCTTTATTCTGGATAGTAAAGGATTGATGTATAACCTCACTCTGGAAGGATCAAAAATCACTAAGATTGAAAAATAAGTAATTGCTTAAAACTTGATGGTAAAAATGCATTTCTTGCAAAATTTTTATTCATTTTACTGGGCTTAAGGTGTGTCACTGTATAATTTTCCACCAAATTTTGAGCAGTTACAAAAATAAGGCAAAAGAACGCAATGGGTTCACTTATCTGCTTCATTTTTGAGGCAGTCGAACGATTCTACTGGGGATAAATAATTAACCTTCAGATCGCTTAAAGGCTAATTTCAAGTGCTATCATTGCCAACGTAGTTTCTCCCGTAGTTATATTGCCCAGCATATGTCCGATGTTCATGGAGTTAAAATCCCTGTGATCCCCGTCGACAAGCCCACATAGATTGCAGATTTGGATATTAAGTCGCAACCTTGACCAAAGCCTAGGGGGCGTTCACATTTAACCGACGCGTAAGTCTTTATTCAGGTCTACGACATACCGGTAGCGAGCTACAGTTTATCTTTTGGATTCCCGGTGGCTCGTACAATTCTCAAAGATGAACAATGGGGACGTATTAAAGAGATGCTGCCAGATAAGGTCTCAGATCCCGGTCCTACCCAAATAATAATCGCCTGTTTATTGAAGCGGTTCTATGGATAGCTCGAACCGGTTCACCCTGGCGAGATCTACCGGAGGACTTTGGTCGCTGGCATATAGTTTACATGCGCTTCAATCGATGATGCTCAAGAGGCATATGGAACAAAGTATTCGACGAGGTCAACAAGGACTGTGATATAGAATATCTTATGGTTGATGGCTCAATCGTTCGTGTTTATTAGCATGGAGCCTCAAAAGAGAAGCGCGAAATGCTGAAGTGACTGGAAAATCAAGAGGTGGATTAACCACCAAGATTCATGTTGCCACTGATGCCTTGGGCAATCCGGTACGCTTTATTCTTACTACAGGGCAGGCATCAGAATATGGTCAGGACAATGCCCTGATTGAGGGAGTTTCAGCAGACTTTGTTCTCGCAGATAAAGGGTATGATTCTGATTCGTTCATTGTTGCTATCAAGGAAATTAGTGCCGAGCCGGTGATTCCATCAAGAAGCAATCGGGTCCGTCAGAGGTGGTATGACCGGGAAATCTATAAGGAACGAAATCTGGTTGAACGACTCTTCCAAAAGCTCAAGAGCTTTCGCCCATAGCAACACGTTATGAAAGACTTGCGCGTAATTATATGGGAAGGCTTCAAACAGCAGCGATCATGACCTGGCTGGCTTAAATTCAGATCATGACCTAATCGGCTGGGTAGTCGTAAACGCCCCCCAGGCAGTCATACTGTTATCGAGCCTTTCATATTGGTATAACATAACCAATATTTTTTAGCTGTTGAATGATTCAGCGCGTTAATGAAAACAAGGTGATGAACCCTCTTTTATGAAAATAGTGGCCGATGAAAATATTCCTTTATTGATGGAGTGCTTTGGGGCGATGGGGGAAGTGGTGGCTCTGCCTGGTCGTAGCATTTCACCGGAGGATGTGCAGGATGCGGATGCTTTGCTGGTACGCTCGGTGACGAAAGTCAGCCGGCAGCTGGTGGAAAACAGCTCACTGAAGTTTGTGGGTACGGCCACTGCAGGGTTTGATCATATCGATCGGGACTATCTGGCCAGCCATGGCATTGCTTTCAGCCATGCACCGGGGTGCAATGCCACCGCCGTGGTGGAGTATGTGCTGGCCGCCCTGGATATTCTGGCAGAGCGTGACGGTTTTGAGCTGCGTGACCGACGGGTTGGCATCATTGGCAAGGGGCAGGTGGGCGGTCGTCTGTACCGCATGATGGAACGTCTTGGGGTTGAGGTCTGTGCCTGTGACCCATTATTGGAATCAAACGAAGAGAGCCGTGATGATGCCCGCTATGTCAGTGTTGGTCAGCTGATTGAGTGTTCGGACATTATTTGTCTGCATACCCCACTGACGATGGATGGCCCTTATCCAACCCATTATTTGATTGGTGAGCAGCAGCTCCGGGCGATGAAACCCGGAACGGTGTTAATAAATGCCGGACGCGGCCCGGTGATTGATAATGCCGCGCTAAAGAAGTGCCTGAGTGAGCGTGATGATCTGACCGTGGTGCTGGATGTCTGGGAGTACGAACCCGATGCCGATCCGGAGTTGATGGCTCGGGTCGATATTGCGACCCCGCATATTGCTGGCTACAGCCTGGATGGAAAGATTCGCGGTACGGAGATGATCTACAAGGCACTGTGTCAGCACTTTGGTCTTCCGGCCAGGGTTCGACTGCCGGCCATTACGCCACTGCCTGTGCTGAAACAGATGAAGTTCAGCGAGGGAACGACGTTTGCAACCACCTGCTCAAAAGCGATTCGTTCGGTTTACGACATTCGTCGTGATGATGCGGTGATGCGAAAAGGGCTGATGGGGGCTGAGGAGCCTCAGCGCCGATTGACGTTTGACCGGCTCCGTAAGGATTATCCCGAGCGTCGGGAGTTCAGTACCCTGCGTGTGGAGTTGAAAAACTGTGCAGCCGAAATGGCCGATGTTTTTCAGGCTTTGCAGTTTAAGATTGGCGATGAACTCTGAACGGAGTTCATTCCAAGAGGCTGTCTATGCTCAGGCGGCCTCCTAAATATTCAGGAAGTCCTGCCAGCAGACCAGCAGCGTTTTAAAATCATCCAGCCCGCAGTGGCTGATGGACTCATTGTCGTAATAGTCCAGCTCTTCCATTTCATCACAGCCCATTTCGGTATCCAGAAGGGCTGCCCGCACTTCGGCGTGATCGCGCGTCAGATGAAGGCGATAGTCATTGCCATCGTCAAAATACTCCCAGCGCTGACCTTTCTCCAGACTATCCACTACCTGTAACAAGTACTCCAGCTGCTGCCTGTTGCTGCCCAGCTCTTCTGTCAGCCAGATGCCCATGGCTTCATGGTCCATGGAGAACTGAGCTTCGGGTCGACCGGAATAGTTGCGCTGGAAATGATAGTCCATAGTTTTGTGATATCAGGGAAACCAGTAAAAACGGGTGGGCTATTTTAGGGGGCTGAGCCAGTTTGCCAATAAGTAGTTCAATCAAAAATTGCACAATATGCACCAAATAATGACGCCGGCGTGGGCTGTTGTTTTTATTTTGGTGCATGATTTTCGACGACGGGTACAGTCTGGCAGTGTTGCGTATGCTCTGGTTTTGGGAGTGTGGCGAAAGTATTACAAGCCCTTTAACCACAAAGATCACAGAGTTCACTAAGTTATCTTTTTATCGGCTTTGTGCTCTTCGTGTCCTTTGTGGTTCAAGAAAATACTGTAGATTTGCCCTTCGCATCAAAGGCAATACAAGCCTTTTAACCACAAAGGACACAAAGTTCACAAAGGTATCTTTTCAAAGACTTAGTGTTCTTCGTGCGCTTTGTGGTTCAAAAAATACCCAGGATTTATCTTCCACATCAAAGGCATTGCAAGCCTTCTAACCACAAAGGACACAAAGTTCACAAAGGTATCTTTTAAAGACTTGGTGTTCTTCGTGCTCTTTGTGGTTCCAGTAAATCTTTACTTTTAACTTTCAGGCATAGCTTTGAGTGTTTTGGCATACCCCCTGCATGCTGGCAGACAAAGTGTGTTCAACAATGGGGAATTAGCCGAAATGAGCGGGAAACAAACCCTGGTAGTCGTCGGTAATGGCATGGTCGGTCACAGCTTTATGGAAAAGCTGGTGGCTGCTGGTGGATTAGAGCACTACCAGGTGGTTGTTTTTGGTGAAGAGTCACGCCCTGCATACGACCGTGTTCACCTTTCCGAATTTTTCAGTGGTCGAAGTGCCGAAGACCTGTCCATGGTGCCGGAAGGTTTCTATCAGGAGAACGGTATTGATCTGATTCTTGATGAAGCGGTTGTTGCCATTGACCGAGATGCCCGGGAATTAACCACCAATAAAGAGAGAAGTATTCATTACGACAAGCTGGTTCTGGCCACCGGCTCCTATCCTTTTGTGCCACCAGTACCCGGTCATGAGCGGGACAACTGTTTTGTGTACCGTACCATTGAGGATCTGGAAGCCATTGCCAGAGCGGCTGGCAGCAGCAGGGTTGGCACCGTTGTCGGTGGCGGGCTGTTGGGGCTGGAAGCCGCCAAAGCGT
Source organism: Endozoicomonas atrinae (assembly GCF_001647025.1). GTDB lineage: Bacteria > Pseudomonadota > Gammaproteobacteria > Pseudomonadales > Endozoicomonadaceae > Endozoicomonas > Endozoicomonas atrinae. The sequence goes on from NZ_LUKQ02000006.1 coordinate 7,279, forward strand.
TAAAAGATCTTGGCCTTGAAACCCATGTGGTTGAATTTGCACCCCGTTTGATGGCTGTTCAGGTGGATGATGGCGGTGGTGCCATGCTTCGACAGAAGATTGAAGCGCTTGGCGTGCAAATCCATACCGGCAAGAACACCCAGCTGATCACTGATGGTGAGGGCGCAGTCCATCAAATGCAGTTCGCTGATGGTGAGGTGCTGAATACCGATATTGTGCTGTTCTCTGCGGGTATTCGTCCACGGGATGAACTGGCAAAACAGGCAGATCTGGCCATGGGAGAGCGAGGTGGCATTGTTATCAATAATGACTGCCTGACCTCGGATCAATCGATTTACGCCATTGGTGAGTGTGCGCTGTGGGAAAACCGGATTTTTGGTCTGGTCGCTCCCGGTTATCAAATGGCCCAGGTAGCGGTTGATCATTTAACCGGTAACGGTAATAGCCAGTTTACCGGCGCAGATATGAGTACCAAGCTAAAACTGATGGGCGTTGATGTGGCCAGTATTGGTGATGCTCATGGCAATACAAAAGGCTCACTGAGTTACCAGTTCATTGACCAGGAAAAACAGGTTTATAAAAAGCTGGTCGTATCCAAAACCAAAAAGAGAGTTCTGGGTGCCGTTCTGGTCGGGGATGCAGACGACTATGGAACGTTACTGCAAATGATGTTGAATGGCATTGTGCCTCCGGCTAACCCTGCTGAGTTGATTTTACCTCAGAGTGATGGCTCTGCCAGTGCTGGAATGGGGGTGGCTGCACTGCCGGAAACGGCCCAGATCTGTTCTTGCTTCAATGTGAGTAAGGGGGATCTGGTCGGTGCGGTGGCCGGAGGTTGCCAGGATATTGCCGCACTTAAAGCAGAAACCAATGCCGGAACCGGCTGCGGTGGTTGTGCCCAGCTGGTAAAGCAGGTGCTCGACCACGAGCTGACTCAACTGGGTGTTGAAGTCAAAAAAGATATTTGTGAGCACTTTCCGCATTCAAGGCAGGAACTGTATCACCTGGTCAGGGTTGGCGAGCTGAAAACGTTCTCCCAGGTGATTGAAAAGCATGGTCGCGGCATGGGTTGTGATATCTGTAAGCCTACCATTGGTTCCATACTGGCTTCCTGCTGGAACGATTACATTCTGAAGAGTGATCATGCTCCGCTTCAGGACACCAATGATTATTTCCTGGGGAATATGCAGAAGGATGGTACCTACTCCATTGTGCCACGGGTTCCCGGCGGTGAAATTACCCCGGAGAAGCTGATTGTGATTGGTGAGGTGGCTAAAGACTTTAATCTCTACACCAAAATCACTGGCGGCCAGCGGATCGATCTGTTTGGTGCCCAGGTTAATGAGTTGCCGGCTATCTGGAAGCGGTTGGTGGATGCCGGGTTTGAAACCGGGCATGCCTACGGGAAGTCCCTGAGAACGGTTAAATCCTGTGTGGGCAGTACCTGGTGCCGCTACGGTGTTCTGGACAGCACCAGCATGGCCATTGCCATTGAGCACCGTTATCGAGGAGTGCGTTCACCACATAAAGTCAAAATGGCCGTTTCGGGATGTACCCGGGAGTGCGCCGAAGCCCAGAGTAAGGATGTTGGCGTAATTGCTACCGAGAAGGGCTGGAACCTCTATGTGGGTGGTAACGGAGGGATGAAACCCCGGCATGCTGACCTGTTTGCCACCGAGCTTGATGATGAAACGCTGGTGAAATACATCGATCGTTTCCTGATGTTTTATATTCGAACCGCTGACCGTCTCCAGAGAACGTCGGTCTGGCTGGATAACCTCGAAGGTGGTCTGGATTATCTCAAGTCCGTCATCATGGACGACAGTCTTTGTATTAATCAGGAGCTGGAAGATGAGATGACTCACTTGGTCGGAACCTACCAGTGTGAATGGAAAACGACGCTGGAGAGCCCTGAGAAACTCAAGCGTTTCAGTCATTTCATCAACAGCGACCAGCTGGACAGCAATGTTGTCTTTGTGGATGAACGGGACCAGATACGACCCGCAACGGAACTGGAAAAGATTCAGCTGAAGGAGGTGATGTAATGAGCCAGTGGACGACGATCTGTCAGGATGAACAGCTTTCTTCAAACCTTGGCATCTGCGCCCTGGTGGGCAGCCATCAGGTTGCTGTATTCCGGGTGAAGGATCAGGTGTTTGCCCTGGAAAATTTTGACCCATTCAGTAATGCCAATGTGATGTCCCGGGGACTTGTGGGTGACCTTAAGGGCCACCTGGTCGTGGCATCGCCCATCTATAAACAGCACTTTGATTTAGCCAGTGGACAATGTCTGGAAGATGATACGGTCAGTTTGAAGGTGTTCCCGGTTCGTTTACATGAGGGTGTCGTACAGGTGATGCCCACCCCGCTGGTCGGACACGTTGCTGAACGGGTTGTCTGATGAGCCATTATCAAAAGCCGGACGGCCGGCAAAAACTGGTGGTCATTGGCAATGGCATGGGCTCGGTCCGGTTTCTTGAGCAGCTGTTTGCCGGTGGTCAGTGTCCTTTTCAAGTGACTGTGCTCTCTGAAGAAGATTGTCCAGGTTATAACCGGATTCAACTGTCCAAGCTGCTGGCAGGCAGTGTCGATTTGGAAGGGATTCATCTGAAAAGTGCCACCTGGTATCAGCAGCAGGGTATAAAGCTGCTGATGGGGGAGGACTACCGGGCTATTCAGATTGATCGCTCATTAAAGCGGGTGGTCACTCAAGGTGGTGAGACATTCGACTATGACCGTCTTGTTCTTGCCACCGGGTCACTGCCCAATCAGATACCTGTGCCGGGTGCTGACCTTCAGGGGGTCCTCGCGTTTCGCAGTCTTGCCGATGTCGACTTGATGCTTGAAGCGGGTCAGGGGCAGGCTGTGGTGATAGGCGGCGGTTTGCTGGGGCTGGAGTGTGGCAGTGGTCTGGCAAAGCGGGGCATGTTGGTGACCATCGTGGATAACATGCCCATTCCCATGGCTCGTCAGCTGGATCAACATGCCGGGCATTTATTGCGCAAGGAACTCGAACGAAGAGGTATCGCCTTTCGCAGCAGTGCAACGCTGAAATCCTATGAGGGCGTTGATGGTCGGGTTTGTGGTGTGCAGGTTGACGGTGAATATCTACCTGCCTCGCTGGTGGTGGTGACAGCTGGAGTCAGGCCGAACATACAGCTGATGCAGGAAGCTGGACTGAAGTGCGACCGTGGGGTTCTGGTCAATGACCGGCTGCAGACCTCTGACCCGGATATTTTTACCGTGGGTGAATGTGCGCAGATGCAGCTGACTTCCGGGCAGGAAACGCAGTCATTGCTGTTTGGTCTGGTTGCTCCGGTTTATCGGCATGCTGAAATCGTTGCAGCGTCCCTGCTGGGTGATCAGAGCCAGACGTTTACCCCAGTCCCCATACCGACCAATTTGAAAGTGGATGGCATCAACCTGTTTTCCAGTGGTGAATTCAACCCTTCCTGTTTTGTAGAAAAGAGTGATGAACAGAGCGACGAAATAAGCAGGGACGAAGTGATTACGCTTGATGCTTCAGATGCGGGTATCTATCGCAAGCTGGTACTTCAGAATAATCGGATCAAAGGTGTACTCCTGTACGGCGATGTATCCGATGGTTTGTGGTACCAGACGTTGATGGAGTCGGGCACTGACATTTCAGCCATCCGGCAACAACTTATTTTCGGGCAGCGTTTTCTGGCTGCATGACGGTTCTGTAAAAGGTTCAGGGAAGTATCATGGCAGTAAATCAACTGACAAAGGATATCAATACGACATGTGCCTACTGTGGTGTGGGTTGCGGTATTTCCGCAAGGGTCGTTGATTCTGAGTTGCACCTGATTGAGATCAAGGGCCGGGAAGATCATCCTGCCAATTATGGTCGCCTCTGTTCCAAGGGAAGCGCCCTGGGAGAAACGGTATCACTGGATGGGCGTCTTCTTTATCCAAAGGTTCATGGTCGTCAGGTCGTCAGGTCGTCTGGTCTGAAGCGCTGGATGAACTGGTCTCACGGCTGCAGGAAACCATTGAGCACTATGGGCCGGACTCTGTGGCTGTTTATGGGTCAGGTCAGCTGCTGACCGAAGACTACTATGTGGCCAATAAACTGATGAAAGGGTTTATTGGCAGTGCCAATATGGATACCAACTCCCGGCTCTGCATGGCTTCCACGGTGGCTGGTCAGAAACGAGCGTTCGGCTCCGACACCGTACCGAATACGTATCAGGATCTGGAGCTGGCTAACCTGCTGGTGCTGGTGGGCTCCAATACCGCCTGGTGCCATCCGGTGTTGTTCCAGCGTATCCGGGCGATGAAAGAACAGCGGCCGGACATGAAAGTAGTGGTGGTTGACCCAAGGCGCACGGAAACCTGTGATATTGCTGATCTGCATCTGGCCATAAAACCGGGCTCTGATGTGCTGCTGTTTAATGGTCTGCTTTCGTGGCTTGCTGATCAGGATGCTCTGGATCAGACCTATATAGACAAATACTGCCAGGGTTTTGATCAGGCACTGGAGGCTGCCAGAACCAGCTTTAGTGATATGCAACAACTGGCGGATGCCTGTGGCGTAGAGGAAAAAGCACTTGTTCAGTTTTATCACTGGTTCTGTGAGACAGAAAAAACGGTGACGGCCTGGTCACAGGGAGTAAACCAGTCAGCAGCGGGCACTGATAAAGTAAATGCCATGATCAACTGCCATCTGGCGACCGGCCGTATCGGAACGCCCGGCAGTGGTCCGTTGTCACTGACCGGGCAGCCCAATGCCATGGGTGGCAGGGAAGTGGGTGGGCTGGCAAATCAGCTGGCTGCGCACATGGAGTTTACACCTGAAGATGTCGCCAGAGTCGGGCGTTTCTGGCGTGCACCCAATATGGCACAGTCCCCGGGAAAGACAGCGGTTGATCTGTTCAAGTCGATTGACCGGGGGGAGATACGTTTTGTCTGGATCATGGGGACAAACCCGGTTGTCAGTCTGCCTGACAGTAACCGCGTAATAAAGGCGCTGAAAAAGTGTCAGACAGTGGTCGTTTCGGACTGCATTGAACACACCGATACCGCTGAATTTGCCGATATTTTATTGCCTGCTGCTCCCTGGAGTGAAAAGGATGGCACGGTCACCAACTCTGAACGCCGAATTTCCAGGCAGCGGGCACTGTTTCCCCTGGCAGGAGAAGCCAGACCGGACTGGTGGATTATCAGTGAAGTGGCAGGTCGGCTGGGGTTTGCTGAGGCGTTTGACTACTCCGGCAGTGCCGATATTTTCCGTGAGCATGCGGCGCTTTCCGGTTATGAAAATAACCCTGAGGGAAAAATTCGAGATTTCAATATAGCCCCTCTGGCTCGAGCCACTGATTCAGAATATGACGCTTTGGAACCGTTTCAATGGCCACTATCAGAGGATAAGGTTCAGGGTGATTTTGATGGTTCCAGGTTGTCCTCTATCACAAAGCCGGTCATGTCAAACACGGAAAGCAAGGCCCGCTTTTTTAAGGAGGGGGGGTTCTTCACCCAGAATGGCCGAGCGAATTTTATCGCCACTCCTGTTCACCGCCCGGTAAATACGCCTGGTAAGTCTTATCCATTATTGTTGAATACCGGCCGTGTGCGTGATCACTGGCATACGATGACGCGGACAGGGCTTTCAGCCCGTTTGAATCAACATACCGATGAGCCGTTTCTGGCCATACATCCGGACGATGCTGAACGTTACCAGTTGAGTGATCAGGCGCTGTGTCAGATTTCATCAGAGTTCGGCAATGCGGTGGTGCGGGTTCAGGTTGCTGATGTTCAACGCAGAGGTGAAGTGTTTATGCCCATGCACTGGACGCGTCAGCACAGTGAGTCTGGTTTTTCCGGGGTATTGGTGAATCCGGTGCTTGATCCTGTGTCCAAACAACCGGATTTGAAGTTTACCCCAGTGGCTGTTGAGCCCTATCAGGCTGAGCAGTATGGCGTCCTGTTAACCAGGGAGAGACTGGCTGTTCGGGATATTGCCTATATGACCGAGGTCCGTATTGAAAATGGCTATCGCTATGAAATGGCCAGTAGAAGCCTGGGTCAGCTGTCACTGTTTGCACGGCTCAAGCCATACCAGAAGGTGGAGTATATGGATAATGCAGCAGGTGAGCGGCGTGTGGCCTGGTTCAGCGTTGCAGAGCTTCAGGCGCTTTGGATAACAGGTCAGACGGTATCGACTTGTGACCGGCAGTGGTTGCAGTCCTGGTTTTGTCAGAGTGCTTCCATTGAGGAGGCCTGGTGGGCTCTCGCTGGCAATCCTCCCCAGGGTGAAGATGCCGGCAGGCAGGTATGTGCGTGCTTTGGGGTTGGAGAGAAGACAATCTGCCGGGCCATTGCGGAGCATGGGTTTACCGATCCTGTTCAGGTGGGCAGCCATTTGAAGGCTGGAACAAACTGTGGGTCCTGTATTCCTGAAATCAGAGGGTTAATTGAGCGGGGCTGACAAAGACCATTTATCGATGTTAGAGTGTTACCCGAATCAGGCATTAATGATTTGTTGATAACGATAAAATGCCTGATAGTTTATCTGTAAATACCAGAGTTGACGTTGTCTGACTGTTGCTTATTAATTGTATTTATTAAAGAAATACAATTGACTCGGATAATGTTAATTGTGACTTTCAGTCGGGTATTTAAGAAAACGAATTGAATACGTAATAACCATTAAATGCACACTTTTCGATCTGGTTGATATGGCCTTGCTGATTTGTTGTAAAATAAAAGGCTACGCTCATTAATGAGCAAATTATAAATACAGATTAAAAAACGGACGTTCCTGCGCCTGAATGGGCATAGGGATAGTATTAAAATGAAGATTTACTCGGAAACAATCCAGGAAATAAAAGCGCTTGTCGAACAGAATGAAATCAAAGACAAGCAGGATATTGAACAATTTCTAGACCGCTGCTCGGAGCTTGACCCTGTCGCAGAGGGGGTTTATGCCACGGTTTATAACCTTCCCGATGAACCGGATAAGGTGGTTAAGGTGTGCCCTGACAAGAAAGACGGGTATTACATTTTTGCCAGGTGGTGCATGACACCGGAAAATCAGAGCAACCCACACCTTCCCATTATTCATCGTGAAGATATCATTACCTTGCCCTGCGGCATGGTGGTGCGCGTTTACGTGGTTGAACGTCTTTCAGACTTTACAGATGATGGTTCACGGGCCACACAGCCCCAGCATTTTCATGACTATGACTTTGGCCTTTTATGGGGCTCTTTCAAGGCGGTCATGCAGTCGTTTGGAATGGATAACAGCGAGTTTCCTGAAGAAGTCAAAACACTGGAAGTGTTTGTCGAGAAAATAAAAGTATCAAGCTCGCATCTGGTGAAAAGAACGGACAACGACATCTCGGATGTGGTTGATGACAGTATCATTGAATCCCATGAAGAGTTTCTGGAAACACTCTTTGATGTATTGACCCAGTTATCAACGGTGGGCTCAATGGATCTTCATGGCGGCAACTTTATGCTTCGTGGTGATACGGTGGTGATTACTGATCCGATTGCTCACAAGTATGCGGCGCATAAAATGCAGACTTACTGATGAGTATAATCCAGTTACTTGCACTTTATTGAGAGGGTTCTTTTTCCTGGGAACAGAGCCTGAAACTAAGCTGGAGACGATAGTATTTACATTTTGAGCTAATAGTACTTTCTGCTTTCGCTCTAATACTCTGTAGCTCGTATTTAGTTGGTGATGTATCGTTATGGGTGGCTATTTCTATATTGACCCATAACCATCTGCCGAGCCAGATCATACTGATACTGGTTTTCTGAATGTTCCAGTCTTCTGAAATGGCATTTCTTATCGACTCTGCAAACTCGGGCGCAGCAACATCTTTTAAAAGCAACTGTTTAAAGTTTTTGCGCATTGTCTTCAAAGGGAGCCGAACCAAAAAGAGCAACAGCAAGATGGTTAGGGTGGAGTCAATATAAGGGGTGACAGGGTGGCTATTCCCCAGTTGGTAAGCTATTGCAAACGCTGCAGCGGCTGCTGCACTGACTGCAGAATCAACCAGCCACTCCTGAAATTCAAAATAGATCAGCGGTGATGGTTTTGAGCGGTTCAGCAGGAAAAAAAGAGTGGCGGTAGCACCTCCGACGATTGTTGAAAAAATCTCATAAGCCAGGGCAAGGTCAAACTCCGGTATATAACCTCCCATGATGAGCTTACAGACAGAAAAGTACAGCAGGGCAAGGCATAGACCCAGCAAAATGATGCCTTCGAAAAACAGCATTAATGGCTCAAGCGTTGGGTAGCCATATGGGCTTTCAGGTGATGGCGGCAGCTTGACCATCTGGGATATGCGTACATTGGCCATCATGGTCAATGTGCAAAGCAGGGAATAACAGCCATCCAGAAGTACGGCATTTGAGTGACTGTATAAGGCGACAAGAATACCGGTCACACCAAAAAACAGTTCAAGTAGAACAGAGCAGCGCAGGATGAAGAGTTCATTTAGCTGTAGCCATTGATGCATATTTTGCTCCTGATTAATCGCTCAGGAGCGTGAGAATTTGCTCTATACCATCTTCGGAGATGACTAAACTCTTAACCATTGAGCAGTCTCTTGTGTAATGAGGGCATGTAGTCTCAGATTCTCAAATGTTTCAGTGTAAGGGTGCAGGATTGGCATAAAGGTAATTATTTAAAATCAGCTATGATTTATAGCAAATCATAGTGTTACTTGTGTTTTATTCTACGCAGGAATAGAAGTGCTACTCCTTTTCTTCTGGATATCTCAAGGCGGTAATTTTAGACCTCAATGCCCTCAGAAATGAAAAGCTGGATCCTTGTGTTGCAGGTAAGAAAAGGCTTCGGATGTAAGGGGGGCTCCTTTAACATTGAGCGACCTGCTCTTGTCATGCACAAGTGGCTTTACTCCCCCCTCACTTGATCTCTGGTGCTGTCGAATTCAAGGTGTTACATGATCCCTTCAGGTGTCTCGTCTTCAGAAATGAAGGGGTAGCTATCCAAGTTTGGCAGCTGGTAGTGCCACCACTCGGTGTTTAGAGGTTTAAAGCCAGCAATGTTCATCACTCCTGCCAGCAGAAGTCGGTTGCGCTGTGCTTCTTCTGACACCAGATCATTGCCATGGTGGGCCAGTGGGCGAAAGTCATCAAATATACTGCCCATTTCAAGCTCCCGGCCATAACGGTCAGTGATGGTGAGATCAACAGCAACACCCCTGCAGTGAGGGCAGGGGTCGGATTCCGGGTTGCCAACATAGTTAGAGTCAGGCATATGTTTGAACAGGATTTTCTGTGCCGACAGTGGGCGAAAGGCATCCCAGATTTTGAGTCGGAGATTCAGTGGTTTGAGTAGCTCAATAGCTTTCAGCAGGCATGCTAATGCGTCAGTATGCAGGTAGCATAGGCTGCTTTTGTAAATTGCTTTGCCGGTGAAGTTGTTGCTACTGGCATAGGCGATATCAAGTGTGACCTGATGGCTTTTTTCGCTAAGTAGAACCAGATTGCCGATACTATTTATTATCGTCATTGGAGTCTCCATACAAAGGCAAATGGCAAGCATAGTCACTATTTCACAGGTTTCCTGTATTTTTGGTGGTGGGGGGACAGTAAAGAAGGTTTGGCTTCTAATGCAGATTAAGCGTTTTCAGCAAGTGGCCTTTTGACTGTATTTTTTGCCATGGCTTGCTATGGGAAGGGGTTAATACTAAAAAAATAAAGTGAGCAAGCGGTTACACTAGTGTCGGTGGTATCAGATCCGGTTTAATAATTGGATAATTCAGGGCCTCGGGCAGTTGATAGTGCCACCATTCCGTATCAATAGGATCAAAGCCGGCAATATTCATCACACCCGCCAGAAGTAGACGATTGCGTTGTGCCTCTTCAGAAATCTGCTCGTTGCCATGATGTGCCAAAGAGCGAAAATCATCGAATGCGGTACCCATCTCAAGCTCACGGCCAAAGTGGTCAATAATGGTGAGGTCAACCGCTATGCCTCGGCAGTGGGTACACAAGCCGGTTTCTGGATCAGAAACGTAATCTGGATCAGGCATAAACCTGAAGAGCTCTGCCTGCGCGGCCTTTGGCCTGAAAGCATCCCATACTTTCAGTTTCAGATTCAGAGGGCGCAATAGTTCTGAAGCCCGCTTGAGTCCTTGTGCGGCTAGTGGGTGTAGATAGCAGTCGTGGCTTTTATAAACCGGATTTCCGGTAAAATTATTGCTGGTTGCATACGCCATTTCGATTTCAATGCCAAACTGTTCTGCAGTAATCAGTGTCAGTTCTGTGGGTATGGTTGTTTTCATTGAGGCTATCTCGCATTTTTATTTCAAGATCGTTGTCAGATCTGTTTCAAGTATTGATTAAACTCAGCAAGTCTTCGGGATGCTTCAGAAAATAGTCAGGTTTTCCTCTTCTCAGGGTTGCTGCGTCATGCCAGCCCCATCCTGCAGCAACCGTTTTAACCCCGGCAGCCTTTCCTTCAATGATGTCACCCAGAGTATCTCCAATATAGTAAACCGGGAGACCAGGGTTGTTTTTTGCAATGAAGCGAATTTTCTCGGCTTTGTTAAAAGATTGATCAGCTCCAGATATTCCCTGAAAACAGTTTAGTTGCTGGTTCTTCAAGAATGTATGAGCAGCCGAGGTAAAGTTTGCTGTGATCAGGAAAAGAAAGTGGTCTTTACACAGTATTTCAAGAGTCGGTTTGATGCCGGCAAAGCAGGTTGCCTTGGTCAACGCGTTATTCATATCGCTGGCCAGTTGCAGGAAAAGGTCAGACTGGAGGCTTGGTAAGGGTATGACGCGACCCAGGCTGGTCATGAAGTTATCTTCGAATAGACTGAGAATTGCTTCTTTGCTGCACAACTGGGGCTGATTCAATGATGCAGCAAACTGCTGGAAGCATGGATAGCAAACTTCCCAAGAGTCGGCAAGAACACCGTCCATATCAAAGATTAATACTGCTTTCATGAGATGGGGCGCTTCCTGAGTCGAGAATTAAGCATTTCCACGATGAGGGAAAACGCCATGGCAAAGTATATGTAGCCTTTGGGAATGTGGAAGTCCAGACCATCAGCGACGAGCGATACACCAATCAGAATCAAAAAACTGAGGGCCAGAACCTTGAGCGTCGGATGATCACTGACGAACTCGCCAATAGAGCGGGCAGCAAACATCATAACAATCACCGCCAGCACTATGGCTGATACCATGACCCATAATTGATCCACCAGTCCGACAGCGGTAATGACGCTATCCAGAGAGAAAACCACGTCAATGATGGCTATCTGGCCAAGAATAAAGAAAAAATATTTTGTTGATTGTTTGCCTGAGGATGTTTCAGGTTCTCCTTCGGACAGTCCTTCAATGGATTCGTGTATCTCATGAGTTGATTTCCAGATAAGAAATAGCCCTCCTGTCAAAAGAATGATATCTCTGCCGGAAATAGCCTGATCCAGAATGAAAAACAGGGTTTCTGTCAGGCTCATGATCCAGCTTAGAGAGAATAACAGACCAAGCCGGGTAATCATGGCCAGCCCCAGACCAATATTTCTGGCATAAGCGCGCTGGTGGGAAGGAAGCCGATCAACAAGAATAGTAAGAAAAATAATATTATCGATGCCGAGGACAATTTCCAGAGAGGTCAGGGTGAGCAGGGCAATCAGTGACTCAGGAGTGAATAGCAGATCCATTGCCTGTTTCCATTGGTCTGAAGGATATTTACCTTAGCTTAGACAATGAAAATAACCGGGTACTAATGATGGGAAAAGTGGGGATAAAGCCCGGCATCACCTCTGGAAGTGATACCGGAAGAGAAAAGAAGGGGGTTAGCTGCGCTCAGCTACAGGTACGTAGTCACGCGTTGTCTCACCGGTGTATAGCTGACGAGGGCGCCCGATACGGTAATCACCGCTGATCATCTCATGCCAGTGGGCAATCCAGCCAGGCGTGCGGCCGGTAGCAAAGATTACTGTAAACATCTCGGTTGGAATGCCCAGAGCCTTGAGGATAATTCCGGAATAAAAGTCCACATTGGGGTAGAGTTTCTTCTTGATGAAGTACTCATCTTCCAGGGCAATTTTCTCCAGACGCTTGGCAATCTTGAACAGAGGATCATCTTCCAGGCCCAGTTCAGTCAGGACTTCGTCGCAGGTCTGCTTCATCACTTTGGCACGAGGGTCAAAGTTCTTGTAAACACGGTGTCCAAAGCCCATCAGACGGAATGGGTCATCTTTGTCTTTTGCTTTGGCAATGTATTCATCGATATTGGCTTCATCACCAATCTCGTTCAGCATAACCAGTACGGCTTCATTGGCGCCGCCATGAGCAGGGCCCCAGAGTGCAGCGATGCCGGCAGCAATACAGGCAAATGGGTTGGCGCCGGAAGAGCCTGCGAGACGAACGGTTGATGTGGACGCATTCTGTTCGTGGTCAGCGTGCAGCAGGAAAATACGGTCCATTGCTTTTGCCAGGACCGGCTTGACTTCATACTCTTCACAGGGTGTGGCAAACATCATATGAAGGAAGTTGCCGCCGTAGCTCAGGTCATTTCGAGGATAAACAAACGGCTGGCCAATGGAGTATTTGTAAGCCATCGCAGCCAGTGTAGGCATTTTGGAAATCAGGCGGTAGGCGCAGATTTCTCGATGTACTTCATTGGTGATGTCCAGTGAGTCGTGATAGAACGCAGACAGAGCCCCGACAACACCACACATTACCGCCATGGGGTGGGCATCACGACGGAATCCGGAGAACAGATCGCTCATCTGCTCATGGATCATGGTGTGACGCATGATGGTGTTTTCAAACTTTTCCTTTTCCTGGCGGCTGGGGAGGTCTCCATAAAGCAGCAGGTAACAGGTTTCCAGGTAATCAGACTGCTCAGCCAGCTGTTCTATGGGGTAACCACGATGCAGAAGAATGCCATTGTCGCCATCGATGTAAGTGATTTTGGACTCACAGGACGCAGTAGAAACAAACCCCGGATCGTAGGTGAACAGACCGCTGGAAGTCAGCCCCCTGACATCAACAACATCAGGCCCAAGAGAGCCTGAGTAAATCGGTAACTCCAGAGCCTGGTCCGTGCCGTCAATGGAGAGTAGAGCTTTCTTGTCAGCCATTTATGGCCTCCTGTCATGCCGTTTGGTCTCGTTATAGTTACTTTAGATGGATGCTTTTACAAAAATGAAGCCACAAAAAAATCACAAATAAAGCCGGGGGTCTGTTTAAAAAGTATTCGAATTAAGTGTTTTTAGCCCCCTTTTACGGTTCGACCACTATAGAGAGATATATTTTTTTGTCAAACGAACTGATGATGAATGTAATCCGTAATAGGTATGTGATTTTCGGCTTCGTGTTTTAGGGGTAAGTGCTTAATAAAGTGAGCAATTGTAATTACATGTTAGAGTGTATATACTCCGACCCCGAAGCCGTATGGGCCGGTTTTTCTGACCCCCGGCTTTAAATTGAGGGGGAATCGTTTATCTCGCATTTAGCGTTTCCCGCCTGCTTGTCGTAGGGTCCAGAGAACCTGGATGTTCTTGCTGATTCTGCTGTGTACGCCACCGAGCGTTGGGGCAAAAGAGTGAATAGCAAAAGACCTGTCAATCTCGATATTACAACAATCAAACTACCCCTGCCTGCATACACTTCGATATTGCATCGCATATCGGGTGTCATCCTGTTTATTGGTCTGGGTTTTCTTTTATATGGACTAGAACTGTCGCTTGCTTCTGAGGAGTCATTTGGCTCTCTTAAAGACTTGCTGTCAGCTCCTCTGGCGAAATTTATAATCTGGGGCATCCTGTCTGCCCTGATTTATCATTTTATTGCCGGAGTGAAACATCTTTTGATGGATGTGGACGTGGGTGATGGCAAAGAGTCCGGAAGGCTGGGAGCTATCATTACTCTGGTTCTGTCAATAGTGTTGATTATCCTTGCGGGGGTTTGGGTATGGTAACCAATATCACCAATTTGTCCCGCAGCGGGCTTTATGACTGGATGCTGCAAAGGCTGACGGCAATCATTCTTGGTGCCTATTCGGTTTTCCTGCTTGGTTATCTGGTCATGAATCCTGACCTTCAGTTCGGCCAATGGGCTGAGCTTTTTGACGAAACATGGATGCGGGTTTTTACCCTGCTGGCGCTGATTTCTATTCTGGCTCATGCTTGGGTTGGTATGTGGACGATTACCACTGACTATTTTAATGATCGCGCTTTTGGCGGTAAGTCCGTTCTAATTCGTTTTCCTATGCAGGTTGTGTGCTTTATTGCCTTGTTCAGCTATGTGATCTGGGGCGTGCAAATTCTTTGGGGGCTTTGATCGATGTCAGCACTTCGTACCCTTACCTATGATGCCATCGTTATAGGTGGTGGGGGCGCAGGCATGCGTGCTGCGCTCCAGCTTACTCAAGCCGGAATTAAAACGGCCTGTGTCAGTAAAGTATTTCCTACCCGTTCTCACACGGTATCTGCCCAGGGTGGTATTACCTGTGCGATTGCCAGCTCAGATCCTAAAGATGACTGGCGCTGGCATATGTTCGATACCGTAAAAGGCTCCGACTATATCGGTGACCAGGATGCTATTGAATACATGTGTTCTGTAGGACCTCAGGCGGTTTTCGAACTGGAGCATATGGGCTTGCCATTTTCCCGGACCGAAGAGGGGCGAATTTATCAGCGTCCCTTTGGTGGTCAGTCCAAAGACTTTGGTAAAGGTGGTCAGGCCGCCAGAACCTGTGCAGCTGCAGACCGTACTGGGCATGCACTGCTTCATACTCTGTATCAGGCTAACTTGAAAGGTGGAACAACCTTTCTTAATGAATGGTATGCCGTTGATCTGGTGAAGAACCAGAAAGGTCAGGTTGCCGGTGTTATTGCTATTGATATTGAAAGCGGCGAAACCGTTTATATCAAGGCAAAGGCAACGGTAATGGCTACCGGTGGTGCAGGCCGTATATACGCTTCTACCACCAATGCCCTGATCAATACCGGTGACGGTATCGGCATGGCACTGCGCGCTGGGTATCCTATGCAGGATATGGAGATGTGGCAGTTCCACCCGACCGGTATTCATGGTGCGGGTGTACTGGTAACCGAGGGTTGCCGGGGTGAAGGGGGGTACCTGATTAACAGCGAAGGTGAGCGCTTCATGGAGCGTTATGCGCCAAATGCCAAAGACCTTGCTGGTCGGGACGTTGTTGCTCGCTCTATGGTTATTGAGATCCTCGAAGGTCGTGGTTGTGGTCCCAACAAGGATCACGTACTGCTGAAGCTGGATCATCTGGGTGAAGAGACGCTGAACCTGCGTCTGCCCGGTATCTGTGAACTGTCTAAAACCTTTGCTCATGCCGACCCTGTAAAAGTACCGGTGCCTGTGGTACCAACCTGTCACTATATGATGGGCGGAATTCCAACCAATGTTGGCGGTCAGGCTCTTCGTCAGGATGGAGCGGGTAATGATGCAGTGATTGAAGGCCTCTATGCCTGTGGTGAAGCAGCCTGTGTATCAGTTCACGGTGCGAACCGTCTGGGTGGTAACTCTCTGCTGGATCTGGTGGTCTTTGGTCGCGCTGCAGGCCTGCAGATAGAGAAGAACCTGAAAGAAGGCTTTGACTCTGTTGATGCTTCTGACAGCGATGTTGAAGCAGCCCTGTCCCGACTTGATCGCCTTAATAAGTCAAGCAGTGGCGAAAGTGTTGCCAAGGTTCGTGCTGACTTGCAGAACACCATGCAGCTTTATTTTGGCGTGTTCCGTGAAGGTGAGAGCATGCAGAAAGGTCTCCAGCTGTTGGATGAGCTGGGTGAGCGGCTGGCGAACCTTCACCTTGAAGATAAGAGTCTGGCTTTTAATACGGCCAGGGTTGAAGCACTGGAGCTGGAAAATCTGTTTCAGGTTGCCTATGCAACTGCTGTTTCTGCCGAGGTTAGAAAAGAATCACGTGGAGCTCATGCCCGTAATGATTACCAGGAACGGGATGATGAAAACTGGTTGGTGCATTCACTTTACTCGCCTATTGATAAATCTGTGAGTAAGCGTGCTGTTAACTTCGCACCGGCAACAATGGAGGCGTTTCCTCCCAAGGCAAGAAGCTACTAAGGGAGAGAGGGTTATGAAGGTAAGTGTCTATCGCTATAATCCGGAAACCGACAAAAAGCCCTATATGATGGACTTTGATGTCGCTATCCCGGAAGGCAAGGACCTGATGGTTCTGGACGTTCTGAATCTGATTAAAGAGCAGGATCCAACACTGGTTTACCGACGTTCCTGTCGAGAGGGTGTTTGTGGCTCCGACGGCTTGAGTATTGGCGGTACCAATGGTCTGGCCTGTATCACCCCGTTGTCGGAAGCTGCCAAGGGGAATAAGCTGATCATCCGTCCACTCCCTGGTTTACCAGTTATCAGGGACCTGGTTGTCGATATGAGTCTTTTCTATAAACAGTATGAAAAGATTAAGCCATACCTGATTAACGATAATCCGGCTCCAGCAATTGAACGCCTCCAGTCCCCTGAAGACAGAGAGAAGCTGGATGGGCTTTATGAGTGTATTCTCTGTGCCTGTTGCTCAACAGCCTGCCCTTCATTCTGGTGGAATCCAGACAAGTTTGTTGGGCCTTCCGGTTTGTTGCAAGCTTATCGTTTTCTTGCCGATAGCAGGGATACAGCGACAGAGGAGCGCCTGGCGGAGCTTGATGATCCGTTCAGTGTTTTCCGTTGCAGAGGCATTATGAACTGTGTCAATGTCTGCCCCAAAGGCTTAAACCCAACGCGGGCTATTGGTCATATCAGGCAGATGTTGTTTAAGAGCGCGACATAGTATAGTTGTGGGTCATTCCACCCTGTTGGTGGTTGGTAATCAAAAGTACCTCCCTGAAGTCTTTTCTTGGGGGTACTTCCGAACCATAGAGTCGCGAACTTAGCTAAGCTGTGTCAGGAGTGTGCAGGCGGCTTCTGGCAGTATTAAGCCTGTTGTTGAATGCGTTTTGAAATGAATTGTGCTGCTGCCATCCGGAATTATGGGGGCGCAATAGCTTGAACCAGCAGGGGCGGTCGGAAAACATCCGATCCTATCTGAGGGGGATTGTTCACTGACTGACTATCGACACCATCAGTGACATCTGTTTTTCAGCCAGTCAGGGTTGTTAAAACAGACAGGTTTCCCGGGATAAGCCCCAGACTCACGGGGTAATGATCATGCAAGAAGGTGTAATGCAGCTGATGTGGAGTTCATCCCACATTGCAGGGGGAAATGCTGCATACGTCGAGGATATGTACGAACGCTATCTGCGCGATCCCAATAGCGTAGAGGTGCAGTGGCGTGACTATTTTGAAAAGTTGCCCCCGGTTAGTGGTGGAGGAGCAGACGTTCCACATTCTACCATCCAGGAAAATTTCATCCTTATGGCGCGTCAGCGTCAAACTACCCGCCCGATTCAGACGTCTTCTGTTTCCAGCGATCATGAACGCAAGCAGGTTCAGGTTTTGCGTTTGATCAGTGCTTTTCGGATTCGTGGTCATCAGAAGGCCGTTATCGACCCTCTTGGTGTGATGAAGCGGGAAGAATTCCCTGATCTGTCCCTTGCATACCACGGTCTCAGCGAGGCTGACCTTGATACTGAGTTTCAGACTTCAACCCTTTTTATCGGTAAGGAACACGCTCCTCTACGGGAAATTTTCGACGCATTGAAAGCCACCTATTGCGAGTCAATTGGTGTTGAGTATATGCATATTCCTCAGACAGAAGAGCGTCGCTGGTTCCAGAGTCGTATGGAAAGTGTTCGCAGTCGTCCGGAAGTAGGGATTGAAGCCAAACTTCACTTACTGGAGCGATTGACCGCAGCGGAAGGTCTTGAAAAATACCTGGGTACCAAGTTTCCCGGAACCAAGCGATTTGGCCTGGAAGGTGGTGAGTCGCTGATCCCTATGCTGGATGAGATTATTCAGCGCTCTGGCTCCTATGGTTCCAAAGAGCTGGTAATCGGTATGGCTCACCGTGGCCGTCTGAACGTTCTGGTTAACATTCTGGGTAAGAAGCCTGGCGATCTGTTTGATGAGTTTGAAGGCAAAAAACTGGTTGAGCGTGGCTCCGGCGATGTGAAATACCATCAGGGTTTTTCTTCCAATGTTATGACGCCGGGTGGAGAGGTGCATCTTGCTCTGATGTTTAACCCATCGCATCTGGAAATTGTTACCCCTGTTGTTGAAGGTTCTGTCAGAGCCCGTCAGGATCGTCGTAAGGATTCAGTCGGCAATAAGGTAGTTCCTATTGCCATTCACGGTGATGCTGCTTTTGCCGGGCAGGGGGTTGTCATGGAAACCCTGCAGATGTCCCAGACCCGTGCCTATAAAACCGGTGGAACTATTCATATCATCATCAACAATCAGGTTGGCTTTACCACCAGTTTCCGTGAGGATGCCCGCTCAACGGAATACTGTACTGATGTTGCCAAGATTGTAGGAGCGCCGATCCTTCATGTTAATGGTGACGATCCTGAAGCGGTTCAGTTTGCCACCAAGCTGGCACTTGATTATCGGATGGAGTTCCATAAAGACATTGTTGTTGACCTCGTCTGTTACCGTCGTCGCGGGCACAATGAAGCGGATGAGCCATCCTCAACTCAGCCGATGATGTACAGCAAGATTAAAACCCACATGACCACCCGTGATCTTTATGCCAAGGCTCTGCTCGGTGAAGGTGTGATCAGTGAGGCGGGTGATAAAGACCTGGTAGAGAGTTTCCGTAATGCGCTCGACAATGGTGAGCATGTGGTCAAGGCTCTGGTAAAAGAGCCTAATAAAGAGCTCTTTGTTGACTGGACTCCCTATCTTGGTCATGAATGGACTGCCCGTCATGATACCCGAGTTGCTGTAGGAACACTTCAGGCATTAGGGCAGAAGCTCTGCGAAATTCCGGAAGGTTTTGTGTTACAGCGTCAGGTGAATAAGATCGTTGAGGATCGCCGGAAAATGGCAGCAGGGGCTCTGCCAATTAACTGGGGGTGTGCTGAACTGCTGGCCTATGCATCACTGTTAATGGAAGGCAGTGAAGTCCGAATTACCGGGCAGGATGTTGGTCGGGGAACGTTCTCTCACCGGCATGCCGTTTTCCATAATCAGAAAGATGGCTCTACTCTGGTCAACCTGACAAAGCTTTCTGAAGATCAGCCGCGATTCCAGATCTGGGATTCTTTCCTGTCGGAGGAAGCGGTTCTGGCCTTTGAATATGGTTACTCAGCGACTAAGCCGAATGCCCTGGTTATCTGGGAAGCTCAGTTTGGTGATTTTGCTAACGGTGCCCAGGTGGTTATTGACCAGTTTATTTCCAGTGGTGAGCATAAGTGGGGACGCTTGTCTGGCCTGACTATGCTGCTGCCCCATGGTTATGAAGGGCAGGGGCCTGAGCACTCATCTGCCAGGCTTGAGCGATTCCTGCAGCTGTGTGCGGAACACAATATTCAGGTTTGCGTTCCGACAACGCCAGCACAGGTGTTCCATATGTTGCGTCGCCAGGTACTTCGTCCGTTGCGTAAACCATTGGTTGCATTTACCCCGAAGAGTCTGCTCCGTCACAAACTGGCTACCTCTTCTCTGGAAGAGCTGGCAGATGGTAGTTTCCAGACTATTATCCCTGAGGTTGACGGTCATGAGCCATCAGCCATCACCCGGATGATTATGTGTTCAGGCAAGGTTTACTATGATCTGCTTGAAAAGAAGAGAGCGGAAGGGCTGAATGATACGGTTATTATCCGTATTGAACAGCTCTACCCATTCCCTCAGGACGATCTGGATGAGTTGATTATCAGTTATCCAAACCTGAAAGATGTGGTCTGGTGTCAGGAAGAGCCAATGAACCAGGGGGCATGGTACTGTAGTCAGCATCACATGCGTCGCTCAGTTGCCGTACATCCGAATAAAACGATGAGTCTCAAATACGCAGGGCGAGAAGCATCAGCAGCTCCCGCATGTGGTTATATGTCAACACATGCCCAGGAACAGCAGCAGTTGGTAAATGATGCTTTCAGCATTTGAAAAATGAAAATTACTGCTCAAGACTGAGCAGTGATATTAGTTAAACGGCCAGCAGGTATTACTTATCGATCTGGCCAGAGCGTTTATCACAGTTACAGTGTTAAACGCTCAAAGGGGCGAAGACGCAAAGGATCAATAATGGCCACTGAAATTAAAGCACCTACTTTTCCTGAATCCGTTGCTGATGGCACAGTCGCAACCTGGCACAAGAAGCCTGGTGAGCAGTGCCAGCGGGATGAACTGCTGGTTGATATCGAAACCGATAAAGTGGTTCTTGAAGTTGTTGCTCCAGCAGATGGTGTTTTGAGTGAAATTATCAAGCCTGAAGGTGAGGTTGTTCTCAGCAGTGAAGTTGTTGGAATCTTCGAAGAAGGTGCTTCTGCTGGCACCGCCCCGGCCTCTGTTGAAGCATCAGCCGCTCCGGTAGCTTCATCGGAAGCCATTAAGGAAGAGCCTGTTCTCCATCCTGCAGCACGGCGCATGGCTGATGAGAAAGGTCTTGATCCTGCTGCCATTACCGGTACTGGTAAAGGTGGTCGTGTAACGAAGGAAGATGTGGTTCGTCATGTTGAAGGTGGTGGCCAGGTGTCATCTGCCCCGGCAGCTGCTTCTACTCCGGTTGGTTCTACACCTCAGGTAGAGGCAACAGCGCCTGTGTTTGCCGGTGAGCGGGTAGAGAAGCGGGTACCTATGACCCGCCTGCGTGCCAAAGTTGCTGAGCGCCTGGTTCAGGCTCAGCAAAATGCAGCCATGTTGACTACATTCAATGAAATCAACATGAAGCCGGTCATGGAACTTCGTGCCCAATATAAAGATATGTTTGAGAAGCGGCATGGTGTTCGGCTTGGTTTCATGTCTTTCTTTGTAAAAGCCTGTGTGGAAGCACTCCGTCGTCATCCGGTGGTTAATGCTTCTATTGATGGTAATGATATTGTCTACCATGGCTATCAGGACATTGGTGTAGCTGTCTCCAGTGACCGTGGCCTGGTGGTTCCAGTGCTTCGTGACACCGAAGATATGAGCCTTGCCGATATTGAAGCAAAAATTCGGGAGTTTGGTAAAAAGGCAATGGATGGTAAGCTTGGCATCGACGAGATGACAGGCGGAACTTTCACCATTTCTAATGGCGGTGTATTTGGTTCACTGCTGTCAACTCCAATCCTGAACCCGCCTCAGTCAGCGATTCTGGGTATGCATAAAATTCAGGATCGCCCAATGGCGGTCAATGGCAAGGTTGAAATTTTACCGATGATGTACCTTGCCCTGTCATATGACCACCGACTGTTGGATGGTAAGGAAGCGGTCACCTTCTTGGTGACCATCAAGGAGCTGCTGGAGGATCCAGCCAGAATGCTTCTGGACGTTTGATTCCAGACTTTATGGGGCAGTCGTATTGTTTCGTATCTTTTATACTGTGCTGCCCATTATTGCCTTGACCTGTTATACCTTGTTTATTTAAACCGTTCGTTTTGGAAATAACTTATGGCAAATCAGTTCGACGTGGTAGTTATTGGCGCAGGCCCTGCTGGTTACGTCTGCGCTATTCGCGCAGCCCAGCTGGGGCTGAAAACTGCCTGTATCGAGAAGTGGTCCGATGATAAGGGCAAGGCCAAACTGGGTGGAACCTGCCTGAACGTTGGCTGTATCCCTTCCAAGGCGCTTCTGGATAGCTCCCACAAATACATCGAAGCCAAGGAAGATTTTGCCAAGCACGGCATTATGCACAGTGGTGTAGACATCGATGTGCCTGCAATGATTGCCCGTAAGGACAACATTGTAAACCAGCTGACGACTGGTGTTACCGGGCTGTTCAAAGCAAACGGTGTGACCTTGCTGGAGGGTGCCGGTAAGCTGCTGTCTGGCAAGCAGATTGAACTCACCAAGGCTGACGGCTCTGTTGAAGTTGTTGATGCTGCGAACGTAGTTATTGCAACTGGCTCTCGTCCGATTGAAATTCCACCTACCCCGCTAACTGAAGGTCTGATAGTTGACTCTACCGGTGCCCTTGAGTTTCAGGACGTTCCCAAGCGTCTTGGCGTTATTGGTGCCGGTGTCATTGGTCTGGAACTGGGCTCTGTATGGGGTAGGCTGGGCTCTGAAGTGGTTGTTCTTGAAGCTCAGGATAAATTCCTGGCGCTGGCTGACCAGCAAATCGCTAAAGAATCCCAGAAAATATTCAAGAAGCAGGGACTTGATATTCGTTTGGGTGCCCGTGTAACCGGCTCTGAGGCTAAGGGCAGCGAAGTTGAAGTTACCTATCAGGATGCCAATGGCGATGAGCAGAAGCTGACTTTTGATAAGTTGATTGTTGCTGTCGGCCGTCGTCCATATACCGAAAACCTGCTGGCTACCGACTCAGGTGTTAACCTGGATGAGCGTGGTTTCATTTTCGTTGATGATCACTGTGCAACTGACGTTCCTGGCGTGTACGCCATTGGGGACGTGGTTCGAGGCCCGATGCTTGCTCATAAGGGTAGTGAAGAAGGCATTATGGTGGCAGAAATCATTGCTGGCCAGAAAGCACAGATGAACTATGACCTGATTCCTTCCGTTATTTATACTCACCCTGAAGTGGCGTGGGTCGGTAAAACAGAAGAAGAAGTCAAGGCCAGTGGCGAAGAGTACAAAGTAGGTACCTTCCCGTTTGCTGCCAGTGGTCGTGCACTTGCTGCCAATGAAAATCATGGCATGGTCAAGGTGATTGCTGACAAGGCAACTGACCGTATTCTTGGTGTTCATGTTGTGGGTCCCAGTGCTGCTGAGCTTGTCCAGCAGGGTGTTATTGCAATGGAGTTCGCTGCCAGCAGTGAAGATCTTGCTCTGACTATTTTCTCACATCCAACCTTGAGTGAAGCGCTGCACGAAGCGGTTCTGGCTGTTGATGGCCACGCTATCCATATTGCCAATCGCAAGCGCCGCTAAACTTATCTTATGGGGAGCGGTCAGGGTCGACCTGCTCCCTTCTCCATAGAAAATATCCAGGGATATGGATTGACGAGAAACTTAAAAACAACGCTCAAATAAAAATAGAGGGCCGCGTCAGAATGAATCTTCACGAATATCAGGGCAAACAGCTCTTTGCCAAATATGGGCTGCCCGTGTCTCAGGGCATTGCTGCGGATACTCCAGAACAGGCAGCTGCCGCTGCCGATGAAATCGGTGGCAATCAGTGGGTTGTTAAGGCTCAGGTACACGCCGGTGGTCGTGGTAAGGCTGGTGGTGTCAAATTGGTCACCAGTAAGGACGAAATCCGCGCGTTTGCTGAGAAGTGGCTGGGCAAAAACCTGGTAACTTATCAGACAGATGAAAATGGCCAGCCGGTCAGCAAAATACTGGTTGAAAGCTGCACTGACATCGATAAAGAGCTTTACCTTGGAGCCGTTGTCGATCGAGCAACCCGTCGAATTGTTTTCATGGCCTCCACTGAAGGTGGTGTTGAAATTGAGAAGGTGGCGGAAGAAACTCCAGAGAAAATTCTTAAAGCCACTGTTGATCCTTTGACCGGTGCCCAGCCTTATCAGGCGCGTGAGCTGGCATTCAAATTGGGTCTGGAAGGAAAGCAGATTAAGCAGTTTACCCAGATTTTCCTTGGTCTGGCGAAACTCTTTCAGGAGTGCGACCTTGCCCTGCTGGAGATCAACCCACTGGTTATCACTAAAGAAGGTGACCTGCACTGCCTGGATGCGAAAATCAACATCGATAGCAATGCCCTGTACCGTCAGCCACAGTTGAAAGCCATGCATGACCCTTCACAGGAAGATGCCCGTGAAGCCCATGCTGCAGAGTGGGAGCTGAACTACGTCGCACTGGATGGCAATATTGGCTGTATGGTGAATGGTGCAGGCCTTGCCATGGGCACCATGGATATTGTCAAGCTGCATGGTGGTGCTCCTGCCAACTTCCTCGACGTAGGTGGTGGTGCAACCAAAGAGCGTGTTACCGAAGCATTCAAAATCATTCTTTCCGATGACAGTGTGAAGGCCGTTCTGGTAAATATTTTTGGTGGTATTGTCCGCTGTGACCTGATTGCTGAAGGTATTATCGGCGCTGTTAAGGAAGTAGGCGTTGAAGTACCAGTGGTTGTTCGTCTGGAAGGTAACAATGCTGAGCTGGGTGCACAGACCCTTGCCAATAGTGGACTTGATATCATCGCGGCCAACAGTTTGACCGAGGCTGCTCAACAGGTAGTTAAGGCAGCGGGGAACCAGTAATGAGCGTTTTAATCAATAAAGACACTAAAGTTATCTGCCAGGGATTTACTGGCGCTCAGGGTACTTTTCACTCTGAACAGGCTATTGCTTATGGTACCCAGATGGTGGGTGGCGTAACACCTGGCAAGGGTGGCCAGACTCACCTGGGCCTGCCTGTATTCAATACGGTTGCTGAAGCGGTTGATCAGACTGGTGCAGAGGCTTCTGTTATCTACGTTCCAGCCCCTTTCTGTAAAGACTCCATTCTTGAAGCGGCTTATGCCGGCATCAAGTTGATTGTCTGCATCACTGAAGGTATTCCTACGCTGGATATGCTGGAATGCAAGGTTAAGTGTGATGAGCTGGGTGTTCGTCTTATCGGTCCAAACTGCCCGGGTGTCATCACGCCAGGTGAGTGCAAGATTGGTATTATGCCTGGTCACATCCATCTTCCTGGCAAGGTGGGTATTGTTTCCCGTTCCGGTACACTGACCTATGAAGCGGTCAAACAAACGACTGATTATGGCTTTGGCCAGTCTACCTGTGTTGGTATTGGTGGTGACCCAATTCCCGGTTCCAACTTTATCGATATTCTGGAGCTCTTCCAGAATGATGATAAGACCGAAGCCATCGTTATGATTGGTGAAATCGGTGGCTCTGCTGAAGAAGAGGCGGCTGCTTATATCAAGGAGTATGTAACTAAACCCGTTGTTTCTTACATTGCCGGCGTAACAGCGCCTCCAGGTAAGCGTATGGGCCATGCCGGTGCGATTATTGCCGGTGGTAAGGGTACTGCAGATGAGAAGTTTGCGGCACTTGAATCTGCGGGAGTCAAGACCGTTCGAAGTCTTGCTGATATTGGTGAAGCATTGAAAGAAATTACCGGCTGGTAATCACTTTGCGTTTCTAAACCAACAAAAAAAGAGGGTAATTGATTTATCCTCTTTTTTTGTGCCTGATTAATGATGAATCGGTATCTTGCTATAGCAACGAAAGGGGAATTTAAATATCCTCCCTGATTTTGCTCAGGAGTCTGCCGGTGGATACACTTGATTTGAATCCAGACAAGTATCGGCTTGTCAGAGCCCTCAGACCCTTTTCCTATTCCGTTGCTCTGGTGACCTGTGGTTTGGGTGTGGTTCTGGCCTATCAGCAGGGTAACGGTAATGAGCTTCGGGCATTGCTGGTTATTCTGGCGGGAGTATTGCTTCAGGCAGCCTGTAACCTTGCCAACGATCATGCGGATATCGTCCTTTGGCGTAAACAGCCAGGTGAGCTGTCCAGACAGGTTGTTCGTCAGATTAAAATCAACTTCTTGCTTGCCGGTGTTTTTTCTTTTGTGGCATGCCTTATGGGCTTGTGGCTGGTTAATGAAGTTGGCTGGCAATTACTGATGCTGGGGATATTCGGCGTTATTGGTGGTTATTTCTACACAGGTGAGCCCGTGAACTATAAGCAACGAGGTTGGGGGGTTCCTGCTGTTTTCCTCTTTACCGGCGTGCTGATGGTCAGTGGTGCTTATTACGCTGTGGGTGGGGTATGGAGTAATGAGGTCGTATGGATATCCATACCGGTAAGTCTGTTGGCTTCGGCACTTATCCTTTCAAATGAGATCCGGGATTATCTGGATGATATCGGTCATAATATTCGCACGTTAACCGTTCGTATAGGGCTGATTAAGGCGAAATGCCTTTATGCCGTGCTTCTGCTGGCAGGGTTTCCCCTCAGTGTTATGTTGTACTATTTGGGAGAGCTGGAAAACCCCCTTTATCTGTTGATAGCGCTCCCTTTTGCTATTGCACCTCTCAAGTTGCTTTCCAATCAATCAGGTGATGCAGAGATGGTTCGTCTGCCTCCTCTGACGGGACGTTTCTTTATTATCTTTGGGCTGGGCTTCATCCTTTCTATTCTTTTGTAAGGGGTCAATGAAGCAACTCCATTTCCTGCTGTTTCACGAAAACCAAAAGCTCCTGGCACATTGGGGTTTTTGGTTTCTGCTTGTAAATGCTGGAACCAATCAGTTCCTGTTTCTCAGATCAAACGTTTCTGTTTCAAATAACTCATCGGGCCGCTCTGGAAGGTTAATAGACTTTCTGGTGTTGCCATTACCGATAAGTTTCAGCTTGGTAAATCGATCCTGGGTCGCTTTTAGAAGTGTTTCAGAGTTGCGCATGATCGTTGGCCGAATGAACAGCATCAGGTTCTTTTTCTCATCTCCGGACTGATTGTAACGGAAAAGGTTGCCAAGAATGGGAATGTCTCCAAGCAGCGGCACTTTTTTCCGGCTTTTGGATTTGATGTCTTCGATCAGCCCGCCAATAACGACGGTCTGCCCATCATCCACCAGTACAGCGGTCTTCAGGGAGCGGGTATTGAACAGCAGGTCATTACTATCCGAACCAAGGAGTTGCTTGGTCGTACCTACATCAAGGGAAGAAACCTCTTGCTCCAGCATCAGTCTTAGACTGTTACCTTCATTGATATGGGGAGTGATTTTCAGTTTTAAACCTACATCCTTTCGCTCTGTTGTTGTGAAAGGGTTGTTACTACTGCCACTGGAAGATGTCTGGTATGAGCCGGTTTTTATGGGAATATTTTTACCGATAATCAGCTCTGCTTCCTCGTTGTCCAAGGTCAACATACTGGGTGTAGACAATATATTGTTATTGGATTTAGAGCTCAAAGCGCTAACTAAGACACCGAAATTATCGGCGCGAAGGGCCAGTGAACCCAGAGCAATACCTGCATTATCAAGAATATGACCAGTTATACTGCTTTTTACGCTGCTACCACTGTCAGAACTGGCTGCTGTGCTACGAATGGTTTTTGTTCCATCAATACCCCACTGAATACCCAGGGCATCATTAATGCCGCCGGATACTTCAACAATGACAGCCTCCAGTAAAACCTGAGCTCTGGGAACATCAAGCTGCCTGACAATTTTCTCCATTTCCTGAAGGGTTTCCGGGTCGGCAATCATTACCAGAGCGTTCTGAGTTTCATCCGCTTTTACAAAAGCCGTCGTTCCTGCCGACTTGCTTTTAGCACCAGATTTGGTGGTAGTTCTAGCCTGGGAAGATGACTGATTAGACGATGCGGTTGGAGAGACTGAGCCCGATGCGACAGGTGACGATTGGGTGGAAGCGGCTTTTTTCCCCTGGCTGTCCTGAATGATTCCTGATGCTTCGGAAAGAATTTCAGCAATGTTTTTGGCATCAGCAAAACTCAGGAACATGACTTTGGTGGTTGATTTTCGAATACCTTCCTTATCAAGGGTATCTGCCAGCTTCCTGACCCGTGCGCGTTTGCTGGCATTGCCCTTAACCACCAGACGATTGCTTCGCTCATCTGCGATCACTTGAAGCCCGCTGGGTAGCTGCCCCTTTCCGGTGACCAGCGTGTCAGAGATTATTTTTGATACATCCCCGACCCAGGCGTGTTTCAGCTGGATGACTTCGTAGTCATTATTTCCAGCGTCATCCAGCTCCCTGACCAGTTTGGTGATGCGCTCGACATTATCGGCAAGGTCGCTGATGATGACCGCATTACTGGAGGCAGATGCAGCAGCATGCCCGTACTGGGCAATCAATGGGCGAATGATTGGGATAACTTCAACGGCAGATACGCTGTGCAGGTCAATAACCTTAGTTGTCATTACGCCATCAATTGGCTTTTGAGTGTCTCCGGGGCTGCTGGTTTTGGCAGTCGTTGTAGGAACAACATTAATAATATGGCCATCGGATTTTGGAATGACGGTATAACCATTAGCGGACAGTACTTCCAGGAAAACATCGTAGACTTCATCCCGAGTCAATGGCTTACTCGAAATGACGGTAACGGTATTGCCACCTTTAATCCGGGGATCGATGACAAATGTCTCTCCGGTTATTTTGGCAACCTGGGTGATAAATTCTCGAATATCGGCATTCTGCTGATTCAGTGTCCAGAGCTTATCATCGGGCAACGGTACGGTATTATTTGCAGCGGCGGGCTGTAAACCGGTATTTACCTCGGCAAACAGCTGTGTAACTGCCAGCAGCAGTAGCAGGGGAATTGCTCTCATTGACTTCCTGTGATGAGGGTGCGGTAAAAAGAGTAGCGCTCTGGTGTTCATGTTATGACCATTAACTCAGCAGTTTGTCATTGTTGTCGTTACAGTTCCTGACTGGCTTCCTGCAGTTTTTCCCTGAGGTCCTGCATTCGCTGTTCAAGAGACATGTCATCCGGATAATCATGGTTGCCCGGGCGCTGCTCCATTGACTCGGGGATGTCTTCCGCAACAGGCCTGAATTCCTGAAAGGCTCTGGAATCTCTGGCTGTTTCTGGAAAGTATAGTTTTTCAAGTTGATTACCCCGTTTAATGACAATGTGATCAGAATAAACCTGATTCAATATGGCGCCTCCAGGAAGTGGGTCACCAATTTCATATAACTTGTCCTGGTTGGATACCTGAATAATTGCACTTGCGTACTTTTTGTTTTCAATCCCTGATAGAGCCCCTCTGAGAATCAGGTTCATTTTGGTTATCGGGATCTCTTTATTGTTTTGAGTTATTTCCTGATTGTCGCTATAGCCAAAAATAAGATCAAAGTCTTCCTGCTTAATTGTTGAAGTGCTTTTCGAAACGACAGTTTTGTTATTGTCGCTGTGTTTCAAAGATTCGCTGCTGACTATTTGATAGAAGTTAAATGCTTGAAAACTGATGCTAAGGATCATGATGATTAAAATAATCAGAATCATAAGGTTCCGGTTATTTTTATGCCCCCATTGCAGAAATGTGGTGGGAACCACTGGTTTCATGGTCATATCTTCTGAAGTTAACGAAACGGATTAATAGGCTATTCTTTAGTCTAAATAAAAGCATAAGAGTCTTGTTTTTTAAAGAAATAAGTTTTTTCAAAAAAAACTTTACATTTTTTTTGAAAAGCCAGTAGAAAAATTTGATTTTATGGTTTGTAAAATAGGAATAATGCTCCAGACTGCTTTTGTTGTCTTGGATTTGGTGCCAATAAAACAAGCTTAGTATTTACTGATCTGTCGAGAAATAATTAACCAGAAATGACAGGTGCTTCCCTTTTGATTTAAGGAGTTAATGATATTGGCTACATTGCTAACCGATGGCTATGACCCTGAAGACGAGGCTGAAAGTGAAGCCAGTGTGTTACCAAGACTGCCTTTTAGCTTTGCCAAAAGGCATGGCGTTGTTCTTATTGAGAATGATAAAGGGGCTGCCACACTTTATTTTCATAACACACCTGCGGCTGACCTGATTGCTGAAATCAGTCGCTTTTCTGGTGTTTTTCCTGCCTATGAGCGGGTAAGTGTCGAAAAACTGTCAGAGGTGCTGGCTCACTGCTATCACAATGATAGTTCTGAGGCTTTGCAGGATGCGGCTGGAATCAGCGATCACCTGGATCTGACCAGTCTTGCGGATGCCGTTCCGGTCACGGAAGACCTGCTTGAGCAAAGTGACGATGCTCCAGTTATCCGTTTAATTAATGCGTTGCTGACAGAGGCTATCAAGGAAGGTGCTTCAGATGTCCACATTGAAACGTTTGAGTCGACACTGGTGGTTCGGCTTCGGGTTGATGGAGTTTTAAGGGAAGTACTGTCACTTCAGAGAACCATTGCATCTTTATTGGTTTCTCGCATCAAGGTTATGGCTCGGCTGGATATTGCCGAGAAACGTGTGCCCCAGGATGGCCGCATTTCACTGAGGGTTGCCGGCAAGGAAGTGGATGTTCGGGTTTCCACGCTGCCATCCAGCAACGGAGAGCGGGTGGTGCTAAGGCTTCTGGATAAAGCGGCAGGCCGTCTTGAACTCAGGCACCTTGGGATGACAGAGCATAACCGTTCTCTTATCGAAGGTCTGCTGAAAAAGCCTTATGGCATCATTCTGGTGACGGGGCCAACGGGATCAGGCAAGACAACCTCGCTTTATGCCAGTCTTACTCTACTGAATGACCAGACTCGAAACATTCTTACTGTTGAAGATCCCATTGAGTATCACCTGGAAGGGATTGGCCAGACCCAGGTAAACACAAAAGTTGATATGACGTTTGCCCGGGGATTGAGAGCTATTCTAAGACAGGATCCTGATGTGGTGATGGTTGGAGAAATCCGTGATAAGGAAACCGCTGAAATAGCTGTACAGGCAAGTTTGACCGGGCACCTGGTGCTTTCAACACTTCATACCAATACTGCTGTCGGTGCGTTGACCCGTCTCCAGGATATGGGCATTGAACCTTTTCTGATGTCTTCCAGTCTACTTGGGGTGATAGCGCAACGTCTGGTCAGGGTGCTCTGCAGTGACTGTAAGGCTCCATACCACCCTGATGATGCCGAATGTCAGCAGTTAGGTATTGATTCTCCTGACGGGGTAACGCTTTATCACGCTGAAGGGTGTAAGGCCTGTAATTTCAGTGGCTATCGTGGCCGTACCGGAATTTATGAAGTTGTCGTTATTAATGAACAGGTCCGGCGAATGATCCATGCTCTCAAAGGGGAGCAGGAGATTACTGACTATGTTCGTGAGTCCAGTCCCGGCATACGTGAAGATGGAAGCAGAAAAGTACTGGAAGGGGTAACCACACTTGAAGAGGTGCTTCGGGTTACCCAGAAAGACTGATAAGTGCCAGAGAGGCACTGTTGCAGGATAAAGGCTCACGATTATGGCCGCGTTTGAATATATTGCCCTGGACCATCAGGGTAAACAGCATAAAGGTACACTGGAAGCGGACAGTGGGCGCCAGGTTCGCCAGATGTTGCGGGATAAACAGTGGACGCCTCTGTCAGTTAATACGCTTGCCGATCGCAAACAGGAGGGAAAGGAAAGAAGAAGCTTCTTTCTACGCCGTGGTATTTCAGCCATTGAGCTGGCTACGGTAACCCGTCAGCTGGCTACACTGATTCAGGCTGCAATGCCTATAGAGGAAGCGTTGAATGGTGTGGCAGCCCAACAGGAAAAGCGAAGAATAAAAAATATACTGCTGTCTGTTCGTTCCCGAGTGCTTGAAGGCTATACCTTGGCCAAAAGCCTTGAAGCGTTCCCGGAAGTCTTCCCCCAAATGTATCGGGCGACCGTTGCAGCAGGTGAGCATGCCGGTTATCTCGACCGTGTGCTCAATCGTCTGGCTGACTACACTGAGGCCAGAATGCGTTCTGGTCAGAAAATACAGCAGGCACTGGTTTATCCAATCATTCTAATGCTAGCTTCCATTGGGATTGTCAGCTTCCTGCTGGGATTTGTGGTGCCTGATGTTGTTAAGGTCTTTCTTGATTCCGGTCAGGAGCTGCCATTAATCACCGAACTGTTGATTAATGCCAGTGAGGGATTTCAGACATGGTGGCCTTTGATCTTTGGTGGAATTGCCGCGGCTATTCTGTTTGTTCAGCATTTACTGAAAAAGGCGTCAATACGACTTTCCTGGCATCGAGTTCTATTGAAATTGCCGTTTATTGGGCGATTTTTCCGCACAGCTAATGCCGCCCGCTTTGCCAGTACATTGAGCATTTTGACTCGCAGTGGAGTTTCGCTGGTAGAGGCTCTGATGATTGCCGCTCAGGTGGTTAATAACGATGCTATCAAAAATGCTGTTCAGAATGCTGCCCGGCGAGTCAGTGAAGGAACCAGTCTGAACAGGGCTCTGACAGAAACTGGCTA
This sequence comes from Endozoicomonas atrinae, assembly GCF_001647025.1. Classification (GTDB taxonomy): domain Bacteria; phylum Pseudomonadota; class Gammaproteobacteria; order Pseudomonadales; family Endozoicomonadaceae; genus Endozoicomonas; species Endozoicomonas atrinae. The sequence continues at coordinate 39,142 of NZ_LUKQ02000006.1, forward strand.
TTTTCCACCACTGATGCTCCACATGATTGCCAGTGGAGAGGCAACAGGAGAGCTGGACCAGATGCTTGAGCGAACAGCACAGAATCAGCAGATGGAGCTGGAGGGGCGAATAACTGTCATGCTTGGACTGTTTGAGCCTTTAATGCTGGTCTTGATGGGAGGCGTGGTCATGATGATTGTCCTGGCCATCTTGTTGCCCATACTGAATATGAATCAGCTGTTGAACTAATGTGGCAGGCAGCCTTGAGCGATAGAAAGCCCTGAGCTGAGCGAAACGGAGTTAAACCGTCCTATGTGAAAGTGCTGAACGGCATATTCACAGAAAATCGAGGTCAACCAACATGATAAAAAACTGGCTCAGAAGAAGAGAGCATTATGCGGCTAATTCAGCGAAAGCTGAACAGGGCTTTACACTGATTGAGATTATGGTGGTGGTGGTCATTCTGGGGATCCTTGCCGCGATGGTGGTTCCCAAAATCCTTTCCCGGCCTGATCAGGCAAAGGTGACCGTTGCCCGTGCTGATATTGAAACGATTTCTCAGGCGCTGGAGCTCTTCAGGCTTGATAATGGTTTTTATCCCACTCTGGATCAGGGGCTGGAAGCGCTGACTCAGAAGCCATCTTCTCCACCAGAGCCTAGAAACTGGAACCCTGAAGGGTACTTGAAAAAAGTTCCGTTGGATCCATGGGGCAATCCCTACATGTATTTACAGCCAGGTAACCATGGAAAGTATGACCTGTATTCTCTGGGGGCTAATGGTCGTGAGGGAGGTGAAGGTCTGGATGCTGATATCGGTAACTGGGATAACTAGCAGGCAGACAAGGATACGTAATGGCATCACCTCAACAGCGAGGATTTACCCTGATCGAAATGCTGGTGGTGGTGGTCATCATTGGTGTGCTTCTGGGTATTACCTTGCTAAGTCCGATTACCGGCAGCATTCACAAGGTGGTTCAGGAGGAAGCGACACGATTGCAGGTACTATTCACCCAGGTTCGTGACAAAGCGCTGCTGGAAAATATTCACTACGGCTTTTCAATTGACAGTGAGGGGTACTACCGCTGGTGGGTACTCCCGGCGGATAGTCAGGAATGGGCAGAGCTGGAGCAGTCTCCGTTTCAGCCAAGGTTGATACCGGAAACATTAAGCCTGAGTCTGGAGTCAATTGAGAATTCCACGCCTTTTGAGTTGGATGAGCAATACCCGTCGGTTGTTTTCTATTCAGACTACCAGGTAACGCCATTCAGGCTCAGAATTGTTCCAGTTGAAAATAGAAAACAATCGCTCTATCTGCTCACAGATGGGTTGTCAGATATTGAACGAGTCAGGGAGTGATGCACTTTTCCATGAGTCATTGGGGCTTAAAGCTAAACCGGCTTTTTCTGCGAAACAGGAGCCTGAACTGCTGTAGTGGGTTTACGTTGCTGGAAGTCATGGTTGCTCTGTCAGTATTTGCCCTGGCTGCATCCATGCTTATTCTTTCCGATGGCAACAGCATTCGGCAGACCCGGTATCAGAAGGAAAAAATACTGGCTTCGCAGATTGCAGACCATTATCTCAATGTACTTCACGCGGAGGGGCGCTGGAGTGGACCGGCAGTCAAGCCGCAAATTGAAAGCTATGCCGGTTATCAGTGGTATGTTCGGGAAACATCTGCGTCTACTGGGTTACCTGATTTCAGAAAGATTCAGGTCGAAGTATTTATTGGTGAGTCTGAGCCGGAAAAAGGTGCTGCTCCCCTGGCAAGGTTATCTACCTGGCTGAGGAGGCCCCGGCAATAATGCTCAGTAAAGTCTGTTTTGTTGCCGGGGACTTGTTCTGGAATCAGGTCCAAATACTAGTGAGACTGGTTAAGGTCTCTACTCACAGCCCGTTTCCCGCTAACCGTAAAAAATGGCAGTACGGTTGTTTTTCCGGGCAGCGGTCAGCGGGCGGCGGGTGGCGTTTGCCAGCCATTTCCAATGGCTTTACCCTCCTTGAGTTAATGGTTGCCATTGTATTGTTCAGTATGATCAGTACGGCAGCCTATAAGCTGTTTATGTCAGTAACGCGTGCGCAGGAAGCAACGCAAGTGGTGTTGGACGACCTGGATAAGTTACAACGAGCTGAAATTGTCCTGGAAAAAGACCTGTTTCAAATGACACGAAGACCGGCCAGGGATGAACGGGGCATGCAGCAGCCTGCACTGAAAGCCCCCGGTCCGGGCGGAGCATCCATGGAGTTTACCCGTTCAGGATGGCAAAACCCCCTTCAGGAAATGCGAAGTACCCTGCAGCGTGTGGCTTATGTCGTGGAGGGTAAGCAGTTAATTCGTTATTACTGGCCTGTTTTGGATAGGGCACCAGAAGCTACCCGTATTCGGCAGGTTGTGATGTCGGGTGTGAACAGCATGAAAGTACGGTTCCTCAATGACCATAAGCAATGGGTAAGTGCCTGGCCCCCAAGACAGAATCTGCAGCAAGCTTCTTCCGGGGGGAGTGTGGATCAAGTGCCGGCAGCAGTGGAGTTGACCATTGTTCATGAAGATATGGGATCAATGGTAACCGTGGTTCCTCTGATAACGTACAAACCTGATCTGGGTAATAAAGAGGGAGATCCCTCTCAGGAGAATATGAACACGCCGGGTAATATACGGCCACAACCCAGAGCCAGATCCGGAGACAGTGTCGATGGCTACTGAACCAGCTGAAAACCGTCAGCCAGTTCTGGCTTCGACAGGTAAATTCCAGTCATGCCATCAGTCAGGGATTGCCCTGATTTATGTGTTGCTGATTTTTTTACTGATCACAACCGTCGCTTCTGAGATCGTAATGAATCTCTGGCTGCACACTGAGAAGAATGCCAGATACCTGGAAAGAACACAGGCAAAACACTATGCGCTGGGAGCTGAACAGTACGTTGCGTGGCTGTTAGAGAAAGATTTTGAACAGGATAAAAAGAATAACCGAATGGTGGATCATGAAAATGAGCTGTGGAAGGTTGATACCATCAATTATGAAGTTGAACAGGGCGTTATAGAGTTACAGGTTCAGGATGAGCAGAGCCGATTTAATTTGAACTGGCTGGCGGATGAAAATAGACAATCAGGCGAGAAGCCGGCTGAGAAAGGTGGTTCATCGGGTGTGCACATGTTTGAGAATCTGCTGTCAGCTCAATCCATGGACCCTCAGCTGGCCTATAAAATAGCTCGTTGGATGAGTAAGGAGCAGACAAATAGTCCATCACAGGGATCGGAAGACCTGATCTATCTATCGCTTGTCCCCCCAAGGAGAACCGGACAAACAGAAATGACGTCAGTCTCGGAATTGATGTTAATTGATGGTTTTAATAGCGAGGAAGTTGAAAAACTGTTGCCATATATTACGGTTATACCCAGATCATCAAAAATGAATATGAACACTGCTCAGCCAGAGGTTATCCGCTCTTTAAACAAGAATATCTCAGAAGGGGATGCCTTAATGATCAGTAATAGCCGGGGTGATGCCGGATTATCAAATATTGAAGAATTGAATCAGCTTGTCGCTCTATCTGGAAAGGCTGGAGTATTTCAAAATGAACGGGTGGTTTTTGGCAGTCAGTATTTCAATGCCCAGATTAAGGCGACATACAGAGATACTGCCTTTTACTTAAAAACGATTTTTTACCGAAGCAGTGAGGGGCATGTACAGGTTGTCGGGAGAGAAATTGGGCCGAGTCAATATTGGGCTCCTGCTAATGAGGGTGATTCAACAGGGAACTCAGGGTTTAAATAATGAAAAAAATGCTATTGATTCGAATTCCTTCTCCAGTCAGCGCTGTTGATGCTAATACCGTTGTGCAGTGGGGAAAGTTCACATTGGCAGGCTCGCTTGCTGGAGAACTCCATCTTACTGCGATTGATGAGCTCAGAGAGGCATGGTGTGCTGATGAGCCTGAAGATCTAGAGGAAGTTGACCGTCTGCCGGATGAAGTAATTCTTCTCCTGGGGGGATCGCTCTGTTTATACAAGCGCCTGACCATTAATGCGGGCCAGAAAAAACACCTTTCAACAGCGCTCCCTTATCTGGTGGAGGAGCATCTGGCTCAGGATATTGAAACCATGCATATTGTTAATGGTTATCCTGACAAAGACTTGCAGGTTTCTGTTGCAGGTATTCCGCATGCCACCTTACAGGCCATGCTTGCACTTTTCGAACAATATCAGATGCCCCTGACCAGCATCGTGGCGGAAATGCAGTTTCTGGAGTCTGAGCCGGGATATACCTGTCTGCTGTTAGACAACGATTCTGTGATGATGGCCTCTCCCGGTCGTGCAGGCATTGCCTTGAACGACGAAGCGCTTCCTTTCATATTTCCTGATAACTCCGGTCAGGAAGGCCAAGAACTCCCTGATACGTTGGTCAGCTCTCTCGAAAATACGGTTTCCGAAACACTGGATGAACCACCCTCGCAAATCCGATTGATGTTTTCTGACAATACACTGGCTGTTTCAACATCCAGAATAAATGAAACATCCGATTTGCTATCTGAGCGAGGTTGGCTTGTCGATAAGATACCGCTTAAGGGGGCGGTCTTTGAGTATTTTGCAGAGCACTACTTTACTAATAGACGTAGCAATCAGCTACTTGATTTCCGGCAGGGAGCCTATCAGTGTCCCAGAAGAACCGGGCGGTTTATCAGGCGCTGGTGGCCTTTGGTGGCCGCTGCTGGCTGCTGGCTGATTCTTGAGCTTGGGCTGTCAGTGACAGAAGGCGTGATTTATCAACATAAATCGGAATCGCTCTGGAGAGATTCCATAAAGAATTACCTCACGGTATTCCCCAGTGATCGACAAGCGCAACAGGCACAGGCGCGGGAACAAATGTCTTTCAATGTTAAGCAGGTAATGGAGAACCGCTTTCGCACACTGGACACACAAACATCCGAAACCCCTTTCCTGGCAATGCTTCAGGTGCTTTCCAGTGTTTCTGGCTCAATGGGTGAAAAGGCAAAGCTTGAGCCGAGGAATCTGGATTTCAACGATGCTACAGGTCAACTGGTTTATGAATTTGAAACCGGCGAGTTGGAAACGATTAACCAGTTCCTGGAAAAGCTCAATGCTTCAGGTTTTCAGGGCAGGCTGGATAACGCTAACCAGGGTAAGTCCAGTGTGATTGCCAGAGTGACGATCAGGAGATGATTGGGGGAAGCATGCAAAAACTGAATAGCCTGCTAATGGCCAACCCGTACTGGCAGCAATGTAAATCCTGGTATGAAGTGCGACCTCCGAGGGATCGTAAAATACTCCAGCTGCTTTTTGCTACGGTGTTAACAGGACTCATCTACATACTGGTCTGGGAGCCAGTAACCCAATGGTCACAGGCTCAGAAGAGTGCCTATCTCTATCAGCAGGAAATGAATACCTGGTTGCACGGTAATTTATCAAAGGCCCGAGACCTGCAGAAAAATCAACAGGCATCCTCTGCCCATCAGGAGCTATCTTCCATAGCTGCCAGCGTTGCCCAGCAGGCAGGTATAACCTTGGGAAGAGTTCAGCCAGACCGCAAGGGTCTTTCTGTCTGGGTTGAAGATGCCGCTTACCAGAAACTGCTTAAATGGCTTGTTCTGTTGCAAACAAAGCACAGTGTTGCCATTCAGCAGGTTCGTATTGATCAGCTGAAAGAGCAGGGGCGGGTCAAGAGTTATATTCACTTGGGGGGCTAGGGGGCGTTACCAACTGGCCATTCAACCAGTTGGTCATACAAGCACTCAGGTAAGGCGTTCAACGCGGTATGAGTGCTTGTATGAGCAACCCGAAGGGTCTCCCATTATTTGCACCATACAGCGTTGCTCACTGCTCATGTGGAGCAACCACAATACGCAGCTCGCGCCTTTATGCCCTAAGGGTATTGTCTGGCACAAATAATGGGGGGCTGGTTGTATGTCCAGTTGGTAACGCCCCCTAAACAACGCAGTATAAAATTTGCCCTGATCTTGACGCTTCTTATCCGGAACCACTGTGATTCGATTATTTTCCTGATGAATACCACAAAAAGGGATTGACTCTATCGCTCGATTCGCTATTATACCGGCCACAAGCGCAGGGTGATTAGCTCAGCTGGGAGAGCATCTGCCTTACAAGCAGAGGGTCGGCGGTTCGATCCCGTCATCACCCACCAGGTTGTCGATAACTTCTTGTTAAAGTTATCGAAAAACAGCGGACCGGTAGTTCAGTTGGTTAGAATGCCGGCCTGTCACGCCGGAGGTCGCGGGTTCGAGTCCCGTCCGGTCCGCCATATCTTCAAGCCCTTACGATTCCTGTCGTAAGGGTTTTGTCGTTTATAGGCCCTGTAAACAAAGGGTTAAACGCACTTCGCTGGAGGATTTTCCCTCCCCACAAACAAGCTATTTTCGACCCTTTTTTGCCGTTTTCTCTCTTCTCTCTGAAAAAGTGGAGGAATTGGCCCTTCGAGTCCTCCACTTTTTTTGTTTTTTAATATCAGTACTTTAGTTTAAGTTTTGCTGGATGTCGCGCCGGTGGTTCGCAGGTGTTTTTCCGGTAGGGGCTCGGGACTGGATTCGAAATGATCTTTATTCTTGGTCATTTTTTCCAATACATAACGATGGCTGCGCTATGCGATTATTCTGGTATTGGAGTTGTCACCCTTTGACTAAATTAAAAAAATTGAACTTTTGTACTTTGAAGCTTTCTATTGATTTATAGCGCAGTCCTTTTCGCACAAATTATTATTTTTTATTTCAAGTAAAATATTTATGTTTCCAAATGATTGTTTAGATATGTCTATACGGCTCCCATATTTTGGTAATCAGAGCCAAATACATAAAAAAACCAAGAATAAGGAGCCAAAAAACTCAGTTCAATATTTTGCTGGTTACCCATTAAGAGTAGTGTCTGAAAACGATAAGGGAAGATTGGTTGGTTACCTTTGTAGTTATTGCAATGGGATACCGCGCAATATAAAGCAGATGGATTGTGGCCATCGCACCTGTAAAACTTGCTATGATTTCCGTGTATTTGTCAGTAAGAAATTAGAAAAAACCTCTGATGAGGTTTTTTGCCCTGCGTGCAGAAGCGAGAGTCCAGAAGGTAATAAATATTCATGGTTAAATATTGAACTAGTACCAGACAGTCCATTTAGTAAACGAGAATCAAGAAATATATCTATAACAGAGTGTCCCATCAAAGACTGCAGGGGTTGGACAGGAGGTAGCCTCTTTGATTTATATAGACATGAGGCTTCTCATCACCCTCATCTTGAGTCTAAAAGGCCACTTTCAGATCTCTCAATTGATCAATATAAATTGCTCACTGAAAGATTGGTGACTAAGGGTGAATATCTTGATGGTAATGCTGCAGGAGCTCAAAGCAAGAAAAAGAAACAGCAAAAGAAACAGCTTCACAAAGCTCAACCAGAGCTTAATAAGTCTTACAGTGAAAAGAGACCGAATGCTCAGACTTTTCAAGAAACAGGTAATCCCTTGAAGTCAACAGAATTGACAGTTAAACAGGAGGGGTTTAATGAGGAAGCCCTTAACACCACTAGTACGATTAGTGATCTAAACCAAGCCGAGTTTTTAGCCTCCAGCAGCTCAGTTGATGCTTTAGGACCTATTGAACCGGGCAACCAAAAATCAGTTACACCACAGTATGACAAAGCTACTAGAGAGTATGCCCAATCTGAAAACTACCGCGAGATTGTACAATTTTTACAAAAACAATGGGATGAAGCTATCAATTCTCCAGATGTTGTTTGGTATTCTGGGGACATGTAAGTTATATGCTCACCTAACCCCATGGGCGGATCGGTACGGTTATTTCAGTTTTCCGATGAATCTTCGGGAGCAACAATGGCCATTTTTTCGAAGTGTTCTCGCTGTTCAGACCACAGCATTGGGAATGGCTTCAGGCAGTCCTTCAGTGTTAATATCCATGTCCCAGTGTTACAGAGAATCGCTTCCTGAATATCCGGAGCCAGGCAGGTCAGGCGGATGAACTTGGAGATTTTGGCTTTGTCGGTTTTCTCCCTGTCTGCTAGTTCCCGGACGCTTTTGAACTTCCCGTCTTCCAGCAATTTGATCCAGCGGTGTCCTTGAATAAGCGCTTTCTGTAGGGCTTCCATTTCGTCATGGCCAACCATGCCATCCGGTGTCTTGATCGTGCTCTTACCACCCCGTCGTATAATCTTGATGGGGATGGTGACTTTGATCAGGTTTTCTTCTTCAAGAAATTCAACGGTCTCTTCTCCGACTTTTTTGACAATGGCCATGGGCCTCTCCTTGCAGTTTATGGTTGTAGTTCAACGGCAACGGCATTCATGCCGTCAGGCCGGAAGTAAACGGTGACTTGCTCTGCAGCCAGCTCGATGCGTTTGATTAACAACTCCGTCAGGCGTCGTTTTTCCGGAGCGAACAGCTCATCCCATACCGAAGCCAGATCACCCAGTGCGGCTCGAATGGTGTTTTCATCAAGGTTGCCATCCTGCTCACTGGCCCGTTGCCATACTTTGAACAGCAACTCCGGGCTGGCCAGTCGTTTCCGTATCTCCTCCAGCACCATAAGTTCCAACGTGCGGGCCGACAGGGGCGGCAGTGGGCTGTTTTTGGCTCCCTGTTTCTGACTGGTGCCGGTCACGTAATAACGGAACAGCTGGCCTTTTTTGCGGGTACTGCTGGTGGTCATGGCTAAACCATCCGGTCCTACCAACATGCCCTTAAGAAATGAAGGATTGTTCCGGTGCCTGGAAGACTTGGAGCGCAGCTGGGCGTGGACATCGAAAGTACCATGAGCCTTTGCCCATAAGTCCATGGGGATAATCGGTTCATGCTCACCGGGGTACCATTCGCCCTTGTTGCCAATCTCCCCGATGTAGATCCGGTTGCGCAGAATGCGATGCACGGTGTTCTTGGCAAACAGACTGTCGCCTCTCACGGTTCCGTCGTGTAACGGGATCGCCTTGGTTCGATAGCCTTTCTTATTGATGACTTCACAGGTTTGGATAATGGAGCGGGTTTTCACAAAGGTTTTGAAAATCAGGTTAACCAGGCCTGCTTCAACAGGGTTAACGGTGAGTTTGCGCTCAACGACGTCATAGCCCAGTGGAGGGTTACCCCCCATCCACATGCCTTTCTTTTTGGAGAGAAGAAATTTGTCTCTTATTCTCTCGCTGGTGACCTCTCTTTCAAACTGGGCAAAAGAGAGCAGAATATTGAGAGTAAGTCTTCCCATACTGCTGGTGGTGTTGAATTGCTGGGTGACGGATACAAACGACACATTATGCTTGTCGAACAGGTCCACCAGCTGGGCGAAGTCAGCCAATGACCGGCTGAGGCGATCCACCTTGTAAACCACCACAATATCAATCAGACCAGACTGAACATCCCTCAATAATCGCTGCAGGGCTGGGCGTTCCACATTCCCACCAGAGAAACCACCATCATCATAGTCATCCGGAATCAGAACCCAGCCTTCATGTTTCTGGGAGTGAATGTACGCTTCCGATGCATCCCGCTGGGCATGGAGCGAATTAAACTCTTGCTCTAGTCCTTCCTCAGTCGATTTTCGGGTATAGATTGCACACCGCTTCTTCACCAACGCTTCCTTACGCTTGGCCATGTACACCTCCTTTTGACTTGGATTTCAGCCCGAAGAACATTGGTCCCGACCAGCTGGTGCCGGTGATCATATTGGCAATGCGGGTCAGGCTTTTATAGATCTCTCCCCGGTACTCAAAACCCTGCGGTGTCACGATGACTTCGTGGGTTTCCCCGTTGTACTCCTTGGTGATAACGGTCCCCAACGGAGGCTTCACTAAGCGGCTATTTGCCGACTTTGGTTTGTGCTCACTTTTCTTGCTGGCCAGTTTCAGCCGGTCAGAGCTCTTCTCACTCAGTCCCCCCAATGCCAGCTCCTGAATTCGATTGGACAGTCGTTGTCTCAGAATCCTTAAATCCAATTCAGGAGCCTCTTTGCCGTACAGCTCCTTCCATAATTTACGCAGTTCTTCTGTCTTCATTGATTGAATTGCCACCACCCTGGCGGCAAGGGTTTTATCGTGATTCATAAGCTACCTCAGTCTTCTTCTCAGGGGTGTTCACAGTCATGCATGAGGTAGCGGAGTTATCCAGTCGGTCAGGGTCTTTATTCATCTTTCTCTGCTGTTTTCGGAGGATGGCAGTGGCAATAAGAGCTGCAATTTCATCCCGTGGGCTGAGGTCGCAATCCTTGAGTGATAATGATTCGTCCATGATGGTTTGCCTGATGTGTCTGAGAAGTTCTTTATTATTGTTCGTCACCGAAAACACTGTGTAAAAGGGCAATTTGGGGTGATTTGTCCCAGATTGGGAAGGCTGTCATCTGATGGCTTTACGGGTTCCCTGTTGACTCGGAAACTGTTTATACATACAGTGTTTGTTCGTTGATGTTAAGGAACAACAAGCACAACAAAAGGAGTCACTATGCAGTCCGTTCAGCGCGTTCTGCGTGGTGCCGATTTGGAGTCTGATACGCTTTTCACTTTGTGTGGTATTGATCTGCAGGCTGTCTCCCCGGGCACAACACGTATTATTTCACCGAAAGAAGTGATGCATCATGTCGTTCAACTGAATGAGCATCAACAGGCAAAACTTATCCGTCTTTCAGCCCGGATTGAAGGGATGGCTGATCAGCTTGGACAACAGGTATTGAATGACCTGTGCCTCAACCCCACCGAAAACCCCTACGACAACGCACTTCACTTATTGGCTTGTGACGAGAAGAACTTTCGTAAGGCAGAAGAAATCCGCTATGTCGAATTCCACCGTTACCAGTCAAGGATGTGGGAAGGGTTCTACCTGACGGAACCCGTGCCACTGGATATCGGGGTTGATTTATCCGGTTTTGAACAGCGGCTCAGAGATTTTTTCAACCAGAACAAGCTGGTTTGTCGCCGTCAGTCCAGGAAGCGCTGTAACGATGATGATGAGATCCTGGAAGTGTTGCAGTTCATCATCTATCGGGAGGGGCTGCCTACGAGCTTTGAAGTGCTGGATGAAGAGGGTAAGGATGTTGTCGTGGAAATTATTCATCCTGCCCGTGAATACGCTGTCACCTATGAACCACAGACGGGCATTATTGAACTGTATGCGGATACAAAAGATCTCAGGGAACAGCTGAAAACGGCATTCTGTGAGAGTGTGCTGAAACAAACGGTGGACCCGACCAAAATCAAACTGCGAAAGGTCAATCTGGAACTCTTTCGTGACAAGCCCGATTTTTCGAACGCCTTTGAATTGCGCCACGGTATTCAGGAAGTCATTGTTAAAGAAGTTGAGTTACAAATACGCCCTCATAATGGCATTAAAATCATTAAAGCCACTCCCAGGAAATCCTTTCAGTACGATGCCTACAACAGTTGGCTGGAAGCGGGTGACCTCCTTCCGTTTGATGATCAGACTTTTAACCTACGGGCGGTTACTCTGGCTTTTCGCTGTGATGAAACAGAGCATCTACCGGAAGAAACCATACTCGTCAGGTTGAAGGGACCTAATCACTGCAGCCTCAGAGACCAAAACCTGAGAGAACGGTATATCAATCACGATATGCTGGTGAAAATGGGCGTGTTCTTACCGGAGGACAAGGATGAAGCGTGAGGTATTGAACTACCTGGTCAGAGCATTTGAAGCCAGAATGCAGAGTGAGCGGATCAGCGAGTTGAAGTTCGATTTTCCCGACTGCTGGCAGGAGATTATTGCCAGCGAAGCGTTGATCCCGAGAGGTGCGGCACAAGACCGGCTGATTCGGGTGGATTACGATGACGAGGATTCAGACGGCTATCGGCAGGTGTATAGAGAGAAAGATGAGTTCGTTTATTATTACAACGGACGCCATGTTGTCTCAGACGACGATATGAGAATGTATGCCTTTCGTCCCGATTGGTTTCCCCGGTGGTTGAGTACCAGTCTTAAACTGACTGAGCCAGCATCCCTTCTGGATGACCGGCTCTGGTGCCTGGGGGAATTAGAAGGTGTCACTGTCTTGTTGGCCCGTGGGCTTCGACAAAACCTGGATGAGGTTCTTGATGCTGTGGAGTCACAGGCACTTTCATCAAGCCTGTTGATTTCAAGAAATCTGCCATCCACTAGACGACTTGAACTGCCCCCTGGGTGTCAGCTGATAGAGCTGAGTGACGTGTTGCCAACCAAGGGGCCGGTTCGAGTCGATTACCACCACTTTCTGTCGTACATCGATCCGGTTCAGGCACGGTTGGAGCGTGAAGGGGTTCTGTGGGATGAGGTCAATGGTATTTTGCGTGTGGTTGGGCATGAGCCGTGGGTGTTGAAAGGGGCTCCCGGGAAATGTCAGTTGATCAGTGAGCTGTTCAACGCTGGTCGGCGTGGAAATCCCAAAGTATTGACACAGTGGTTACTGGAGGAGTCCAGTTCCAGTAATCTCAGTCAATTCTTTCACAAGGATCGCTTATGGAAGCATTTCATTGATTATGAGGCAGGCGCCAAAGGGCGTTGCTGGCTTAGGGCATTTGTAGAGTTACCCATGTTTCAGAAAGAAAAAGCCTGACCAGACTTCTTTTGGACATTACATTCTGAACCGGCCATTGAGTCGGTTTTTTTTCATTTATTTTTTGAAAATCACTCGCTCCTACAGTTTCACCTACAGCTCCTACAGTTGGCCTACAGTACCTCCCTCAAACTCAGTCTTGCATAAACACAAAGCCTAAGGAGGCCAATATGCAAGACGTTAGGTATCAATCTGGTTCCGGAGGGAACCTCGTGGCAGGAGATCGTTGCGATGCTCCTACATGTCCGCCTACAGCTGAGCATGATGTGATTCATATGGATTCTGTTCAGCTGTCCCGCAGGCTCAATATCAGTATCAAGTCTCTGAGCCGTATGAGGCAGAAGGGGACCGGCCCTCGCTTTTTGCGCATTGGGGCCAAGGTTGTCTATCGACTGTCGGATGTTCTGGCGTATGAGCAGTCTCGACTCTATGACGCAGTTGATATGCCGGTGGCACAGGGAGGTGAGGTATGAATACTTCCCTGCAAAACATCCTCGGCATGCCGGTGTTTGAGCTGGCTGCTAAATCGTCAGCAGAGTTACTGCAGTTGTCAGAAGCCGCCCGCCTGGAACTGGAGCAGATCAAGTCGCTGAAGGAGTTCATTGACGGCGCCATCGGCTATAAGTACGTCAGTCAGGTGACCAAGCTGCGCACTGAACAAGGGAAAGAGAGCGGCGTCGTTCATCTCCTGGACGAAGGCATAAAGGTATCTGCTGATCTGCCCAAGCGAGTGACCTGGGATCAGAAGCAACTCAAGACCATTGCTGAAAAGATCACCGCCCAGGGTGAGGATCCGGCTGAGTACCTGGAGGTATCCTACAAGGTCGCCGAGCGCAAATACAGTGCCTGGCCAGACACGATCCGTAAGGCGTTTGAGCCTGCCCGAACCCTGAAGACCGGGAAGCCCGTCTACAAGCTGTCGCCTGCTGGGGAGGATGCCTCATGACCCGAGCACCTTCCGGGGCATTACCCATTATCAGCGCCGATGAGCGCATGAAATTGCGGCAGGGGATCAAGGCGGTACTGGCAGGCCCTTCCGGGGTTGGCAAAACCTCTCAGCTGTTGACGCTGGAACCGGCCAGTACCTGTTTCATTGATATTGAATCCGGTGATCTGTCCGTCGCCAGTTTTACCGGAGACACGCTTCGGCCCCGTACCTGGCAGGATTTTCGGGACCTTGTTGCGTTTATTGCTGGAGCCAATCCGGCCCTGCGGGATGACCAGCCCTTTTCACAGGCGCACTTTGAGGCAGTTTGCCAGAAATACGGTGACCCGCAGATGCTTGAGAAATACGACACCTTTTTCGTTGACTCCATCACGGCACTGGCGCGGCTCTGTCTGCAGTGGGCAAAAGGGCAACCGCAGGCGTACTCGGAGAAGACTGGCAAGCCGGACATCCGTGGAGCTTATGGTCTGCACGGTCAGGAGATGATCGCCACGCTAACCCATCTGCAGCATGCCAGAGGCAAAAACGTGGTATTTGTCGCCATCCTGGAAGAGCGCACGGATGACTTTAACCGTCAGCACTATCAGTTGCAGATCGAGGGCAGCAAAACCGGTCTGGAACTGCCTGGCATTGTGGATCAGGTAATCACCATGGTCAGCCTGCCGGATGCTGAGGGTAATCCGCAGAGAGCCTTTGTCTGCCAGACCCTCAACCCCTACGGCTATCCCGCCAAAGACAGAAGTGGTCGTCTGGACATGATTGAACCGGCTCACCTCGGTCAGCTGTTTCACCGGATTCGGAACCGCCCTGCAACCGCTACAACCAACAACCCTAAGGAAGCCTGATCATGACTTCATGGAACGATTTTAACGACGCGGAAGACCAGAACCAGTTTGAGCTCATTCCCGCTGGCACCCTGCTCAAGGTTCGCATGACCATCAAACCGGGTGGTCACAATGAACCGGTTATGGGCTGGAACGATGGTTATGCCACCCAGAATACCGATACCGGTGCCGTTTATCTCAATACCGAGTTTGTGGGGCTGGAAGGGCCGTTTGCACGGCGCAAGCTGTGGACCCTGATTGGCCTGCACAGTCCGAAAGGCCCAGCCTGGGCAGGGATGGGGCGCTCCATGGTGCGAGGTATTTTGCAGTCTGCACGGGGCATTCGCACCGATGATCGCTCTCCCCGGGCCCAGCAGGCACGACAGATTCAGTCATTCAGTGAACTGGACGGGATTGAGTTTGTGGCCCGGGTGGCTGTGGAGCGGGATCAGTACGGCGATGAAAAAAACGTCATCAAGCAGGCGGTGACTCCGGAGCATAAGGATTATGCCCGGTTGATGGGTACTGCTCCCCAAACCGCTCAGGCACCGACTCAACCTCAGGGGGAACAGCCTCCATTCCCGAGTGAGCCTCCCAGCTGGGCTTAATCATTTACATCGTGCCCGGTAAATGACCGGGCCATTCAAAACCAATAAGGACATGAGTTATGAAAGCGATGACCATTTTCAATCACGAGCAGTTTGGCAATATCCGCACACTGACTGATGAGCAGGGGGAGACCTGGTTTGTGGCGAAGGATGTTACGGATGCCCTGGGTTTTCTGAGTGCCAAAGATGGTATTCGGGGGCTGGATGATGATGAGAAGGGAGGGCGAATTGTGCCCACCCCGGGTGGAGAGCAGAAAGTCAGCATGATCAATGAGTCCGGTTTGTATTCCTGCATTTTGAAATCGCGTAAAGCACAGGCCAAAAAATTCAAACGCTGGGTCACCAGAGAGGTATTGCCGAGTATCCGTAAGCAAGGCCAGTACGTGATGACAGGGGTTACCCCAAATGTGGGTAGCCCTGCGGAGTCAGGTATTCATCCGGCTAAAGCACTGGAGGTGGTGACTGACTACTTTCAGCTGGCTACCCAGAATCTGCCCAACCTCAGTGAATCTTCCAAACAGGCATTGATGGCCACGCTTACAGAGGAAGTTGTAGGTATTCGCTGCTTGCCTTTGCCAAAAGTTGAAGAACGTTTCTGGACCGCATCGGAACTGGCTGCAGAGTTTTGCATTTCTCCCCAGCGGCTTGGCAAGACCGCTAACCAGAACGGAATGAAGTGTGATGAGTACGGTGAGTTCCGTATCAGTAAGTCCCGTCACAGCGATAAGCAGGTCGAGCAGTTTTTCTACAACAGTAAAGGTCGCACAACGCTGGCCCGGTTACTCGGTTGTGATCTGGATGATGCAGCGGCCTGATCATGGCTGCCTGCTACCAATGCGGTGAGCCTGCCCGGGGATTCGGGTGGGCTCCCACGCAACAACGACGCTTTACAACAGGTACCCTGCGGCAGTTTTGCAGTCTGGATTGCCTGTCACTTCATACCGAAAAAATCACGGAAGACGTTATGTTGGATTACAACCACAAGCTCACGATCAGTGAGCAGATCACGGAAAAAATCGACCAGGCTCTGGAATCGGTGGAGCAGCAGAAGACACCGCGCAGTTATCTCGGGGCTTCACGCCTTGGTGAAGAGTGTCAGCGACGGCTGCAGTTTGAGTATTGGCACCAGCCCGTGGATAAGGGTCAGCACTTCAGAGGTCAGTTACTGCGGATATTCCAGTTTGGTCATCAGTTTGAAGAACTGGCTATCGATTGGCTGAGACAGGCGGGATTTGAGCTCTACACCGAAACCCGTGAGGGCGGACAGTTTGGCTTCTCCGCAGTGGATGGAAAATTGAAAGGCCATGTGGACGGGATCTTCAACGGTGCTCCGGATGGTATTGAGATGAGCTGTCCGGCCCTGTGGGAGTGTAAGTCCATGAATAACAAGTCCTGGAAGGATACCGTCAAGCGGGGTGTGGTGCTCTCTAAACCCATCTATGCGGCACAGGTCGCCTTGTATCAAGCCTATATGGAACCAGCCGTTCCTGGTATTTCACAGAATCCGGCGCTGTTTACGGCGGTGAATAAAGACACCTGTGAACTCTATTTTGAATGGCTGCCTTTTGATGCCGGACTGGCGCAGCAGTGCAGTGATAAGGCGGTGGCCATTCTGCAGGCTTGTGAAAGCGGTGAGCTGTTACCGAGGATCAGCACCGATGCCGGTCATTACCTCTGCAAGATGTGTCCGTGGAAACAACAATGCTGGGAGCCAGGAACATGAATAACTGGATGGATTTTAATGATGCGCAGGAGCCGACCATTCTTGATGATCTGGCTGCAGAAGACGTCAAAAAACGCATATTGGATCGACTGCCTGACTTCCTTGGGTATCTCTATCCAAATGGCAAAGTGAAAGGGCAGAAGTTTGTTCTTGGAAATGTCTCTGGTGTTAAGGGGAAGAGCCTGGAGATCGAACTCACCGGAGAACGGTCCGGGCTTTGGCATGACTTTGAGAGCAGTGAGGGCGGTGATCTGGTGACGCTGGTTGCCCGCTCACAAGGACTGGATGACAAACGTGATTATCAAACCATTGTCCGGTTTATGGCTGACTGGCTTGGTATGCCATCAATACCGGTTGGGTCTGCCACGGCTCAACCCGCTATAGATGAGCTTGGTGCACATACGGGCAAATGGGATTATCACGACAGTAACGGCAATCTGCTGGCCTGCGTTTACCGCTACGATACACCAGAAGGTAAGCAGTTTCGTCCCTGGGATGTGAAGGCTCGCAAGCATCAGGCACCGAATCCACGACCATTATACAACCAGCCCCGAATCAAAACCGCAGAAGAAGTGGTGTTGGTGGAAGGTGAGAAAGCGGCACAGGCTCTGATCGAACAGAATATCTGTGCCACCACCGCAATGAATGGAGCCAATGCTCCGGTGGAGAAAACAGACTGGTCCCCCCTGCAAAACAAGAAGGTACTGATTTGGCCTGACAATGATGAAGCGGGAATACTCTACGCACGAAACGCTGCCCAGGCCATCGCCGATGCCGGAGCTACGTCCGTATTTATTCTCAGGCCACCGGAAGGCAAGCCAGAAAAATGGGATGCAGCCGATGCTGTGGCTGAGCAGACCGATGTACGTCACTGGTTGGTGACCGTGGAGCGTAAAACGGTTAAAGAGTCGGTGCCGGTCTACAGCTTCGGCGATCTATGGGATGACAACTCACCCACGCCTGCTGATCTGCTATCGCCAAGAGTGTTAACCCCGGGCGGGATGCTGGTCATCGGTGGCGCACCCAAGGTGGGCAAGAGTGACTTTATGTTGAACCTGCTGGCCCATATGGCTGCAGGTCTGCCATTTCTGGATATGCGCCCCAGTCGACCTTTGAAAATATTCTACCTGCAGGCTGAAGTGCAATATCACTACCTGAAGGAACGGGTGCAGCAGCTGCCCCTGAAGGATTATCAAATCACTCAGGTGCGGGAAAACCTGATGTTGACCGCTCGCCTGAAAATGGTACTGAACGACCATGGACTGAAGTTGGCAGTCCGCTCCATCCGTACTGCTTTCGGCGATGCTCCGGATGTCATTGTCATCGATCCCATTCGAAATGTCTTTGACTCCGGTCCGGAAGCCAGCAGTGAAAACGACAACAACGCCATGATGTACTTCCTGCAGCAACGGGTTGAGCAACTGCGGGATATGGTAAGTCCGGAAGCGGGCCTGATCCTGGTTCATCACACAAGGAAGATGTCCAAGAAGCAGCTGGAGGAAGATCCGTTTCAGGCACTCTCTGGTGCAGGCAGTCTGCGTGGTTATTACACCTCCGGCATGTTGTTGTTCAAGCCTGAGGAAATGGAACCGGAGCGGATGCTCTATTACGAACTGCGAAACGGGTCATCGCCCGATGCCAAACGGATCATCAAGCGTGAGGGGCAATGGTGTGAAGCACCAGCTAATGGTGTTCGTATTGCGGGTGAGGAGATGGGAAAGAAACACGATGCAGAACGGATTCGCAAGCGGGAAGTGATCGTCCAGATCCTTCATGACGAGGCATTACAGGGCAATGTCTATACGGCGAACCAGTTCTCTGAGCGATTTGAAAACCAGCGTGGATTGGGGGCCAAAGCAACCATCTATGAACGGATTCATGTGCTGGCGACCAAGGGCTATATCAAGTTCTTCCGTAACCATCAGGAGTACAACCTGCCTTCAGCCAGGCGCAGTAAATGGGGCTATCTCTGCGTAGAAGACATGAGTTATGGGAAGGATGGTAAAGAGCTTTGTAACGTATTGCCGACCCACTTCAAGTGCTCTAAAACCGGAGCAGTATTGCCTGTCGAAAACCCGGAAGTCTGGGTCTATCACGATCAGGATTTTGTGCGTTAAATGATCAATTCTGGCCCGTGGTGTTTCCAGAAGGTTTCCAGTTTCTTCAGTTTTCAGAAGCATTCAGAAACTGGCTGGAAACGACAAAGCATCAGTAAATCAGGCAGTTACAAAAGGAATGTAGTTTCGGTTGTTAAGTGATCTGGAAACGACTTTCATGAACTTCCAACCTATTGATTTTTAATGGGAAAAATTCAGTTTCCAGATTTCAGAAAAATTACCCCTAAAGGGGTATTTCGGATGGGCCTCCATGAGGTCGGCCCCATCCGATACCCGGACCCCTTTCGCAACGGAGGCGAGAATGAAAAATAAAATTCACACGGTGGAGCAGCTGGGAAAGCGATACCGGGAAGCCTGGATAATATCACGACGAGTGCCGTCCGGACTGCAGTTGGGATATTCCGCCTACTGGCCGGAGTTTAATCCCAATCGCTGGGAGGTGTATCACGCAGAGGGCGTCAAGGCAAAACCAACTCCGGTTTCAGCGGATGCTGTGGATCGGATGGTGGAGTGCATGCGCTGGTTGCGGTGGCTCAATGAGGATGAGCGGGAGCTGGTATGGTTGCGGGCGTCGGGATTACCATGGCGTGTCATTGCAGAAGAGTTGAAGGTTAATCGCAAGACCCCCATGACGCGTTGGAACAAGGCGATGAACCGGCTGAAAATTCATCTTTTGCAAAATAATTCAGGGTAATTTGACCCGCTGAGGGATAGAAAAGGTAAATATGTCCACCGATGTCTTTTTGAGCCATGTTTGGCTCACTGGACAAATTCAGGAGATTTGACAAAAATTATCGCTAAGCTCGAAGCAAAGTATATCCAAGCCCCGCACCAACTCCGGTCCGGGGTTTTTTGTTACCTGAAATTCACCCACGTTCACGGAAGAACCATGGCCAGAATCCTCGTCGAATCCATCGAACATCGCTCTGTTGCCAGTCTGATTCCTTACGCCAACAACGCCCGTACTCACTCCGATGAGCAGGTGACCCAGATCGCCCGGTCGATCGAGGAGTTCGGGTTTGTGAATCCGGTACTGGTGGGGAGCGATGATGTGATCGTAGCAGGCCATGGTCGTCTGATGGCGGCAAAGCAGCTGGGGATGGAAACAGTGCCGGTGATCGTGCTGGGGCATCTGACCGAGACGCAGCGACGGGCGCTGGTGATTGCGGATAACCAGATTACGGCCAACTCCGGCTGGGATGAAGACTTGCTGAAACAGGAACTGGCCGAACTGGATGCGCTGGATTTTGATCTGGACCTGATGGGATTTTCCGATGAAGAACTCGAAGGTTTGCTGCTGCTGGACGAACCAGAAGGGCAGACCGATGACGATGAGATTCCTGAGCCGGAAGAGCATCCGGTGAGCCAGGCCGGTGATTTGTGGGTGTTGGGGGATCACCGGGTATTGTGCGGGAGTGCAACTGAACAGGCTGACGTTGAAACCCTGATGGCTGGACAGCTGGCCGACATGGTGTTCACCGATCCACCCTACAACGTCGACTATGCAAATCCTGAGAAAAACGGCAAAGCGAAAAAAGACCGCCGGATCAAAAACGACAACCTGGGCACGGAGTTTTACACCTTCCTTCTGGCGGCTATGAGCAACCTGCTCGGTGTCTGCAAGGGCGCGATTTACATCTGCATGTCGTCGTCGGAACTGGACACCTTGCAGAAGTCTTTTCGGGAGGCCGGTGGCAAGTGGTCCACGTTTATCATCTGGGCCAAGAACACATTCACCCTGGGACGTTCCGATTATCAGCGTCAATACGAGCCGATTCTCTACGGCTGGAAGGAAGGCTCAGAACACTTCTGGTGTGGAGCCCGAGACCAGGGCGATGTCTGGTATTTCAACAAGCCAGCCCGTAATGATCTGCATCCCACCATGAAGCCGGTGGAACTGGTGGAACGAGCCATTCGTAACTCCTCCAAAACCCGGGACATCGTACTGGATCTGTTCGGTGGCTCAGGCTCTACCCTGATCGCCTGTGAGAAGTCTCACCGCAGTGCCCGACTCATGGAGCTGGACCCTAAATACGTCGATGTGATTGTGCGCCGTTGGGAGGAGTACGCTGGTAAGGAAGCCTATCTGGAATCAAATCAACTGACCTTTGAGCAGAACAGGGAGCAGAGACATGGACGATCTCTCGCGGCGACTGGATCAGATTGATTCCAAGCTCGATAAGCTCAGCGATGCGGTGTCCAGGCTGGCCATGATCGAGGAACGAATCACCCATCAGACTACCAGCCTGACCCGTCAGGATGAACGTCTGGATGAGCAGGATAAACGCATTCGGCAGCTGGAGTTTC
>NZ_LUKQ02000060.1 GCF_001647025.1 Endozoicomonas atrinae
TACTGTCCAGAGCAGACTTAACTATGATTTCCATGAGAGGAGGTATCAACAGATAGATTATTAGGATTCTCTACTCTGGTTGATTCCTCTCATGGTTGCCTATTTCGGAAAACTGTCCGGACTATTGATGAGAAAATAAAGCAATTTTATCATAAGTGGCGTACTCAAATTTATTTACAGCGCTTTACTATTGATGATTTGAGAGACAGTGTGGACTCTATCTCTGAGGAGTTAAGCGCTGGTGAGTTGGATACACTGAGATGGCATCTCCAGGAAGTTAAAAAAGCTCATAAAAAAATGGGGGATATTCTACCACTTTTAGTGTTCTCAACCTGTCTGCTGGATCAGGCTTTTGATGACAGGAAGAACTGGCTTTCGAAAATTCCCAGGGTCGAATGTGAGCGGCAAGGTGAGGCTGGGGAAAAGCAGTCCTTGTCGCTAAGTGCTGGTGAGCATCAGGAAAGACTGAAATCTAATGGACAGATGGTCGATGAACTTTTACATCATCATCTGAGGCTGCAAGATGAGTTGACTGCCCTTAAAAAAGAGGAATCTTCTTCCAAAGAGAGTAGCTCGTCAGCCTAAAGGTTGGGGGGGCGTATGGGTAATATCATTGCCAGATTTTAAATTATAAAAATATGACTCACCAATTGATCCAAGCTATAGAGTCTCTTAGACTGAATGAGCCCACTGTTGGAGACCGGCGAAGTTGTTGAAATTTTATTGGTGAGAAAGTAATGATTTATAATGTTGAGTTTGCTTTTGGTAACTTTGTTATATTTATAAAGTAATGAGATTTAGTTATTTAATTTATTGATTAGAATAACGAAAAGGATTCTATTGTTTTAAATTACATTCCCTTTTGTTATGGCTAGCTCCCAAGGCAGCTATTGATATTTATAGTTCAAGTCTGAACTTTTATCATTTCAGGTTTTCTAATTAAAACAGTAAACCATCTACGAACCAAGAAGAATTACATTGTGCAGCCACAAGCCAAAGTGCTCTATCCAGGCGGGGAGTACGTTAATGTGCAGGTTATTCCAGCATCAGGTCAAATTATTTGCCTGCCTCAACCTATACCTCCTCAAACTTCATGGAATGGGATGCCTGTTGCGAATACAGGGACGGCGACTATAGGCTACATACCGCCTCCTGGTATTAGCTATGTCCCAAATACTCGGCAATTGATGAATCCCCCACCTTTTCAGATTCAATATCCGCCTGTACAGGTTGCTGAGCATTGCACTTCTTTTTTGCAAACTGTGAGCCCTCCTGAAGGGATCTCAGGCAAAGGTTTTGACCCTGACGATTCCGAGATTAAATATCCCCCGGGCATGGACGCTGAAAATCAAGGAGATTGTGGTGGCAGTGCTAAGCTGGTACCTGGCTTGAATCCATTGGCGCCCGAATTCAAGCCAGCACCTTCTGGAGCAGAAACTAATAGTACTGATATTGAGATAAGGTCGGCTACAGGTGTTGTGGCGAGTGAAAGCAAAGCGCAGGAAAAGTGCAAAGGGCTGCCGCATTCCGCAGATAATGACCTAGCAAACTCCATATCAGTTGCCGGTGTTGCTACTGAAAATGCCTTATCTTCTGTTGATAAAACAAATTCTGTAACACTGGAGGTTACTGGAACTAAACCTCTGGAGCCTCCCCTTTCACTTGATATGAGAGCGGTAGGTAAAAGCAAGTCAGCGCTTCCAGAGCTTTCGGAATTGCTTGTTCTGGGTGCGGACGATGAACCTGGTGCTCAGGCAAGCATTGAGGAGAGAAAAGGAAATGAATTAATAGAGAGTGAAAGCCAACAGGTCAAGGTGAAAAAGAAAAAAAGAAACAGGAGAAAAGTGAAGCAGAGTGGCAGTGAGTCTCAGCAAGGAGGCTCTTTGAGGGAAGGTGTCATTTGTGGAGTGCAGGCCAGAAATGTAAAAGAGCCAGCTTTTCAGGCGCGTGTTGAACCCAAAGAAAAGCAGGTAACTATCCTTCGACGGAAGGATTCGGTCCATAAAACCTTGGAATGCAGTGCTCCAGCAGCGGAAGGGGCAGATATAAAGGGTAAAGGAAAAAAAAGAAGGGGAGGCAAAGATGACTCTATTATGCCTGAACATTTTGAAATACTGGCTGATGATTTTCGCAAGGGTAATTTGTCACAATGCTGTGAGCAGTTTAAAGCGGTTATTGATCTAATGGATCGACGGGGTCAGGGGCGTACAATCCGCGTTTCCCATCTCCATTTATTGACCTGTGTTTATATAAGGTTGGATGCAGGTGGTTGCTTTTCTTCTCTGAATTCATCTGGAAAGAATAAGGAGTGGTGCATTGGGGAGGAAGTTGATAGATTCAAAGAAAGGTCAGCAGAAGTTATTCTCACTGGATTGCGTTGCAGATTAAACGAGGCATCAAAAAAGGATAGCATTTTTCTGGCTGAAGTGTTCTCTATGATTGTCAAGGAAAGAAGTCGAGGTTTTGATCTTTCTACTTTAGGCGATGGACTTTCCAAACTGTTGTTTTTTTTAGACCAAGCTCCATTCACACTGTGGTCGGAAATGGCTCCTGATATAGCGAGTTATAATGATATTGGATTTGAATTAAAGGAAAAGTTAATTGCCGGGTTTTATAAGGATTTTTTGAATAGATTGGAAACAGAATCCTCGGGAATTTTTAAAAATAATACAGCCATTATTAATGCATTCAATTTTTTCATGAAAGCCTATTGTTTTTTACAAAATCGTTGTAGTCTTGCAGGGGTTCCAGAAAGGTGGAATAAATATCAAAAAATGATTTTTGAGATTTTTCATGAAAAAAACAGATGCGTAAAGGAACATCAATCTCTTTTAGATAAAAAAATTGAGGAAAAGCAAAAGGATCTGGATGAGCTCAAGCTGAAACAAGAGGCCGAGCTTGCAAAGAGTCCAGATAAAGATGGTCTTGAGATGACAGGTAGGGAAGGGGAGGAAGTGGATAAAGTAAAAGAAGACAAATATCCTCTGCCTGTTTGCCCTGCCACTGCTCAGGTCGCTATCAAAAAAGAATCAGATGAGGCCAGGTTTGACACTGCTATGGCTCTTCTCAGGAAAGGCGACTCTGATCAAGCCATGGCACTATTTAAAGAGATCTGCAGCCAGAAAAATAGAAGCCTTTTTTACTACTATTCCAGAGTAGAGTTGATAAAAATACCGCTGAAATCATCCTGGTACCTCTCTTTACTGGATACGACAAAGGAGTTGTCTGCAATGTCCAAAAAATATTACTGGGATTATCGATATGGGCGAGAGGATATGAGATATACGATACAAACGTCACCAGAAGAGCTTGAAAAACTATCTGCAGATGTCAGTAAATTGTGTAATGACCTGGCTGTGCAACTTTCTGCACCAATAATGGATCAACTTTATGTGCTGGATGAACTGATGGCAAAAAGCATTGAGCTAAAAGATACTGGAGAAGAGCTACTGACTGATGAGTTTCAGATTCAGATGCAAGACGTTCAAAAAGAAACTAGCAAGATGAAATGGTTGCTTGAGTCAGCTGGTCTGGCAAATGTTTCAACACAAGAAGCATTTCGCTTCCGCAGTTTGTGGTTGAAGAGCCTGCCTAAAAAACCTTCTGGCAGGCCTCAAGGTGCTAATGCTAATAATAGAAAACATTTTGTCGAGAGCCCGCAGCAATGCTTGAGCAAGCTGGAGGAGGAGGCTGAAAAGGTAGAAGCGCTTTTATCCCGGCATGGTTGTATTGAAAAAATGGCTTCAGCTTTAGTTGGAGGGTAAACGATATCTCTAGGGCCTGTTGATGTTTCGCTGCGTGCTCAGTGGTCCTGAAAAGCGCCATATGCGCGAAAGATTTGCGTAGCGTGTAGTTATTCTATATCAAGCATGTCTGACAAAGCAGGTGGCGCTTTTCTGGGTCACCCTCCGGGCGGATCAGGGCGTCCCTATGTCTTCGTTGAGACATTTTGAAAGGCAACTGGCCTTTATGCTCTTAGGGTATTCCTGCAATGCCACGCCTCGTCATAGGAGCGCCCTGATCCGCTGAGCTTGCAACAAAACATCATTAGGCCCTAGATATTTGCTGGCTCTCGTTTAAGAGCCAGCAGTGAGATAGTTAACTGGTAAATGGAAGCTCTGCCAGTTTCATAAAATGGGATAACGTTTTACTGAGTTCGAAGGCATCTTCACTCCCAGCCAGCTCCCTGATTGAGTGCATGCCAAATGTTGGCAACCCAAGATCCAGTGTGCGTACGCCCAGTACACCGGCGGTCAGTGGCCCAATAGTACTACCGCAGGCCATATCGGTACGGGTAACAAAGTGTTGGACTTTGCTGCCGCTAGCCTGGCAAAGCGTACGATAAAGAGCAGAGGTTTCATCATTGGTGGCATAACGCTGGTTGGCGTTGACTTTGATGACAGCTCCGTGATTAAGTTTCGGTGCGTGATGCTCGTCATGCTTACTGGCATAGTTGGGGTGGATGCCGTGGGCATTATCCGTTGAAATCAGCATTGAGCGGTTCATGGCTCGGGTCAGAGACTCACCGGTTCCATAAATTCTTTCCAGTACACTCTTCAGGAACGGTCCCTGAGCACCGGTGGTTGAGACACTGCCAACTTCTTCATGATCATTACACACCAGAAGAGCGGTCGCGTCAGATGCTTTGTGATTAATCAGAGACTCCAGGCCAACATAGCAGCTGAGCAGATTGTCCAGTCGAGCACTGGCGATGAAATTGTCGTTCAGACCAATAACGGCAGCACTTTGGGTATCATAGAAAGAGAGGTCATATTCCATCACTTTCTGGCAGTCGTTGTGACCTTGGCGTGTCAGTTCTTCTTTCAGTAGCTCCCGGAAATCGACTTTGTCATCATCGGCGAGCTGGAAAAGGATCGGGGGAATGTCGTTTTGTGGATTGACTGCACGGCCGCTATTCACTTCGCGGTCTAAATGAATGGCCAGACTGGGGATGATGGCGATAGGGCGCTCAAAATTGATCAGTTGATGGCAAAGCTGATTCTGGTCGTTGAGGTATTGGACACGGCCGGCGAGTGAAAGGTCACGGTCGAACCATGGGTTTAACAGGACGCCGCCATAAACCTCTACGCCTAGCTGAAAATAGCTGTGCTTGTTCAATTCTGGCTGTGGTTTTACTTTCAGGCAGGGAGAATCAGTGTGTGCTCCCACCATTCTGGCGCCCAACTCGGTTTTGCCCATGGTAAACGCAACAATGGAAGATCCATTACGGCTTACGTAATATTTTCCGCCTTCTTTGAGAGACCAGAAGTCTGACTCATTCAATGGCTGGAAGCCCGCTTCCTGAAGTTTGGCCACCATGGTGGCTACCGCATGGTAAGGGGTTGGAGAAGCATTTAGGAACTGGATAAGCTCCTGATTAAAGTGTTCTTTGCTCATGGGGCTACCTTGCAATTGAAGTTGTGATCTTACTACAAAGATATGTTTTATTTCATTTCGTGATGGGATGAGTTTGCGCAAGTTTATATTAGGACGATGAATGAAGATTCTTCTGCTTTCGGCTTATGATGCCCTGAGTCACCAGTACTGGCGTAAAGGCTTGGTGAGGGCCTTTCCGGAATATGACTGGACAGTGCTGACTTTGCCTCCCCGCTATTTCAGCTGGCGTCTACGTGGAAACAGCCTCACCTGGGCGTACTCGAAGAGAGAAGTGCTCAGTGCTGGCTATGACTTACTGATATGTACCTCAATGACGGACCTGTCGGCGCTGAAAGGGATGGTGCCAGCATTGGCCAATGTGCCAGTACTTTGCTATTTCCATGAGAACCAGTTTGCCTACCCGGCTTCCGGCCAGTAAAATGCCACCGTCGAGCCATTGATGCTGAACTTATATACGGCCCTGGCAGCTGATCAAGTGCTTTTCAATTCAGCCTATAATCGACAGACCTTTCTTGAAGGTGTGCGGCAGTTATTGAAGAAACTGCCGGATTTTGTGCCTGGTAATATTCTCGACCTGTTGCAGGAGAAGTCATCTGTTCTGCCTGTTCCGCTACCTGATGATGTTTTTCTTAAAGAGAAGCATAACAGCCGTGATGTGTTGCAGATTGTATTCAATCACCGCTGGGAGTATGACAAGGGTCCTGAACGTATGTTCAATGCACTGAAGGCTCTTGATAGCCGTGGGGTGCCTTTCAAAATACATGTTGTCGGACAGGCCTTTCGTCAGGTTCCGCCGGTGTATGCAGAAATGCGCAAAGTGCTTTCTAAAAACATTGGTTACTGGGGGTTTATTAACAGTGTTGAGGAGTATCGGTTATTGCTCCGGACCAGTGATGTGGTGCTGTCTACCGCTATTCATGACTTTCAGGGGATTGCTGTGCTGGAGGCGGTGGCGGCGGGTTGTGTTCCTGTGGTTCCCGATCGTCTCGCATACCCAGAGTTATTTGCCGGGCACCTTCGTTATCCATCCTTGGAAAGTGAGCCGGAAAAAGAAGCGAAGGCCTTAGCCAGCCATCTTGAAAAAATAGCCAGAAAAAAAGAACAGGGGGAGAGACTTATCGCTCCAGATGTCAGCGGTCTGGGATGGAGCGCATTGAGACCTTTCTATCAGCAGTGGGTCATCAAGGTGGCAAATGGCTGAAGGTGTTCAGCTGCCGTCAGTTCGGCAGCTGAACATTCACCTCCAGAATGGAGCAGCCATCCTGAGAGTCCAGCTTGATGTCAATGCATTCCTGCTGGATCTCTATGTACTTTTGAATAACCTGAAGAATATCCCGCTCCATGGCTGGCAAAAAATCACGCCCACTTCGACTGTTCCGTTCATGGGCTACTATGATCTGCAGCCTTTCCTTGGCAATCGCGGCGCTGTTGTCTTCTTTGCGTGATGAGCGGAATAGCTGCATAAGATTCATCCTATTCCTCCAAACATGCGCTGTAAGAACCCTTTCTTGGCGGGTTCTAGGAAACGGTGTGGTATGTCTTCACCCAGGAAGCGGGCAACCACATCGTTGTATGCCTGACCGGCATCACTGTCGGTATTGCATACTACCGGTACCCCCTGGTTGGAGGCTTTTAATACAGAGGTAGATTCAGGAATGACACCAATCAGAGGTATCGCCAGAATTTCTTCGACATCCTGAATATTAAGCATTTCTCCGCGTGTCACCCGATCAGGATTGTAGCGGGTTACCAGCAAATGCTCCTTAACGGGTTCAAGATTTTCTACCGCACGACGGGACTTACTCTGCAAAATACCCAGGATACGGTCAGAGTCACGAACGGATGAAACTTCAGGATTCGTGGTAATAATAGCCTCATCGGCAAAGTAGAGTGCCATCAGGGCACCGTGTTCGATACCTGCCGGAGAGTCACAGATGATGTACTCAAAGTCTTTCGCCAGCTGGTTCAGGACTTTTTCAACACCTTCGTGAGTGAGTGCCTCTTTGTCCCGGGTTTGAGAGGCCGGCAAAATGGATAGGTTCTCTGTGCGTTTGTCTCTGATCAGAGCCTGATGCAATTCGGCCTCACCGTTAATTACATTAACGAAGTCGTATACGACACGTCGCTCACAGCCCATCAGGAGGTCCAGGTTTCTAAGGCCTACATCAAAGTCAATGACAACTGTCCTGTGACCTTTAAGAGCCAATCCTGTTGCAATGGAAGCACTGGTGGTGGTTTTTCCGACGCCACCTTTTCCAGAAGTCACAACAATAATACGAGCCAAGGTGAAATCCTGTCATAAATCAAGAACTGAACTGTTGTCCAGTATTTCTTAAAGTTTCTTTATGTGCAAGCTTTGCTCCTCAAGGGATACAATTACACTGCTACCCCAGAGAGGATCACTGTTATGGGATGCTGAGGGCATCTTATACTGACCGTTTATGGAGATAAGCTCTGCCTCAAACTGCAGGCAGAAGATTCTGGCATCGGTATTGCCATTGACACCTGCCAGAGCTCGGCCGCGCAATGGACCGTAGACGTGTATATTGCCGCCTGCCAGAAGCTCTGCGCCGGAACTGACCGGGCTGGTAATGACCAGGTCTCCCTCTGCATAGACTTGCTGACCAGAGCGAATCGGATGCTCTATGAGGGTGGTCTTCTGTATCACCGGTGGCGTTTGCGTCTGGTTAGCAGCTTCTGCTGCAGGG
Organism: Endozoicomonas atrinae; assembly: GCF_001647025.1. GTDB lineage: Bacteria > Pseudomonadota > Gammaproteobacteria > Pseudomonadales > Endozoicomonadaceae > Endozoicomonas > Endozoicomonas atrinae. Next base: position 8,106 of record NZ_LUKQ02000060.1, read on the forward strand.
CTGCTGGCGGTGCGGGACTTCTGCATGATGACAACATTGGTTTCAACATTATCAGCAGAATCTTCATCCTCTTCCCGGTTTTGCTGCCTTGGGGATGGAAGCCAGGGTATGCCTGCCATCATGGCATCCTGTTTATGGCTTTCATGACCGCCACGAACAGCGATCAGAATCAGGCCAAACTGCTGGAGGTTGTGTCGCAGTTTGTAAAGATCTATCGGTGGTTGTTCCTGGCTTAGTCGATCAAAGGCGATGATAACAGGCGTCTGCTGGAAAAAATTGGGCGCCTTGCGTGTCATGTTCTCCAGCTGATTGGTAATATCCGCTGGATTCGTAGAATGCAATTCAAGAGTAGTCAGTGTATAAATACCACCTGTCATCTTGAAAGCTGCAGCGGCAGTACCGGTTTGCAGTTGAAGGGTCATAACGTACAACTCTGATAAGCAGCAGATTAAATGGTCAGCTTTTTATACAACAGATTGTAGCGTAGAGAACTCAACGATCAGATACAAGTATTGAATTAATCTATATGTCGCAAAACATGGCTGATGCCCGTATGTCGCAAAACATGGCTGATGCCCGTGAAGATGATGTCTTTCGCCGGGCATATCTGCACCCGAAGTACTGGCTTACCTGGCTGGGTATCGGGTTAACGTTTATTCCTTCCCTGCTGCCTTATCGCTGGATTCTCCAGCTGGGACGATGGCTGGGGTGTATCGCTTATTGGGTGGCTGGTGACCGTGTTCATGTTGCCCGGGTCAACCTTGAGAAATGTTTTCCTGAGCTTAGCCAGGACGAAAGAGAAATACTGCTGAAGAAAAACTTTGAGTCAGTAGGTATTGGTATTATGGAGGTTACCATCGCCTGGTGGTGGCCTTCAGACAGGCTGGAGAAAATTGTATCTTATAAAGGGCTTGAAAACTTGGCGTCTAACGACGGAACCATCCTGATGGTCATGCATTTCACCACCATAGAGCTGGCAGGCCGCTTGATCACCCAGCGCCACAGCGTGGATGCCACCTACCGCGAGCACGGGAATCCGGTTTTTGAGTACGTTCAGCGTCGTTTAAGGCATCGTTTTGATCCTGGCAGTCAGTTGTTGAGAAGGCGAGACGTTCGTGGAATGCTTCGCTCACTAAAGTCGGGCAGGACTGTCTGGTACTCTCCTGATCAAGACTATGGGTCCAAAAATGGACTCTTTGTGCCTTTCTTTGGTATTCCGGCAGCAACGATTACCAGTACCTCTCGCCTTGCCAAAGCAGGAAGGGCTAAAGTGGTACCCATGACGGTGACTCGACTTCCTGACGCCAAAGGCTACGAGGTTCACCTGCATTCTGCGTTGGAAGGCATTCCTTCCGGTGATGATTATCAGGATGCGCTTCAGGTTAACCAGTTTGTCGAACAGCAAATTCGCGAGCATCCTGAGCAGTATATGTGGCTGCATCGTCGTTTTAAAAATCGTCCTGAGGGTGAGGCTGACTTTTACAGGGGCTGATTTAATCATTGGCCACTCAGCTATTGAGTGTCCAATGCCCCCTAAAAGGCAAGTTTCCCGCCTAATGCTGTCAGTAGATTGTAAAATAATCAGGCGGATTATACCTACTCCGTTGTTTACCTATTCCCTTATTCATAGCGCGTGCTGATTGATATTGCCAATAGTTTTGTAGGTCTTTCTACTTATTACCTTTTCGGTAATTCCGATATATAAATGGCGGGTTGGAGTGGCATATCAGGCATGATGTTCACCATGAACATGAAGCCAGAGAATTTAACATCCTTATTGCGCACACCTGAAAATTATTGTTTTAGCAGCTGCAACGGCTGTTTATTCTTGAAGACCAAAGACGATGGAAGAGCATTTTAAGCTTATTGATAAGCCGACCTTTTTTGGTGCGGTTATTTTGTTGATCTCGGTAGTTATACCATTAGCACTGTTTCCAGATGAGGGGGCTCACTGGATTGCTATAGCTAAAACATTCATGACCGATACGATGGGTGTTCTGTACCTGGCACTCGGTCTGGCCGCTGTACTGTTTATGACCTATGTGGTTTTTTCGGATATAGGTCAGATTAAACTGGGGGATGCGGATGAGAAGCCTGAATTCTCTACAGCGTCCTGGGCTGCCATGCTCTTCTGCGGTGGTATTGGTGCCAGTATTCTTTATTGGGGAAGTATTGAGTGGGCTTACTACTATCAGGCGCCACCATTCCAGCTGGAACCAGGCAGTGAAGAAGCTGTTCGTTGGGCGGCAACCTACGGTATTTTCCACTGGGGACCAATCGCCTGGTGTATCTACATGATACCAGCGTTGCCTATTGCTTATTTCTTTCATGTGCGTAAGAACCCGGTACTGAAAGTATCAGCAGCATTGATGCCGGTACTTGGCGAAGCGCGCAGCAATGGCCCGATTGGTAAAGTGATTGACGTGCTGTTTATCTTCGGCCTCCTGGGTGGAGCGGCAACCACTCTGGGTCTTGCGGCACCCCTGATTAACGAAGGGTTAACCTACCTGACCGGAATTCCATCGACCAATGCTACACAGATTGGTGTGTTGATGGTATGTACCGCGCTGTTTGCATACTCCTCATATAAAGGGATGGATGGTGGTATCAAGCTGTTGAGTAATATCAACTTCTGGGGTGCTATTGGTCTGCTGGCCTTTATCTTTGTCTGTGGCCCAACCTTGTTTATGGTGGAAACCGGATTAGATTCCATTGGCCGGATGATGTCCAATTTCTTTGTAATGGCTACATGGGCAGAGCCTTTTGGTGGCTATGGTACATTTGAAGATACTCATTTCCCACAGGACTGGACTATTTTCTACTGGGCTTGGTGGCTGGTGTTTGCGCCTAGTATGGGGCTTTTTGTTGCTCGTATCTCCAAAGGTCGTACCATTAAGCAGATGGTAGCTGGAGCTATATTCTGCGGATCCTTTGGCTGTGCCGTTTATTTCATGGTTCTGGGTAACTTTGGCTTATCCCTGCAGCTTTCTGGTCAGTTGGATGTTGTCAGTATTTTGAATGAGCAAGGCGCTACAACCGCGATCTTCAGTGTTCTGGAACAGCTGCCATTCAGTTATCTGATTATCGCGCTGTTTACCGTGCTCTGTATTATTTTTACTGCAACCACGTTTGACTCCATCTCCTTTATTCTGGCGTCGGTTGTGCAGAATAATGTGACTGAAGACCCTATGCGCTGGAATCGCCTGTTCTGGGCGTTCACATTGTCACTGATGCCGTCTGTGCTGATGTTTATGGGTGGTCTGTCAACATTGCAGACTGCAGCTATTGTCGGTGGTCTGCCACTGTTGGTGATTGCGGTGATGTTGATGGTTTCTGCCGTGAAAGCCACGATGCTGGATATTTCACGTCAGGAAGGCTATGAAGAACCGACCATCAATATTGAAGAACTGCCAGAAGTGGATCCATGGAGTCTGGAAGGTTCTGCATTGGCTCGTTTTGAACAGCTGAAGGATCAAGCGACAGAAGCTGTAAGTCTAGAGCGTCAGGCGCATGAAGAGCTGGCAGCACTTAAAAAACAGATTCGTATGGAAGCCATGGCACGTGGTGCAACGGGCTCTGATCTTGGAGATGCGCCTGCACATATGCTCGAGGAAGTTGAGCGACTGACCCAGGTTGCCATCGAGGCCAATGAGAAGAGACAGGCTGCATCTGAACTGGCTCAGCAGGCTCGTATGGAGTTCAATGAGCTGATGCGTCAGAAAGAAGAAGGGCAGCGTGAGCTGGAGCGCCTGCAGGCTAAGGAAGAAATTCTGATGCGTATGGGGAAAGCCTGATTTATACAAGAACAGGGTTGATCTGCTGATTTTAAAAGCGCCCTCATTACTTTGTTATTGAGGGCGTTTTGTTACCTGTTGCAGAGTGTAAGACCTGTCAATCGTTATCAGTCTATTAGAACTGGCAGGAGTTTTGTTGTGAGCTTAAGTATCAGATAGCCAGATCAATAGAGGGTGGAAAGTGCGATTGTTCCTATTTAGAGAATAAAAAAGACCGTTGCCAGTTTCTGGAAACGGTCTTTTTTTAGACGGAAAGTTTAACCGGCAATCATAATCCGCAGGGCATCCAGTCGAAGAACTGCTTTCTGCAGTGCCTGATGGCCAAGTGCAGCGCGATTCTTCAGGTATTCAATCTCTTCACTGCGGACGTTCGGGTTAACGACCTTAAGAGCCGCCAGTCGTTTGATTTCTTCGGTCACATCCGTTAGCAGATTCTGGCAGGCCTGATTAACAATGGGTTGTACTCGATCTTTCGAATAGCCTTCGGCTTTATCCAGCATCGCCAGGAATGGTGCTCTCTGAGCATTCACCAGTTTTTTGGCAACGCCGCGTTTCAGAGGCTGAAGCTGGGCATTCAGAGTATCAAACGCAACCTTTTCAGACAGGTCGTTGAATCCCGGGTCAATCAGGCAGCGAATCGGTGTGGCTGGCAGGTAGCGATCCAGCTGCAGGGTCCGGTCTGCACTGGTTTCCACCACATAAATCGCTTCCAGCAGCATAGTGCCAGGCTTCAGGGCTTTGTTTTTCAGCAAAGCGACAGAAGTGTTCCCAAGCTCGCTGGTCAGCACCATATCCATACCTTCGGAGACAATCGGATGCTCCCAGGTCAGGAAGTGCATATCTTCTCTGGATAGTGCCATTTCCCGGTAAAATGTAACGGTCATGCCATCATCTGGAAGGCCCGGGAAGGTGGTGATCATATGACTGCCTGGCCGGATTACCAGACAGTGTTTGGAATAGTCTTCCGCCTCAACACCAAAGCCTTCGAAGAGCTTCTCCATAAACCGCTTGAGCTGTCTTGGCTGTTCCTGCTCTTCAATGTCATTGATCATATCTTCATTGGAGATCAGGCCTCGGGAGTTCAACTCCAGAAGTCGGTCTCTGCCTTTATGAAGATGTTCCATCTGTTGCTGGTTCAACTGGGTGGCCTGGTTCAACAGGGTGTCCATGGCTTCTGTGGAGGTTTGACTGCCGGGTTGCAGATAAGGTACCAGCTCTTCACCCAGTTGCATCTGAACCATGCTGCCAGCAGGGCAGGTATCGGCAAAGGCGTTCAGACCCTGATCATACCAGTGGAACAGAGCCTCCTGACCTGTGCCAAGCAGATAGGGGACGTGAATCTTGATGGCTTCAGTCTGGCCAATACGATCCAGTCGCCCAATACGCTGTTCCAGCAGGTCGGGATGTTCGGGCAGATCGAAAAGCACCAGATGATGAGCAAACTGGAAGTTACGGCCTTCACTGCCAATTTCAGAACAAACCAGTACCTGGGCGCCATGCTCCTCTTCGGCAAAATAGGCGGCAGCACGGTCCCGCTCAATAATGCTCATGTTTTCGTGGAAAACAGCTGCCGGGATGCCGGAAAGTATGCGCAGGGCATTTTCCAGATCCAGTGCAGTATTTGCATTGGCACAGATAACCAATACTTTCTCTTTCTTAAGCAGCTTGAGCAGGTTCATCAACCAGTCTACCCGGGGGTCGACTTTCCACCATGGATCCATATCGTCTACACGGATCTGTGCCTGATAGGCCAGTTCCGGATAGAGGTTGTGTCGGTAGTTGGACTCTTCTTCCAGGGCGATTTCGTAGAGTTCAGGAAGCACCTGCGGGTAGCCCTGAACAGCACGACCAGAGAATCCGCCAACGGCTGCGCGGGTATTTCGAAACATGACGCGGCCGGTGCCATGACGATCCAGCAGGCGGCGCAGCAGTTGTGTGCGGGCTGTGCTTCGTGCCTCTTCATCGTCCTGATCAGGTTCTTTATCCAGGGCATCAATAAGGGGCTTGCTGTCTTCTCCCAGGAAGCTGATCAGATGATCTCTTGCCTGGGCCGGAAGCGCCTGATTTTCATTGCCAAGCAGCTCCTGAACGGCTTCGGCAACCGGCTCATAACGGCTCTCTTCCGCTTCAAAGGCGGCAAGATCATGAAAGCGGTCTGGGTCCAGCAGGCGTAAATGAGCAAAGTGGCTCTTGGCACCCATCTGTTCAGGTGTCGCGGTCAGCAGCAGTAGTCCTGGAATCTGTTGGGACAGCGCTTCAACACATTGGTATTCAGTATTGGTTTCTTCTTCAGACCAGATCAGGTGGTGGGCTTCATCCACAATCAGCAGGTCGAAGTCCGCTTCCAGGGCCTGTTTGCGACGCTCTTCATCCTGGCAGAGAAAGCCTATGCTGCAGATAATCAGCTGCTCGGTATTAAACGGATTTTCATCCGGGGACTGACGGCAGCGCTCTTCGTCAAAGACACTGAAGCGCAGGTTGAAACGGCGCAGCATCTCGACCAGCCATTGATGCACCAGACTTTCCGGCAAGAGAATCAGTACCCGGCTGGCACGGCCGGTGATCAATTGTTGATGCAGGATCAGGCCGGCTTCAATGGTCTTACCCATGCCTACTTCGTCAGCCAGCATAACCCGCGGCGCATGGCGCTGGGAAACTTCGCGGGCAATATGTAGCTGGTGAGGGATCAGACTGGTGCGAGGGCCAATCAGGCCGCGCATGGGTGACTTGCGCAGGCCGTAGTTATACTGGAGCGTTTTGTAGCGCAGGGTAAAGTTGCTGTTCTGGTCAATCTGACCCGCCAGTAAGCGATCCTGTGGCTTATTAAAGCGAATATGGTTGCCCAGCTCAGCTTCCGGCAGTTGACGTGTTTGCCCATCAGGCAGGGTTCCACAGTAAGTCAGCAGGCCATTTTTCTCAATCACCTCGGTAACCAGTATGGTCCAGCCCTCGTGGCTTTCGACACGATCTCCGGGGTTGAACTCAACGCGGGTCAGAGGGCAGTTGTTTATGGAGTAAAGTCGGGTTTCCCCGGTTGCAGGAAACAGCAGGGTGACCATGCGACTGTCAAAGGTGAGCACTGTGCCCAGTCCCTGTTCGGTCTCAGTATCACTAATCCAGCGTTGCCCAGAAACGAAACTCGTCATATTTGACTACTAACCTTGCCTGACTGACAGACCGCTATTATACGATACCGACTGAGCGGTGCGTAGGCCGGAGATGGACCTGCGGGCTGTATTTTGAAAATGGTTTACGGTGAGAGAGCCTCTGTCATCAATAAGAAGGCTCTCAGGCTACTTGGGCCATCTCAATCATACGCTTCCCTGCAGTATTTTGCCTGAAGATTATGACCGATGTTCCAAAAAGCGCGCTATATTAGCGGAATCCTCTTAAATTGCACTACGGGGATGACCGAAATGTAGAGTGCCTTGATGATTATAGACGGGAGTTTGCCTTCTATTTACCCGGCTTTGTCTAATACCAATTAAACTTTCTAAGCCCGTTATGAGCATGATGGACGGGAGTGTTAGATAATACCCTGAAGGGCATAAAGGCGAAGTGACGAGTCATAGCCGTAGCTATGGCGAGGAACTTCAACGCAGGAATACGCTTCAGGCCGTTAGCGCAATAGGGAGTTAGAAAGTGCAATTGGTATAAGATGGTGTTCTGGGAGCGTACTGCACAGGAACTGTGCTATAGCCTGTGCAGGGGGGGATCGACAGAGTTTCAGAAGTGGTAACGCAGGCCCATCAGCAGTGTGGTGGATTCAAGTTTACCCTTTAGTGACTCGTCACCGGTAGCAGGCAGGTTTTTCAGTTCCCAGTGTCCCAGGTTTCGATGTTCTACACCAAGATCCAGAGCGAGGTGCTTACTGAATATATAGGAAAGGCCCACACCCGCTGTCCAGGCCATTTCATTACTGCTGTTATCATCCCATTTTTCGTTCCAGTTAGCGTTTGCAGAGAAGGTCTGTACTCCAGAAACCTTATTTTTTGCATAGCCTGCGCCAGCCATAACATAGGGGACCAGGTGTTTATTCAAGGGGAAATCGTAATAGGCTTTGAGCATGTATACTTCGGACTCAATACTGATGTTGTTGTACGCGGTTCCATAAAGCGTCGCATCGAATGGTCCTCCTGATACTGACCAGCCAAGCGAAACATCAATCTGGTAATCAGATTCTTTCTGAAAAGATCCTTCAAGCTCCATGCGGAAATGGCGGTTAAATACAAGCCCGGCACCGAAAGCACCCACTGCAACGCTGTGATCATTCTCTTCATTGGCTATTCCCATACTCCCGTGGAAAGTATCAGGTTCAGTGCCTGCACCTGCAGCAGCAATGAATGGGTTGACCGCTTCAGTATCCTTGATCGCAGTATAAGCAGCCCCTCCACGTGCAAAAGCATAGAGATCCATTGCATGACTGGTGGCCGGTATGGCAAGAACGAGGCTGGCCAGTATTGAGTTAAACATTTTCATCATTTTTACCGTTCCATGGTTAGAGTGTCTTTTTTAAAAAGCGATAACTGCCAGCTTTATTATTAAAAAGGATAGACAAAATATGAGGGGCTGTATCAGTAAGTAATGGATGACAGCATCATGCCTTTCCTTACTGATGCGGCATCCATCTCAATTATCAATGAGGAATCATTGGCGAATTGGGAGCGTTGGCTAAGTTATCCTGCCAGCAGCATTCTCAGCCAGACTCCAGGTGGTGTAGCGATCCCGGTAGTTGAAGACACGACCTCGCCATTTTTTACGATGACCAGAGTCGGTGTCGCACTTATTCCCCATTGCCGCGCAATACCCCCCCTGTTGTCATTCACCGTTGGAAAGTTGTACTCATGATGTTTCAGGTAACCGGCTAACCGGGAATCTTCTCCTGAAGAGAGGGCAACGGAGACCACCGGATAATCACTGTTCATCCAGTTAACCGTGGGTGAAACAAAGCGGCAGATTGAACACCAGGTGGCCCAGAAGTAGATCAGCACCGGTTGTTCATGGCTGAGGGCCTTTACATCAATATTTTCTCCCTGAATGGTGGTGACCATCATGTCTGGCATGACTCCATCCGGCAGGGATTGGCCGCGCCAGAGATCGACGGCAACGCTGACAACGGTAAAGATGATGACCATGAATAGGGCTTCGCGCAGCCAGCGTTTAAGCCGACCCGTTTTTTCTACTGGCTTTTGGGCAGTTTCACTATTCTCAGTATTTCCCTGTTTCATTGTGCACTCCCTCTGGCCTGTTCAATCGCCTTAATCACTGCCTCACTGCTTAGAATAACAGGCAGCTCAATACCATCCGGGGCTCCCGGGCCATAAACGATATTAAAGGGTACACCGAAGCGGCCATAGGATTGCAGAAATTCCGTTACATATTCTGAAGGGCGGGTCCAGTCTCCCTGCATGGTTATCAGATCATCAGATTGTAGCTGTGAATACACCGGTTCCTTCTGGAGCACTCCGACTTTGTTGGCTTTACAGGTAATGCACCAGTCAGCAGTAATATCGACAAATACGGTGTTCCCTTGCTCAACTGCTGTCGCTATGGACTCTGTTTCCAAGGCATGCCAGTTAATCTCGGCCGTAGACGATGTAGACAGACGACCACAGGTGAAGCTGAAGAGCAAACCGGCTGCGGAGACAAAGCATAAAAAGGCCAGTGTTATGACAACACAGCGGCTGCCTTTTATGCGTCCAAGCCGCCAGAGCAGTGCGCTTATAAAGATGATACCTATGAGCAGCGTTACTGGGATACCAATGAAGTTTGTCATCAGACTAAGCAGCCATAGGCTCGTAGCCAGCATCATCAAGCCAAAGAGGCTTTTTACGGTATTCATCCAGCGGCCCGGTTTGGGCAGCACGCTGGCCAGCTGCGGAAAACTGGCGATCAGTAACCAGGGAATGGCCATACCAATGGCAAGGGCGGTGAATACCAGAAATAGCACCAGATAGTCGGCCCCCAGGGCAAAGGCAACGGCTGTACCCAGAAAAGGTGCGCTGCAGGGGGTGGCCAGCAAGGTGGCAAACATACCTTGAACAAAGTGGCCTGAATACGAGCTGTCACCACGGGTGGCGACCCAGGTAGTCGTATTGCTGGATAGCCTGATTTCAAAGAGCCCCAACATATTGGCAGCAAAAATAGCGGTCACGAGAGCCATCATGCCGATAAACCAGGGGCTTTGAAATTGAATCCCCCAGCCAAGAGCCTGTCCTGAAATCTTCAGGGTGATAAGAAACAGCGCAAGTAACCAGAATGACACAATGATTCCACCGGCAGACGCCATAAACTGGTGGCGAATCTGCCGTTTCTCCAGCCCTTGGGCAGCAATCACGCTGCTTAATTTCATGCCCAGTACTGGGAGTACACATGGCATGATGTTGAGGATTAATCCACCGAGCAGGGCAATGACCATAATGGTCAGCAGCCCTTTGTCCTGATGCCCTTTGATAGGCTCACTTCCCAGTGTTGCCTGCAGCTCTGTGGCCAGATTCTGGTCAGTTATCACCAGAGGCAGAGCTCTATTGTGCAAATCAATGGGCTCAAGCCAGTTGGTCACTTTGAACGAGGCAGTGATTGTGTCTCCGTTTACCTGGATATTCGGAGTGTCAAAGATGAAGTTTTTCAGCTCATCGCTACTGCTATCCACGAACACATCCGGATCTTTCCAGCCCTGTGATCTGGTTATCTGGAAGGTGGCGGTTTCTTTTGCCTGATCCCAGAAGGCACTCATCACTTCAACCGTATTTGATGGCCTGGGAACTTGGCTGATTCCCTGGTTGTACAAATGCAGGGCCTGTTCAGAGAGATCAAGCTGGTCAGACTGGAAAGTCAGGCTCAGCTCATAGTCGTTAAGCACACAGATATTGGTGCATGAGGGCATGGTCAGTGTGCCAAGAAACCAGACCGGGTCCTGCATATTGTCAATATGAAGTGTCAGTGGGAAAACAACCCGCTCTTTATACCCCAGGGTTTCCACGCCTAGGAACTCATAACGACCCGGGACAGGCCAGTGCCACTCAACCCCGGTCAGGTTTTCGGATTGACTCCAGTCCATAGTGGGCGCGACACCGCCTTCACCAGGCGAGCGCCAATAGGTTTTCCAGTCGCCATCAAGCTGAACCTCAAGCAGACCTTCGACAGTGTTAGCCTGAAGATCCACCTTTCCGGTTAACATAAAGCGAAGCGATACAGGTGGATGTCTCGGGTCGGTTAACCAGCCGGTGCTGATCTCAGTTGCCGTCGCTTTCAGCGGCAAAAGTGAGAGCAGCAAAATGTTCAGAAACGACCAGAGAATAGTCAGTGTTTTAACAGGGTGTTTCAATGTCAGGTACTCCAAATAGACACAAATCGGCAATACAGAAAAGCATGCCCACAGAGACTGCTGTGAACTTGCTATGGTCAGCGATTTAGGTTGTGTCTATTCCTGAAACACACACAGTACCAAGTGATGCCTGCGATGGGGGGGAATCGGTTCCGTCAGAAAAAGAAGAGTGATCCTGCTGCCTGTGCAGAGCCAGGCAAGAATCAAAAGGAGTAGTGGAACTAGCAAAGCTCCGGGTTCAATAAGCTGCAACTGGACCTGAACCAGGTGATTACTCAACTCGCATTCCGTCTCGACGGGCTCGGGAATATCCTGTTGAATGCCTGAGTCGAAGGCACTCACGAAACCACTGGCAATATGATCAGCGTTAATCGGGCAGGTACTGCCCAATCCGGCCCGTTGCCACAGGCATACAGCCAGTACCATACCGACCAGCAGTATGCACTGCCGGGCTATGGATTGTTTATGAGATTGGCTGAAGCCTTTGATTATCAACCTTGAGATCCCACTCAGAATGATCTTTTAGAATAAGTGATTCTATCGATAATTGCATGAGTTAGGATCGGTGGCATTGACTAAGAGAACAATCTTTTCTATTTGAAAAGGTAAAGGCGGCAGGAAGCGTGGCCTCCTGCCTTCTAAGGCTCTGTTCTTTTATATCATTAAAGCAATCCTGTTTATGTTCTCAATCGATGGGCCTCGATTGTCCCAGAACAGAATCTCGACTATTTCTCATCGACAAACGACATGCTCCAGTGGTGTGTCCATGTCTTATGGAGTTTATTGTAAAGTCTTCTGCTCCCCAGCATCAAAAAAGTCGTTATCGCGTGCCTCTATAAATCTGAGTTCTTTGTCCCAGAAGTGTGCCATGATTGGACCTCTGAATGGAGGCCTATTGACAACTTGATGGGAACTTAATTTTCTAAGCTGCTCTGCCTGGTGGGCTCCAGTGGAGTGTGCCAGCAGTAGTCGGTAAATAGCAGAGGTACCCATTACGGAAGCCCACTCGACAGGGAGATAACCACATACCGGTTGTTGTAGATTAACTCGCCCGGTTGCCACCAGCTTTTTTACAACCGCCAGCTGGTCCGGCTCCATCAGACTCCGCTGGATGGCCATCACCAGAGGTGTCATGGTTCGGTTGCTTCGGTTAACTTGACCAGATGTCGAATTCATTAGCTGAACATCATCTGAGCACTGTTCTATGATCGCCAGAGCAGTTTCAGTGTCTCCCCAGGCAATAGCCCAGTGTAGAGGGTTGTCATTCAGCTTGTCCCAATCTTGAGTCTGCTGATGAATATCACACCCATGCGCCAGCAGGATTTCCAGTAATTGCTGTTTGTTACCCGGCCCAGCTCTCTCCCGCATACCATCATCTTCCCTGTCATAGGGAATGTAAGCCTTGAAAGGCTCTCCACCTTTTGTGGGAATAGACAGCTCTGCGCCTTCATGCCAGAAGGGCTTTTGATTCAGATCGGCCAGCAAATGCAATGGATTCAAATGGCTGACCGAGAGTGAAGCAATATGCAGTTTATTGACCCATAAATCAGTTTTTGCGCCATTTCTCAGGGCATATTCCGCTGCATCTGGATCATGGAACCTGACAGCCCAGAACAATAGGCAGGAGTGTATGATTTCAGACCATTCAGCCTTACTGTAGCGATCATCAAGTGCAAACCGCGCATTATCCACTGTCAGGTTAAGAGTTCTGGATATTCTTGAAAGGTAATTGTGACGGAATGTCCTGGATAGTTTAATTTCAGGTACGGTGTGGACAGCGGAAACTTTATCCTGAGAGTCTGTCACAATGTGCTGCCTTTTTTGTGACGCCAGTGATAGATCTGGCTGTCTGTAACTCAGTGGCTGGAGAATATCGTAGTGATCAACTCCATTAAATAGTTGATATATTGGCTTCTGATGAGCAGGGATCTCTGAAGGTTCACAATGGTGTCCCTTTTCATCAAAACAGATAGGGACCGGTTTTGCAGAGAGTTCATATGGGCTCATGGCAAAACATTTAACCGGTCTTCCGGTTGCCCGGGCCAGTAGTGGCAAATCGTTCTCAGACCCCCACAGATGTTTATAAGAGTTCTGTGGGTCTGCAGGCACTGATTCCAGAATGGAGCCATTCCTGACCTTTTCCTCCAGCTCATGACGGGAATAGCCATATCCATCATTGCATCTGAAGAATTCTGAAGCTTCCTGATCGCTTCGGCTCAACAGCTCTACCGCTTCTTCATGCATTTTTAAGCGCAGGGTAACAGAATCCATATCGGGTATTTGGGCTGCTGCACTGGTGAAAAAACAGTTTCCGTCAGCAGGAACCAGCTTCCGATCAAGACCATATTGTGACTTCACGGCAGGCAGATAAGTTTGATGCAGAGCCCTGAATACAGCTGTATGGTATGGCACTGCAACTAATGCCTGTTCCGGTTGAGTACTTTCGGGTAACTGTCGAGGGTGCTCTGGTGCAGTGACAACTTTCTGGGGACTATCACCTGCTACAGGACAACCCGGATTGCTGGTGAGTGAACCAGTACCAGGGGGTACATCTTCGAAAGTTACTTTCACACTTTTTTGATCTGGATGAGTTGACTGCTGTGCAACTGGCTCCTGTCTGGCATTCAAAGGATGAAATACGGAACCGGTTTTACGCTTCAGAATTGGCTTTGGGTAGGGTTGTTGCTGGGTTTTGTCAACATATAGCTCAGCCATAACCCTACGTAGAGTTTGTGACTGAATATGATCAATGAAATTCTTGCGCTCTGCTTCCTTTTTTATGAGATTACTTTTAAATCCAGGCATGATGATTTTTTGTGAAAGGGCAGTGAGCAATTCAGAATCTGATATTTCATGCGCTTTAAATGACTGCCTGATTCGGTGAAACCCCTGACGCTGATCGTCCGACAGCACTTTATTCAGCATTTTATAAAACAGATGTTCTTTAAGTTGTGGGAGCTCCACGCTCTTGCGAATGCTTTTGTCTGACGGCCTGCTTTCAAGCAGAGTTAATGGCAATACATCGTATTTCAATGCGTTGGCCAATTCGAGATTACTGATTTGTTTGGGTGTCCATACTGTCCGAAATCGTTCATAGGCATCTTGCCAGTTCTGAGTAACTTCAACGGGGATCGTTGAATAAACTGGTGGGTGAGGCAGGTTTGTAGTAGTCACATCTGGCATGTTTGCTACTGAATGCCCAAATATGCTCCTTTCCGGGTCAGGCTCGTTACACTGAAATCGCTGTTGTTCTGCATGATTGTGCTGAATTACTGACGGTATTCCTAAAGTCATAACTGACTCCTTCCATGAATCATTGGAAAGACCATAAAATATTTTAAGCATTAAGGCAGTCAGTTGTTATTGATACTAACCATTTGGTGAGTATTGCTGTTCATTCAAATGATGAGTCTTTCCGTGCTGCCAGTTCTGAGGAGGTTCCACTAAAGCCTGATGAGTCAATAAAGTCTCAGGTGGAGAGATTTTCAAAAGAGTGGTTCGTTTTAAGGAGGGAGAGTTTTCAACCTGAAAATAGTACATAAAGCCCCTCTTTATAAGTTAATCGGGTTTTCTTGCTGAAATAAAGAGTGATGCTGATTATGACAGGAACGATGATTAGCTGTATTGGCAGGCTGGAAGGAAGTATTGCTTCCTTCCAGCAAAGCAACATTAAAAGTTGGCCTGAATCCGTTGCTGCAGATAATCGGCTGCAGTAATGGCCTCATACTTCTTCCTGGGTCCCTGAATTACCTCATTACGATTGGCCTGGCAGAAAAAGGCCATGGAATAGCGTGAACCCTGGCTTTCATCAGGTCTGGGCATTCTGACTCGGTGCAGGGTGGATTTCAGCTGATCATCACTCCAGCGCATCAGCATATCGCCAATATTGCAGGTGATGATGCCGTCCATAGGAACCACATTGGTCCATTCAAGTTTGTTTTTACTGTCTTTACCCGGGCAAACCTGCAGTCCCCCCTGACCGGATTTTTGGAAAACCATCGTTAAACAGTCAAAGTCGGTGTGGGCGCCTGCACGCCAGATACCGGGTATCGCTTTGCCTTCCATGGGCAGGTAGTGCAGCAGGCGCAGGGTGGATTGATAATCTTCTGCCTGCCAGGTGTGCGCTTTGTGGAAAAAATCAGAAGGAAAGCCAAGCTTGTCGGCAAAGCAGGAGAGTATGCTCATACCCAGCTGCCAGCATTGCTGCTCAAAGGTCAATAAGAAATCTTGAAACCCGTCAATGGTCGTTGAATTTTCATGACTCTTTGGCCAGAGCCCTGACATATGAGGGCGGGTAATCTGATAGGACTCTTTGCGGTCGGCTTTTCCGGTGGATGGGCGAATCTGAGCCTGAAACTCCCAGCCGGCATTCAGGCCATCTTTCAGTGGGTACTGCTCTTTTTCCGCCATAGGCAGACTGAAAAACTGCTCAGAGTACTGAAAAGCTTTATTGATATCAGTCAGCTCAATGGAATGATTTTTTATTTGAAAGAAACCCACTTCCACGGCGGCATGCCAGAGTTGTTCAGTGATTTCCGGTTTTCTCTCGTTAAACCGGCTAAGGTCAATGATTGGGATGGCTCTCTGATCGTTCTCGGTGCCCCGGCTGCCCAGGTTTTTTTCCAGATTCAATTCTGTCAGTGAATAGTTTTGCTGACTGGTGGTTTGCATTGTCTTTCTCCAATAGTTGGGCAGAGTTGCCGTTATTGGAGCAATGCCTGATTTCCGGAAGGAAACCCGCCGCTTCTACTCCAGAGTTGAAAAAATAAAGGGTTACAGCTCTGTTTTGGTCAGACTCCAGGCAAAGCCGATTTTCTGAATCCACTGGATCAGCTTGAACAGGATCAGGCTGACGGCAGCGAGAAAGAACAGGGCGGCAAAAGCCTGTGGAACTTTAAAGTACGATGTTGAGAATTGAACGAAGTACCCCAGCCCCTGCTCAGCAGCGACAAATTCTGCGACCACGGCGCCAATAATCGACAGGGTAATGGCTACTTTCAGTCCGCTGAAAATATACGGGGTTGCGTAGGGCAGGCGAATTTGCCAGATCTCCTTATGCACCGGCGCTTTCAGCGACCGGGACAGTTCAATCATTTCCGGGGGCGTTGCCAGCATGCCGGTGGTTGCAGAAACCACCAGTGGGAAAAAAGTAATCAGGCAGGTAATGACCAGTCTTGGTGCTTCACCGGTGCCCAGAATAACAATTAACAGTGGTGCAATGGCAACGACAGGTGTCGACTGAATGATGACCAGAAGAGGATACAGCGTCCGAGCCAGAAACCGGGAGCGTACCATCATCATGGCCATGGGAATACTGATGGCAATTGATAGCAGAAACCCCTTAAGGGCAATACTGACCGTAGCCCACAGATGCCCAGCCCAGCGCTGGCTTTCAACCTGGAAAAAAGCTTTGGCAATATCGCTGGGTGCAGGCAGAACAAACACCGGGATCTCTAACAGTCGGCAGATCAGCTCCCACAGAGGAATCAGGCTGACCAGCGCGAGTATGGGCAGCACTTTATGGGACAGAAAGGTTTTCATTGTCATGCGGCCACCCTGTCAGTCTGATAAATGTAATCGCGCAGTACTCGCGTGTAATAGCCAAATTCAGGATGCTGTAAGGTGTCCAGGGAACGGGGTCTGGGCAGGTCGATCGTAATATTATCGACCAGCGTACCGGGCCTCTCACTCATGACCAGTATACGGTCGGCCAGCAATACCGCTTCGGAAATCGAATGAGTGATGAACAGAACGGTCTTGGGTTTTTCCCGCCAGAGGCCCAGAAGATCAAACCCCATTTGCTCACGGGTCAGTGCATCCAGTGCGGAGAAAGGTTCATCCATGATCAGAATATCCGGATCAAGCAACAGAGCGCGGGTAATACCTACCCGCTGTTGCATACCACCGGACAGCTCATCGGGGCGATGGTGAGCAAACGCTTCCAGACCCGCCATGGTCAGAAGGGCCATGGCCTGTTCACGATGACTTTGAGTAATGCGGCCGTACTTGTGTTTTACCGGGAACAGCACGTTATCCATTACGTTCAGCCAGGGAAGGAGCACCGGTTTTTGAAATACGATGCCCACATCCTCTCTCGGACCATCAACCTGCTGGTCATAAATCCGCACTGTCCCCTGGCTGGGGGTTATCAATCCCGATAGCAATCTGAGCAGAGTCGACTTGCCACAGCCGGAGGGGCCGACGACAGAAACAAACTCATGCTGCTCAATGGTAAAATTGACATTATTGAGCGCCAGTACTTTTTCGCCATAGTCTTTCTCATAGCTGTGAGAAATGCCGGAAAACTCTACACACTGTCGCATGGTTTACTCTCCGTTAAGGCTGTCCGGGGTTACGGCAGATGCGGGGTTAAAGCTGGCAATATCCAACTGTTGCGCCCGGGCAGTCCAGCTCCAGGTGGTTGCCAGCCGCTCTGGATCAAATTTGCCAAGCCCATGGGAAGCACTGGCGTCGTTATATACCAGACCCTTGATGGCCTTGATGGTGTCAGCGGCAACCTGTGCATCTACCTCGGGTACCTGTTTGTTAATGGCCACACCACTGGCTTCCGGGTTTTTCCAGGTATAGTCAATCGCTTTGGCAAAAGCCTTGATAAAGCGCCTGGCAACATCAGGGCGTTCTGCAAGGAATCGGTCGGAGGCGACCAGTGCCGTTGAGTAAAACTCAAGGCCTGCGTCGTACCAGGGGAGGACTTCAAGATCCTTTCCTGCATCTCTGGCCTGCTGGCGATAGCGCTCAGTGTCGGTCAGCCAGGAAATCACCACATCTGTGCTTCCAGTCATCAGCATCGGGTTCAGGGCGCCCGGGTTGGCTTTCACCAGATTGATGCTCTCTTCTTCAACATTGTTCAAATCCAGAAGCAGGGGGAGAAAGATATTGGATGACGTAAAGGGGGAGGTGGCTATGGTTTTACCAGCGACGTCTTTCGCACTGTCGATGCCCGAGTCTTTGAGTACAAAGAAGGCGTGGGGTGCCTCACTGAAAACAGAGTGAACGGCAGTTACGGGTACCTGATCATTGGCCTTCGCCATCATCAGGGCAACCAGGTCTGCCTGGCCGATATCGGCGTTGCCAGTAGCCAGTTTACTGATGGCATCAGTAGACCCTCTTCCCTGCGCAATGTTTACTGCAATATCCTGCTCGGCAAAAAAGCCTTCATGAATGCCAACGTAAACGGGTGCCTTGTCACCGCCTGGCAGCCAGTCCAGCTGAAAGGTGACCTGGTCTGCGGCAATGGCCTGTGTGGAGGTAATGGCAAAGGCCAGTGAAGAGCAGAGTTTTCGTATCCATCGAGGTGTTGTCATTGTATTTCCTGCCACTGGGTTATATGGGCTCAATGATGGGGCAGGTAAGAACTCCGGGTATCAACGCCTGCCACACTGGCTGAACTGTCAGTACCACGCCATCGTATAGACGGGCGCGTGACCATCACTGAGTGTGGTTGTGCGTTGAGCAATGACCCAGGCGACGCCTTGACAGCTTCTACTCAATGCAAAAACTTGCAATGACTCCTGAGCAATTGGTGTGCCAGATCAAGGAATACCGTAAATGAAAGGGGGATCATGGAGAAAATCTGGAATTAATAAATTTTTGTTGTGTATCCGTGCGCCAGAATGGTGCGGCAGGGTTGCCAGCTGCTTTAACCGTTGGCAGTTACTATTTGAAGTGTCTCTATTTCAGTCACTGTTTCCTGAAGTTATGAGCGGCATATGCTGAGTGTTCAATGAAGTGCGCTCTCTCTGGCTTGAAGATTGCTGTGATAAAACCAGAACATTTTGGAGCTGTGTATGAGTTTTCTAATAAAAAATGCCAGGGCAGTTTATGCGCCGGGTTCACCAGAGTCAACGGACATTCGAATTTCAGAAGGCTTTATTACTGAACTGGGACAAGGGCTTTTACCGTTGTCAGGCCACCAGGAACGGATTATTGATGCCTCAAACTGTGTCGCCTATCCAGGCTTTGTGAATACTCACCATCATCTTGCCCAGTCTATCTTAAAGGGGGTTCCGGAAGGGCTTAACCAGGGGCTTGGTGACTGGCTGGCTTCTGTACCTTACCGCTTCTGGCCAAAGATTACTCCAGAGCTGATGTATCAGGCGGCCCGTCTGGGATTTTATGAACTGCTCCGTTCCGGCACTACAACCTGTGCCGATCATCACTACCTTTATCACAAAAACACCAGCCCTGAAGTGGAAGCAGCAGTTTGGCAGGCAGCGGAAGAGATGGGTATTCGTTTTGTGCTCTGTCGTGGTGGAACAACGACGCATGGCTCTCATAGGGGGATGGAGAAATCTGCCGTCGAGTCCGAGTCGCTGGATCAATACCTTTCGCTTCTGGAAGGCACAAGAACCCGTCATCATGATCCGTCTCCCATAGCCATGAAACGTTTGGTGGTTGCGCCAACCAGTCTGGTGCATGGCAGTGAGCCGGATCATCTGCGAGTGATGGCCGACTACGCCAGAAGTCACCAGCTGAAGATGCACTCTCACTTGCTCGAAGTGTCATACGACGATGAACAGGCGTTGGCAAAGTACGGCATGAGTGCCATTGATTATGCTGAGTCCTGTGACTGGCTGGGGGCGGATGTCTGGTTTGCACATCTGGTGAAGGCGGATGCACATGCTATTCAAAAACTGGCTGAAACTGGAACAGGCATTGGTCACTGCCCGACGTCGAATTGTCGATTGGGGAGTGGTATTGCTCCCGTGATTGACATGGTAGAAGCGGGTGTTCCTGTCAGTATTGGTGTCGATGGTTCAGCTTCCGCAGAGTCGGCTTCCATGCTTCAGGAGCTGAATCTCTCTTGGCTGTTGCATCGAACACAGCATGGGGCAGAAGCCACTCATCTTGACCGGGTTCTACAGTGGGGTACCCAGGGTGGAGCGAAAATACTGGGGCTTGATGGGGTGGGAGAGGTTGCCGTCGGTAAGGCTGCAGATGTTGTCTTATATAATATCGATAATCCGAGAATGGTCTCTGTCCATTCCCCATTATGGTCTCCGCTGATGTGTGGTGAACCTGCTCAGGTGGATTATCTGTTTGTTAACGGCAAATTACGGGTTGAGTTTGGCGAGGTTGTTGGAGTTGATGAGCGGCAGTTGGTAAATGATATTCGCTCAGCTCTTAATGAATTGGCGAAGCTGGGGTCGGAATAGATTTATGTAAACTACAAAGGTATAACATCTTTGAACTTTCAATGCCTGCATAGTCTGACATTCTAATCATTTACCTGATTACCACTGTACCTCAGCCAGCTTGAGAAGCCTTGCTGGCATGGGGCAAGTTCGTGCAGCCATGTAACCCAACCTTGACACCATTGCTTTCAAATCAAAGCGCCGGTTGAATCGATAACAAT
>NZ_LUKQ02000599.1 GCF_001647025.1 Endozoicomonas atrinae
GAGAGTGCCAGTCAGTTTTAATGGCAGGAGCACCGAGCAATGTCCGCACTGTGGCAAGACGCGGCCTGTAGTGGATTTTTCGGAAGCGATGCATTCGCTGGATGCGTTAAAACGGCAGGAAGTGTTCCTGTCTCCTGAATTTCCAGATTGTTGTGAACCCCTTCGCTCAGAGGTTGAGCTTGAGTATGTGGCTCTGGCTCATGCACGTTTAAATGTTGTGCTGATTGATGATCGGGACGATGATTCGTTGTCATTGGCAACACCACCGGAAAGTTCTGGGCAGCCCCATTAAGGTAGGTATGATGTCTAATCAGGGTAAAATCTGGGTGCCAACGCAGTGTGATGTCTGCGGGAAAAAACGGGGTTTCAATGATCTTGCTGCTATTACGGCCTACTTTGCTTCTGGTTCACCTGATTATTACGAACAGACCTTAAGTTCGAGAACTGACCCTTTCGGTGCGATTTATCACTGCAAAGACAACGCCGTGTGTAAGCACCATGCGACGGAAATAGCGCAAGCCGTCAGAAAGCATAATGAGCAGGAGGCTGCGCTGCATTAATGCTCACTGACGCTGAATTCACTCTGGCCAGTTTGAAGCCAGCCCACTTCCATTCATCCCGGTTTACCTTCTGCTATTGCGCAATTTAAGCAATGCTTCCGCTTCTTCGGTGCTTATCCCTTCCCATGTTTTTCCGGTCTCCAGGCACTCAACGCTGTGTTGACGATTTTCTATGGATGTAAACATGACGTATTTATAATCTTCAACAATCTTACTAAATGATTCCTCAATCTGGGTAAAGCTGACATCCCCACTGGAGTCCTCTTCATCATAAAATATTTCAAAAGCATCCTTGGATTTTTGCACAATGTGAAGAATTTTTGATGTTGGAGTAATCCCTTCCGGCAAATTAACCATGCTGATACCTCATTTATTCTCAGTGGCTTTGAGGCTGGCACACGTTATGTAAACTGTCAAAATGGGGTTGTTAGCTGTGTCAGGTGAATAAGCTAACCGGTTAATTAAATGAAATGGTCAACCCCGTTTGAATTAATGGCATCAAAGATGATGATAAGAGTCAGTCTAAAGCTCTGATTGAGACAACAGGTAAAGAGAAATCCTAAAGGGCA
>NZ_LUKQ02000600.1 GCF_001647025.1 Endozoicomonas atrinae
GATTCAAATAGCCCCAATAACTCTTTTGTTCCAAGCTGCCCGGCTTCATTGAGTGCACGCTGTAAACTATCTTCAAGATTCAGCATGTTGCCTGAATCTATAGAAACTTCAATTTGCAAAACGATGCTTTTGGTAGAGCTGGAAATAACAGAAGCGGGCATGACAGTTAACTATTATGAGTGGTGTTCCCATAGTAGCTGTGAAAATAGAGCACTATTGTTTCAATCATTCAGAGAGAGCACCCTTTTAATGCGTGAAGCCGAATTAGAAGCGGTCGTCTAATGCGGTTATATATTTGGCTAGTTGGTAATGAGTATCGATGTGGACTCTCTCTGAATGATTGAAATAATAGAACTCTATTTTCACAGCTACTAACGCGAAGGCCGACTTTTCATAAGGCATGACTACACCTTAATCTGCGCTCTAAACAGATTGCTCATATAGCCGGTGACAGTCATTCCTGAAGAAGAGTTTTCATCAATGTCTTTTGTCTGATTGATGATTTATTCAATAAGCTTTTTCCCAGACCTTTACGTACTCGTGGCTATGAGCCCAAGCTCAGTGATAGCGAGGTTCTTACCATTGAAATAGTGGGCGAATAGCTTGGACATCACAAGGACAAGGATATCTGGAAATATTTTCGACGACACTGGCTACACTTTTTTCCAGGCATTCCCGCCAGAACCAAGCTGGCCTCACAGGGGGCGAACCTCTGGGCTGTGAAGCAAAAAATCACAGAGCGTCTGGTGCAGATATTGGGCGCTGACAGTGATGATGTTCACCTGATTGATGGTTTTCCCATAGAGGTGTGCAAGCGGGTTCGGGCAAAACGTCGGAAAATATTTAATGACGAAGTGGCTTATGGCTACTGTGCTTCAAAAGACAAGAAATTTTTTGGCTTTCAGGGGCATCTGTTAATTTCAATGACGGGCATTCCAGTTTCACTGAGCCTGACACCTGCGAACGTTGACGAGAGAGACGCAGCTTATACCAATCGCATTTTCTAAATCCTTAAGCTGCCGCCAACTATGCTTAGGCATCATTACCATGCATTATCTAGAACAGATGTCTCGTCGACCACAGCTACCCGAAGGTTTTAATGATGTTGATTTTC
>NZ_LUKQ02000601.1 GCF_001647025.1 Endozoicomonas atrinae
CCGCATCGAGCGCCCCCTTGAGCGCACTGTTGCCACGGGCACGATCCTTCGACCCGACCCCGGTGTGGTGGACGATCAAGACGCAGCACTCATACTTCGAACGGAGTAGCTGGTCGATGTTATTGATGAAGGTGTTCATTTCCTTAGTGGCATTCTCGTCGCCCGGACCGAAGTTTCTCGCCAAGGTATCAATGACAATCATTGAGGGGATAACACCGCCTGTCTCTTCGACGATTTCCTCAATGCTATCGCTGACCATACGGGCATTGCCGAGCTCGATGAGGGAGGCTGAACACTGGCTGACGTAGATCGGCGCATTACGGAGGTTGTAACCGTGGGATACCTGCCAAGCCATCAGACGACGGGACAGGCCATTAAAGCCCTCCCC
Source organism: Endozoicomonas atrinae (assembly GCF_001647025.1). Lineage (GTDB taxonomy): Bacteria > Pseudomonadota > Gammaproteobacteria > Pseudomonadales > Endozoicomonadaceae > Endozoicomonas > Endozoicomonas atrinae. The sequence continues at coordinate 389 of NZ_LUKQ02000601.1, forward strand.
GGCGATGTAGAAGACGGGACCCTGCTTCTTGACCTGCTTGCCATGCCAGTCCTTACCAGTAGCGACACAGCAGGCGAGATCAATGGCAGCGAAGGACTTACCACAGGCAGGCTCACCAAACATCAACGAGAGGCTGTCCATTTCGAGAAAGCCCTTGATGAGCCAGTTGATCGGCTTAACACCCTTGACCAGTTCTTTTACATGGCTGAAGGGAAATTTTGGCTTCGGCGGTGGGACAACATGAACAGGTGAACCCGGGTTATTGTTGGTATGCGTCCGGGTAACGCTCGCAATGGTGGTATTGAGCTCAGCATCAGAGAGTGGTGGTGTATTCGACTGGTTCCACTGGTCGAGGGTTCTCTTGATCTCCATGAGGGAGTAATCCTGCCGGATCAGCTGCCCGACCATGCTCGCCGCTGCATTGTTCCGACCTTGACCCTCCGCTAAATTGCTCCCGTCATGTGGTAACTGATACTGGTCAGTTGAAAACCCTAAGTTACCCTCTGGCTTTTCTTCTGCCGCCTGACCATTAAAGCCATTGATAGCCGCTACATCGTCCGGTGTGAGCATGGGTAGGTCGTGGAGGTCAGCGATATCCATGTAGCCATCTGTCTCCCACTGGTAGAGCGTCCCGTCAGCGTGAGTGCTCCCAGGTGCGACGACATAACCACCAGCGCCACGAATATCAATCCGGTTCTTACGGGCTGAGTTCTGGA
>NZ_LUKQ02000602.1 GCF_001647025.1 Endozoicomonas atrinae
AGCTGCCGGAAGGCATGAGCCTGGAGGACGCCAAGAAGATTTACCCCTATCGGCTCTGGTTTTATGACGGTCAGGCCGGTGAAGGGCCGATGATCGACGCGATCAACGTCCAGAGTAATCAGGGTGATCTGTCCGGCATCTTTGAACTGTTCCGCCGCTTTGCCGACGAGGAAACCTCACTGCCGAGCTACACCCACGGCGAGCAGACCGAGAGTCTGAACAAGACCGCCAGCGGCATGAGTATGCTGATGACCGCCGCCAATGTAGCCCTGAAAAGCGTGGTCAAGAACATCGACGACTACGGCACCATCCCCCTGATCGAGAGCCTGTTCAATTTTGCCATGCAGTGGGCAGAGATTGACGACAAGCGGGGCGATCTGGACGTGATACCCATGGGCAGCTCGGCACTGATGGCGAAAGAGATTCACAGCGAACGGGTGATGAACGCCCTTAATGTGACCATGAACCCGCTACTGGGGCCGATGACCGACCACCGCTACCTGCTCGATGAATACATGAAGTCACTGGACATTGATACCGACAAGGCACTGCGACCGGAGGAAGAACTCTATGCACAACCTGATGCACTTGAGCCGGGAGGAAGCGGAGGCGATCCGCGCCCTGGACCATCAGGCCAGCTACCAGGCACTGGTGGCTTATTTCGTTCGGCGCAGAACCCTGCTGCTGGACAAGCTGGCCAGCGCATCGGAGATCACCGACGTGCGGCAGTTGCAGGGCCGTATCAACGAACTGGATGACCTGCTCTGTCTGCCCAATCGGGCTGAACGGGTAGTGAACCCGAACGGATAAGAAACAGGAGTAACAAGAACACCGAACCGCCTTAACTGGCGGTTTTTTTATGCCCAGGGATGGGCGGTATGCCGGTAACGCATGGAGCGGTTACCGGTGAATGCCTGCCAAAAGGACAAGCCGAGAGCCCCGGACGGCAGGTCAATCAACTTTGTGGACAAGCCCAAGTGCCCCACAGGGAGAGTGAAGATGGCGATAGACGCCGACAAACTGGATCAGGAAGCTGATGCCGAATACGCCAGGCTGATGGGTATGGAACCGCAAGCCCCTGTCTCTCAACAGGAACAGGACAA
>NZ_LUKQ02000603.1 GCF_001647025.1 Endozoicomonas atrinae
TCGAGTTACCCACGAATACTGGACACTTCATTAAGTTAGATTATCTTCTAACGGTGAGGTGAGTCATGAGTAAACACAGACATCCTGCTTATACCGAAGAATTCCGCAAAGAAGCTGTCCGCATGGCGGGCTTACCCGATAGAAAAGCTTCAGAGGTTGCTGAGCAGCTTGGTATCAGTGTTCAGCAGATCTATAACTGGAAACGACAGTTTTCCCGTCTTTCAGAAAAACAGTTCAATTCACTTGAAGGTGTCGACTACTCCCGCAATGAGTCAGATGAGGTAAAAAAACTCAAACGTGAGAATCACCGCCTCAAGCAGGAGAATGAGTTTCTAAAAAAGGTGTCTGCGTACTTCGCGAAACACCAAGAGTGAAGTACGCCCTGATTGCCAGATATCGCGGTTGTTACTCTCTGGTGTTGATGTGTCGCGTTCTAAGTGTCTCTCGCTCTGGATTCTATTATTGGCAGACGTCCGGTGAAAGTGCACGAAAGCAGCGCTCGGACAAGATCAAAGCAGCCATTGTTAATACTTTAAGGTTTTCAAAGCTCGCTACGGTGCACCCAGGATCACACAGGAGCTGAAAGCCGCAGGAACACAATGTTGCCTGAATGTGGTTGCCCGACTGATGAAACAAGTTGGGCTCAAGGCGCGTAATGGACGCGCATTTAAATATTCGCCCAGTGCTGAAGCGCTGTACGGTGTTGCTGAAAATCGCTTGCGCCGCTGCTTTCAGGCCGATAAGCCAAACCGCAAGTGGACAACTGATATCACCTATATCCGAGTAAAAAGCCGATGGTTGTATCTCGCAACTGTGATGGATCTTTATTCTCGCCGGATCATCGGCTGGGCTTTAGATACCACCATGGTTGAGTCGTTGGTAACCCGTGCTCTGGAAATGGCTTTTGCTCAGCGATCAACAGAGCCTGGGCTGCTTATCCATTCAGATCGTGGTGTTCAATATCGGGCTACTCGTTACCAGAGTTTGATTCGGCGATATGGTGGAGAGCCCAGTATGAGCAGACCTGGTAACTGCTGGGATAATGCAGCTATGGAGTCATTCTTTAGCCGGTTAAAAGTTGAATTAGTTTATGCCGAACG
>NZ_LUKQ02000604.1 GCF_001647025.1 Endozoicomonas atrinae
TGAAAATGGGCACCTTGCCATCCGGTGGTAAACGCACCGGGTCTAGCCCGATCAGTTCGGCGTCCAGCGGCAGGCTGGTTTCCACAATGCAGTTATATCGTATGCTCTGCGGTATGACGAAAATTGGATCTGAGCCGTTGGTAAATTGAATCTCACACCTGCCGGTGGTGGTGTCGATCTTTCCCTGCACTTCACTGGTGTTTATCTCGCCGTTAAAGTCGGCGCTGGCGGTAATGATGTCGCCGTTATCCACTCTCACGGCGGTTAGCTGCAAACTGCCCAATCGAACCGGCGAGCCCGGTGTACGAAAGGCCACGGCGTCGACTTTGAACCCCGGGCCGATGGTGGCAGCCGCTTCAATGGTGGCGCTGGAAAAGCCGCCCTGTGGATAAGTGGCTAACGTGACCACGCCACCGCTGTAGTCAATGCTGCCTACCTGCAGGCCTGCGTTGGTTTCGGTGCTGAGATCGGTGAACACCTGGCCATCCCGGTCATAGTAAGTCTGCCCGTTCCAACTAAACACCACGCTGCCCGGCAGTAGGGTATCGCTGATTAAGGGCAATAAATCCAGGGTCAGCTCGGGTGATGGTAAGGTTTCGCTGTAGGGCGCATGACTCAGGTTGCTGGCCTGGGCGATGGCGGTGATGCTGCTGCCGTTAAAGGTCTGGGTTCTGGTGGTGTTGGTGCTTTCTACCCGGTAATAAGTGCGACCAGCAACAGAGCGAGAGACATTGCTGTATTCTGTATAGTTGTAATCCTGCAAGGCCAGAACCGTAAAATCCCCGGTCTGATAGTCAATGGTGCCTGTTACGCCACGCCAGCCACCCGCTGTGTCATCGCTGATCTGCTTTGCAACGTTTCTTGTAGTTTCGTAGTTCGTCCAATCTTCGCCATATACATCGTTCTCAATATTGGATAACTGCTCCACTAGAAACTGCAACTGTATGGAACCGGGCAATAATGGCGCACCGGGAATTGTGCCACTCATTACGCCCTGGCCATCGATGGCAACGTTCACCTGACCACCGGCGCTGGTGCCTTCCTGATAATCCACTTGTATCTCGGTACCAGTGTCAGGCAGGTTGTCTA
>NZ_LUKQ02000605.1 GCF_001647025.1 Endozoicomonas atrinae
ACCACATACCCCAACCAGTTATTGCCGCACTCCGTACCGCCCACCTGAGCCCCTTTCATAAACGCCACCTGCTCCACGGAAGAGGAAGGCGAAAGGCAATCCATGATCTCTTTCAGGTAGGGGGTTCTTGCCGTTCTCCAGCGACCGGCTTCCTTGGCGGACTTCATGGGCAAGATGCGATGCTCATCCGCCCACTCGGAAACCGTCAGGCGGGTATCCGGTTTCAGCCCCGCAAAAAAGCCTGAGAAATAGGGATTATTCATACGATTGTTTGTTTATAAAGGTGACAAACAGGCGTTACACCTACCCATATCTAAAGATTATGTAAACCGACCGATAATCTCTAAGCCCCTGGCGCATGGGCAAACCGAAAAGTTGGCACGTTTAATGGTAATGATTCGTTGTAAAGGAAATAACTCAGCATGTGTTCCAGGACGGAACCAATGGCCAGGATGGCCACCAGGGAAATAACAATAACAACTTGGAAATGCTGAGCTTATCGCCCCGTTGACCGGGGCGTTGTTTTATCTACGGGTTGCTGCTCAGTTCATTCAGAATGGTTTCCAGTTCATCAATCAATAGTTTTCTTACCTGAACCGGATCCTGTTCCGCTGCCAACACATCCGACAACCGGTCGGGTATGCCAAGCAACGAATCCCGGACAATCCTGCCAGCTCGAAAAGCGTCTGCTTTGACTTTGGATGCATCGGTCAGCTTGCCAGCCTTCTCTTCATACTCCATCTTGGCCATTTTGGCCTTGAAGGCTTCCCGCATGGTGCGGGCTGTGACGAAGTCAACGGCCTGTCGTGAATCCGTGGGCGATGTGGGTAAAACAGCTTCGCTTTTGGTCTGTGTTCTCAGTTCGTTGGAAGGCTCCGATTGGGCCTTAATGGCGGCCATCGCCTGCTCTGGATCAATCTTCCCATTGACCAGCTGGATCTTGCCAGACCCGACCAGTTTTCCCACATATTGTCGGCTCCAGCCTTGACGTTTGGCGAATTCTGACTGCGACAGTAGCTTCATAACCCCGCTCGCCCCCTCTCTTCCCCGCCAGAGCCCGACCTATCCTCCAAGCAATTGATAATTATC
>NZ_LUKQ02000606.1 GCF_001647025.1 Endozoicomonas atrinae
GCTGCTCGGGTTGCGGTTTCTCCACCACGTTCGGATCGGTTTCACCGCCATAGTTGCTGGTGATGTTTTCATCCCTGGCTTTCTGTCCTAAGCCCCAGGGAATCACCACTGGTTCGTCCAGTTGCCGGTTACTCTGAAAGCTGAAACCGGTTCGGCTGTCCCTTGGCTGGATAACTTTTTGCTCGATGGCTCTGCCCATCCTGAAAAACACGTCAGGGCTGGTGGCCGGTGTGTAGCTCTGTCCGGCAAACTGGAAATTCAGCAGGCTGGCTTCGGGGATCCGGTAGCCGAGGTTTTCCTGCTGGTGCGGTGGGCTGAATTCATCCACACGTCGAAAGCTGGCCAGCCGCAGGGCGTCTTTCTCGGGTGGTGTCTGCCAGTCATGCTCGGTGCGCTGGTCTTGGGGCTGGAGGCTGTTGTCCCATCCCTGGCGCTGGTGGCTCTGCTTGGTGGGCGACTGCTGCCAGTGTCCACTAATGCGGTTCTCTTTGTCCTGACTCTGGCCATGACTAATTTGTACGGTTTCCTGCAAACTCGCCACCTCGCCCCAGAAAAACCCGACAGCATGGGCTTCCAGCGGTGTTGCCTGGTGACTGCTTTGCGCTCTGGTGGCATCTATCGTCAGGCTGCTGCCATAAGCGGCGCTTTGGTCACTCTGCTGTGGCTGGCTGGTCTGCCATTGGCTCTGGCAAAAACGGACAACCGAGGGCGGTGTGGTAAAGGTGTATGCCTTCTGTGGATAAAAAGCGAAATCCACCGCAGGCTGGTAGGCCTGCAGGCTGAATATAAAATCGGTGCTTGCGGAGGGGTCGTAAGCCATCGTTATGCACTGGGGATAATGGTCGGCAAAATCGGGCCATGTGCTAATGGTCGGCTAAATGGCTTTGCCTGAAATTGGGCGGTGCCGATGCTCTGGTTGCTGTCGGTATCCAACCACCACACGGGTTCGGTGCTGCTGGTCGTTCCTGCCAATGTGCAAAGGTAGACATAGCCCTGGAAGTTTGGCGGTCTGATAACGTCACCCACAACATAAGCGGTGCTAGGTTGCCAAACTGAGCCGTAATCATCAGCGGCGATAACAAAGACGG
>NZ_LUKQ02000607.1 GCF_001647025.1 Endozoicomonas atrinae
ACGGCAAATTCACTGCCTACTGTCTGGCCCTGGCTATCGACAATACGGGCGTAAACACCGTAGCCCTGACCATCAGCACCGGTAGAATCCATCCAGGTAACCACATACCCGCCATTGCTGAGTGAGGCGATCGCAGGGGCTTCACCGACGTCATTGGAGGTGCTTTCAGTTAATTGAATCGGACTACCGATGGTGTTGCCCTGGCTATCCACCCGTTGGCTGTGTATTGTGCCGCCGTCTTCCCGCCAGGCCAGTGCAATATTACCGTCATTGAGAACGGTAATGGCTGGGTACTCCTGATCGACGCTGCTGATTGTGATCTGAATTTCCTGGGCATCTCTGGGAGTACCATCGGCATCATAGCGACGCATATACAGATCACTCTGACCGCCATTGCTGGTGTATTCGTGTTGGTCATCCCAGACGGTGACAAAACCGCCATCGGGCAAGGCGGCTGATTGAACGCCACTTTGTCCCAGGAAGGTGTGTTGAGTATTCAGCTGGAAAGCGGCCTGGCGTACGCTGCCATCGGCATTATGAACTTGTGACCAGACATTAACGGAATCCGAGCCGTTAAAGAGGTAGTGAGACCAGCTGACAACAAAACCACCATCGTCTAATACCGTTACGCTACGGCTATAGCTGGTTTTATTATTTGGGTCATCGTGAACAGTAATTTCTGCACCCTGAGCCCCCCCCTGACTGTCATAACGCTGGGCTTTAATGGTATCGCCCGAACTGTTCCAGACATGGAGATAGCCACCGTCACTGGTGGCGGCCATGGCATTATAAAAGCCGCCGCCAGATGTTGCTTCTGCCGAGGCAGCAACGGTGCCGCCGGAGGGCGTCAGAACTGGCGCATCATTGATAGCGGTTAATGAAATCGTTGCTGAAATGGCATCGGCACTGAAGGCCGTGGTACCGCCATGGCTGCTGGCATCTTCATACTGTCCCGCAGTACCGGAGGTTCTATCCCAGGCACGGAAGTCAAAGGTGGCATCGCCGTTGTAGTCATCATTAGGGACAAAGCGCACTTTGTGATAACTGTCTAATAGCAGGGCATGGTTATCTGCCAGACTGCC
>NZ_LUKQ02000608.1 GCF_001647025.1 Endozoicomonas atrinae
TGTCCTGAACCTCGACCAGCATCCCTGGCTCAATGAGTCCGGGGGCGGTGTTGGTGTCGGTCAGCGGCAGTTCGATGGTGGTGATGCTCTGGTGACCGCCTTTGGCCAGTTCGTTCCGGCCTCGCTCGGTGTTGACCTGGGTCTCTGTCAGCCAGTCTTCCAAAATATCCGGCGCTGGTTCATCCCCTGCGGTTCCGCTGCGTTTAACGTTGACTGCTACGCCCACATGGGTACCTGAAACATACACGGCGTTGTATTCCGGTTCGGGTCGCCAGCTGGCGCTCAGGCTGATGACCATGCTGGCGGGAATAATCCTATCCATCGTGGCGGTGCCCCAGTTCCAAGGGCTTGCCGGATAACGGGGTTGGATGTTCAGCTGGTCACTGTCTCGGGCAGGAATCACCACCGATCCGGCGCTGGTGGTTAGTCGTGCAATAACCTCCATGGGCGTCTGGTGCTGATAGCTGAAAGTACCACCGGGAATAATCCAGTCAGGGGTGCTGTAGTCGTTCAGGTTGGGATAGCTGGCGGTAAAGCCGGTATTGGCCAGCTCCTCACTGATGGCCTGTTTGGCGTTGATGTCACTGGCGCTGCTTTTGCTGCGCTTGGGTGCATACGGGGCGGCGAGCAGCTGGCTTCGACTGCTGCCGGTCACGGTGTATCGTTCATTCCCAAATCGGCGATCAGTGCTGTATCGCTCAATAATGAATACCCAAACCCAGCCATTGATGTTTATCTCTACCTGCTTTGGCCCACTGGTATCTGGTTCTATCATGGCCAGGCTGGACGCTCCCCATAGCTGTCCGGTCAGGCTCCAGCTGAAGCTGTCTATATCTAATTCTATTTCTAAATCGTTCAGTTCGATGGGGGTACGATCTGGCAAGGTGACTACGCTGATAATATTCATAAGTAAATAGCTCTCCCTGATATCCGGCTGCTCGGGTTGCGGTTTCTCCACCACGTTCGGATCGGTTTCACCGCCATAGTTGCTGGTGATGTTTTCATCCCTGGCTTTCTGTCCTAAGCCCCAGGGAATCACCACTGGTTCGTCCAGTTGCCG
>NZ_LUKQ02000061.1 GCF_001647025.1 Endozoicomonas atrinae
GCGTCATTCGTAAGGCGATCAAGAACCGGAAGATTTTTCGGACTGATGAGTCAGTCATGAAGGTAATCTATCTGGCCATGGAAAAAGCTTCCGAGAAATGGACCATGCCGATCAGGAACTGGAAAGCAGCCATGAACCGGTTTGAAATTATGTTTCCTGACCGGTTCAAGGAGTAATAGTTTTGGTGGCGTTTACACAGAATTATTTACAGGCTCTTTCAGTCTGAGTTATTGACCAATAACTTTTACAACGGCCTCTTAGTTATGTATCACTTTGGCTTTAGAGTGCCCTTGCTTACCATCGGCGCACCTTCGTCTTCATATAAGTAGCAAGCAGGCCAGACAACAAAATCAATCTTCGCTCCTGGCCTTAATTTCTTTTCACGTGCTCTCCATAGTTCACAATCACGTTTATCCAATACTTCACCTTCTGTTTTCCACCTTAACGACATAGGTGGTTCATGGGAGCGCATTTTATATAGAAGCATACAGGCTTTTTTTAAAAAACGTCTGGTATAAACTTTCGCAATCATTACGCTTTGATGCTCTTTATTATTAAATTTCTCCAACCACTTCTCAGCTTCTGGAGTTGCAGCCCATGTATCTTTATCCATGTCAGGTTCCGGTAAATCAACAACACCAATAGGGTTGTATTCCGACTTTTCTAACTTATTACATACAGTATCCATGAGTTGCTCTGCTATCAGTTCCGTTTTGGCATCAATACTGAAGTTCTTAAGGCTCTTCAGGTCTCTTCTTAACTCCCTGTACCTTTCCTCTTGAAGACCAGCATGGGTAGTCATAGAGAGCGCATCACTCAGCCCTCTTTTTTCTTCTTCAACTAAATCACAAACGGCTTCATAGCAGTAACGCAGCATATCATTTGCAATTTTTTCGCTATTACCTTTTGAAATTACTGACTCTAGTGCATCTGTCAAATCCTCCTTCACATTACCATCAAGCTCACCAAATTTCTCACCTAATTTCAGGGGTCTGTTTTCATCACTCAAATCAGTAATAGCTGTATTTCCCTCTGTAAAAATCAAACCCGCCAAAGCCGACAATTCATTTGTCGCTTTTTCACAATAAGCCTTAACTTCTTTTAAGGCTTTTTCTAAGGCATTCTGCTTTTCGTCAATCATGCCCTTTACCTCATGAAACGCCAAACCATCCTCATTGTTTAACATGATTTTATCAGCAGGAATAGGATCCCACGCTTTCAGCTCTTCCTTAGGATTATTACCAGCCCCTGCCTTCTGATCTTCTGTTGTAGAAACAGGAGCATCCCAAGGGGCAAATAATTCATCATCAAAACAACTCAAAAGGTGCTTATTGCTGGCATAGGATTTTTCTGACTCATCTCTGGAGCAAACTTCAAACGTTTTACTATTTCTATTCCATTTAAACCACGTACCCTCAAACCTGTGTTTTAGCCCCCATGAATCATGTTTCTTCCCTCGAACCAACTCATACGCCACTGCCTGATCATACATCAGGTCATCGGGTATATGTGGGGTGTCACTTAATGTGGTCATTGCTTTTTCTAAAACTGCCCTGGCATAGTTTTCAAGACTGATTCGAACTACTCTCATTTGCTCTTTGTAATGATCTGAAGCCCCCTTTGAACTTTTCGGTCCTGCAGGAATTTTCTTCATTTCCTCATTCACAATAGATTCAACCAAAACTGACTTGGATATTTTCCCCAATGCACCCGCAGCAATTTTTTCCTCGTATACGCTCTGAAATATTTTAAACTCTTCTCTGGTCATTTTACTGATGAGACGGGAAAGGTCATACACCCCCATGTTTTTCAAGATCCCTTGTTTTAATTCAAAAAACCTGACTCCATATGGGGCGTTCTTTTTTCTCTCAACAAGATAAATCCAATCTCTCAGTTTTTTGATCATAGGTTCACTTAGGCTTCCAACAGGCACAGCCTTCCTCATCTGTGAAACCGTTCCACCAGCATCCAGTTTACCATTCTGATTAAATACACAGCATTTCCAGATATACGCTTCAAAATCAGCTCTTCTCTGTCTTTTTGCAAACTGAAACTTCTCTCTTAATCCTTCCTCTTTCTTTGTACTTCTCAAAGCAGGGCTAAACTTTTCAACGATGGCATCTTTATCAGTATTATCAACTCTGTTCCGCCTTCTATTTCCTGGCTCATACATTTGTGATTCAAGCCCTTCTCTTACTCCAGAAAGGAGTTTACCAGCCAGCTCGCCGGGATTTTTACCAGCCGGGCAAAAATCTTTCACGGCATTCAGTATTTTTGGCCTTTCCTGTGCATAAACAGTCACACAGGCTGAAGCCTTACTGAAAAGGTCTCCATCACTGCTATTAAGCCAAGAATTAACATTTACAGCTCCACGAGTAGCTGCAAACGTCATTGCCATATTATCCTGCTTCTTAGAGCTCCCTTTAACCTTGGCAATGCGACTAAATATTTCCTTTGCTTCTTGCTCCTTTTTTCTCAAAGCGGCCAATGTTTCATGGTAATTTTTACGCTGATCCTGCAAAGCCTCCCTTTCCTCGCAGCTCAATTGAACAAGGACTCTCTTCGGTCTGGCAGTGCTGACAGGGTCAGGTAAAGGCGATGTCCGTGGCGGAGGAATAATATGCGCCCTTTTTTGAAGCGCTATCTTCGGCCGAGCTCCCTTACTTTCATACGGTGTCTGGGGCTTCCTGTCCTCCATACCTTTTCCAGCGTTACCCACTGCAGGCAAGCCATTCAGGGTGCCCTTATCCCCATTTCCCGAAGCTTTTTCACGCTTTTCCTTATTGGCCAGCTTTTGTAAATGAGATTGCACTTCCGAAGTTTTCATTCTTCTTTCCAGCAAGCGTTCTCCATCTATCCCCTGTTCAGATAAATGCACTATCAATCGAATGTAGTCACCTTCTGAAACGCTTCGTTGATTAAAAACCACTTCATTATTTTCATTGAGGCCATATCGACCAAGATTCTCCCCAGAAGCCTCCAAGTTATTATTTATCATCTGAAGTAAGTTAGCATTTATCTTTGATATACTATTATTAGGCATTGTGGCTTCCTTTCTAAAAGACAGTTAGGCTAAAATCTCAATTCAAAAATGATTAGAACCATGTAACACAGGCGTTCTAATTCAATATATTTCAAATATCTAATGGCTATGTCATTTTGGTCGATAAAAAAGTTGGACTAATGATATAATCTATCGGTTCCCCCCCCCCTAGCCTTAATTTTTTCTTACCGTTCTATGCTGTAACATCCTGAGTAAAGGCCTGCACATGGTGCATTGGATCTGAAATAGGAATTTCAAGTCATACAACTATTGACAAAAGACACCATTTTTTATCCCCATGCTCTAGCACATAATTTCAAAGAGTTTGATGTATTCAGCCAAAGTGAGAGCTTTTGTGATAAGGCTTGGCAGCAAAGGAATACCGAGCGTCTTTCGAACTGTCGTATCATGAATCAGAACTATTGACCTGATGCATTCCTGACTTTTTAGTAGCTCATGGCTGTAGCCCATGCTGCCTTCAACCACTGTCAGGGAGTAAGAAAAATCACTGCTGGCTGTTTTATACTCAGGGGGCGTTCCCACTTGACCGGTTAACTCACATTCTGAAAGCCAGCAGGCAGTTAATGACGAGCTACAGTATATATTTTGGATTCACTATGGCTCGTAAAGCAGGCGTCCGTTTACGTCGGACTTGCCTGAAAGACGCACGGTATTCCTGAGCAAATTCGGCTTTCGTATGACAGCTTTACGAGCCCCTGAGCACGCCAAACTCTTTGAAATCATGTACAGGGCTCGAATATAACTGAACTCAATGTCATCTTCGGTAATGATGATACCGTCAGCAATCTCCAGCATTCAGACTGTTATCTCCTTTTCTTTTCTCAAAACCGTTCCTGTACTCTTTCCTGAACAAGCACCCAGGGTCTAACCACAACAGCCCAAAGATCACGGTCGTCTGCAAACCAGGACTGTGCCTGTTCATCACTAACTGCTCCCAATACGCCCTGTTCCACCCAGGCTTCTACCGCTGACTTATTATCGACTGAGACCTGGTAGCTAACCTCAATCAGATCCAGTGAATCATCCACACAAAGCACAACGCCCTGGGCAAAGTAACGCTGCAGTTCAGACCAGGCTATTTTTGAGGTTTCCTGATTGAGTTTGGCCTTTTCAAGTGTTTCCCGGCTGACGGACTCAGACATCTTTTTATGACTTCCCATTACATTGCACACATAGTGTACAAATCGACATTTTTTTAAAACAGTGAGCGGGAGAATAACAGCACATGACACTAAAGTTAAAACGCTCAATTTTACGTCAACCGAAAGACGATTATTCGGGAGTCAGTGTCTATAAGAGCAGCGACCGAATAGATAGATGTTCAAGCTGAAAAACAAAAATCATCATGGTTCTTTATCCTGTTTTTCAAAAGAGCAGCAGATCATTCTACTATTTCATTCCCATTTAAATGAGCACAATGTTCCTCGGTTACACAGTATTGCCTGACAAGATAAATAGCCAGACTATTGCCCAAAAGGCCTGATTTATCCCTCTCCACATCCCGCCAGAAACACCCATAAACATCAGCAGATGCGAAATATACCTATTTTTCCCTAATGAAAATTTAGCTAAAAATATAAAAAAAATACGAAATAAAACTGTTTGAAAAATAATTTACAGCATTTTTTGCTGAATAAATGAACAATAAAATCTGAGAAGCTCAAAAGAGCCCGTGGCTGCAATTTCCAATAGCGATCACCCCGCAGAGGCAAGCTTGCCTATGTATCAGGGGCAAAAAATTTGGACTGTCATGTGAGTAAATTATTAGAAGCACGTCATCTCAATGTGAATTTCGACACCTTGCTGGGGACAAAACAGGTGTTGAAAGACATTAACATCGGCATGGCATACAACGAAATACTGGCCATTGTGGGAGAGTCTGGTTCTGGCAAGTCGGTTTTCAGCAAGTCCATTATGGGTCTGCTGGGGGAAAGAGCCGATATGCATGGTTCCATCTGGCTGCATAAGGGGACAGCCGATGATACCGCTATTGAGAACAATGGACTGGATCTGGTCAGCCTGAAACAGACAGAGCTGGAAGAGATTCGGGGTGATCAGATCTCCATGATCTTCCAGGATCCAATGACCTCACTTAACCCGGTGATGACCGTCGGCAAACAAATTGCCGAAGCCATCTGTATTCACCAGAACAAAACCATGAAGGATTCTCTGGAAGAGGCTGGCAGGCTTCTGGACTTGGTTCGCGTTCCCAGTGGTCGCAAGATTCTTTCCGTTTATCCTCACCAACTGTCTGGTGGCATGCGGCAGCGGGTCATGATTGCCATGGCACTAGCCTGCAAACCCAAACTGTTGATTGCCGATGAGCCGACCACCGCATTGGATGTGACCATTCAGGCACAGATACTGGGCCTGATTAAAGAGCTGCAGAAAGAACTGAACATGGCGGTAATATTCATTACTCATGATATGGGCGTGGTGTATGAAATCGCCGACCGCGTGGCCGTAATGTACAAAGGCGAACTGGTGGAAACCGGTACTCTGGAGCAGATCTTCACCTCACCACAACACGCCTATACCCAAGCCCTGCTCGCCGCAGCCCCCAAGCTGGGAGAAATGAGCGGAACCGATCTGCCTCGCTCGTTCCCGGTACTGACCATGGAAGAAGAGCTGGCGGGCAAAGGTGGTAACGTTGCCCAGATAGACGGGCATCAAGTGGACTACAGCCAGAAGCCTATTCTTACTGCCAGCAACCTGCAGGTAATTTTCCCCCGCCGTCACAATTTCTTTGGACAAGTGACTCATCAAATTCATGCGGTTGCCAACGTGTCGTTTGATCTCTACCACGGCGAAACTTTGGGGATCGTGGGTGAATCCGGTTCCGGGAAATCTACCATCGGAAACGCCATTCTCGGCCTGCTTCCAGAAGCGACGGGTGACGTGCATTATGGTGACATCAATCTGCTGGAGCCAACGCCTGAGCAGCGTGAACTGATTCGGAAAGATATCTCGTTTATTTTCCAGGACCCCCTGGCGTCACTGAACCCCCGTATGACCATCGGCGCGGCAGTAGAAGAACCTCTCATCATTCACTGCCCGGAAATGACCTCGGCAGAAAGGGAGATTCGTGCCAAAGAACTGCTGCAACAGGTAGGCATTGCACCAGAGCTGTATCGCCATTATCCCCATGAGTTTTCCGGCGGCATGCTGCAACGGGTCAATATTGCCCGGGCATTGACCACCAACCCGAAAATCATCGTTGCCGATGAGTCGGTTTCCGCACTGGATGTATCCGTACAGGCCACCGTGCTGAACCTGATGATGGAACTTCAGCGCGACCTCGGTGTGTCCTTTATTTTCATATCCCACGATATGGCCGTTATCGAACGTGTCTGCCACCGTGTACTGGTCATGACCAAGGGGCAACTGGTGGAAGTGGGTCATCGCCGCGCCATTTTCGAGAATACGCAACACAGCTATACCCGTAAGCTGCTGGCAGCCATACCACAAATTGATTTCTCAACCCGTCGCCAGAAAACCTTCGAATTGATTACCGACGAAGTTCCAGATCCGGTATTTCCGGTGGGTGATTCGCCAGCCCCTCAGGAAATGATTGATGTGTCGCCTGGCCATAAGGTGGCGATGGAACGATACACAAAGGATGTCATAAACGTCAGTAGTCAACCGATGCGTGAAGCGGTGTAAATAACAACCAATCCAGTCCTGAAGCCCCGGGGGGAAATTACCGAGGTGGGTTTCAGGGCATCAAATAAGCAGCTGGCCATATGAAATCGAATATTTCTGGTTACTTGGATTGGTGCTATGCAAGGCACAACGCAGGGAGCATAGCCGTAGCTATGTAACCGGAGTTGTAACACAGCAGAGCGCCAGAACAAGGAGTCAGAAATATATGATTTCCATATGGTTAGCTGCTTACTCCAACCAAAAGGATTAACCATGAACCGAATGAAGTCACTGGTTCTTTCGGCGGCTCTTGCTGCCAGTTTTACCGGGCAGGCGCTGGCCTCCCATATCGTGGTCGCGATTGAAAGTTCCGTCCGAACACTGAACCCACACAACGCTTCCATCACGCTGGATATGTCGGTAGCCGGTGCCGCCTATGAAGGTCTTTTTACCTTTAACAATAAAATGGAAGTGGTGCCCAACCTGGCCACCGGTTATAAGGTCAGTGACGATGGAAAAATTTATACCATCAACCTGAACAAAGGCATCAAGTTCCACGATGGCACTGACTTCAACGCAGCTGCCGTCAAATACAACTTTGAGCATGAAATTAAGCACAAACTCCGTCGTGCATCTCTGCTGTCCAACGTTGCTTAGTTTAATGTTCTGGCCGACGACACTCTGGAAGTCGTTCTGAAAGAGCCGTCCAATAACTTCATCAACTCCATCACGCACCCTTCCCAGGGCATGATCAGCCCCGCAGCCCTGGAAAAATACGGTGAAGACATCCAGAAAAACCCCGTAGGCACTGGACGCTTTGTCTTTGACAAATGGGTTCGCGGCAGCACCGTCAGCTTTAAGGCTAACCCGGATTACTGGCGTGGACCGGTAAAAGTCGATGGTATTGAGTTCCGCACCGTTGCGGAAGCCGGCTCCCAGCTGGCCATGCTGCAATCGGGTCAGGCCCAGTTTATTGCCAACGTAGCCCCGGCCATGAAAAAGGTCATCGCCGCCAACCCGAAAATTGAAAATGTTCAGGTACCCACCATCATCGGTCGCTGGTATTCACTGAACACCAAGAACGAAATTTTCGCGAATGAGAAAGTGCGTCATGCGATGAACTATGCCTTCCATAAAGAAGCATTTGCCAAGGTGGTTTATAACGGCGACGCCGCACCTCTCAAGTCACCCATCCCGGATAATCTGGAGACGTTTGCAGAACAGCCTGCCTACACCTACAACCTGGACAAAGCGAGAACCCTTCTGAAAGAAGCTGGCTACCCCAATGGTTTTAAAGCCGTCCTATGGGCCAAGAACAATACGCTCTCTCTGCGTTCTGCTGAGTTCCTTCAGCAGCAGCTGGCCGCCATTGATGTTGAGTTGGAAATCATTCCACGG
Source organism: Endozoicomonas atrinae (assembly GCF_001647025.1). Classification (GTDB taxonomy): domain Bacteria; phylum Pseudomonadota; class Gammaproteobacteria; order Pseudomonadales; family Endozoicomonadaceae; genus Endozoicomonas; species Endozoicomonas atrinae. The sequence goes on from NZ_LUKQ02000061.1 coordinate 8,105, forward strand.
GATACCGCCAGCCATTATGCCGCGGGTGACACGCTGAAAGATGACCCATCACGTCCAGTTATCTTTGATGCGGGCTGGTCTTCTTCCAGCGGTACTGCTGACTGGGCACTGCGTCCGATTTATGGCACCGGTGGTGGCTCCAACTACTCCCTGTACTCTAACGATGAGATTGATTCACTGCTGAAAGAAGGTCAGCTGGTTCAGGATCCGGCCCAGAAGGAAAAGATCTATCACCAGATTCAGACACTGGCCTGGCAGGATGCTCCGGTTATTTTTACGACAGTTGACTACCGCACTATCGGCAAGAGCAGAAAACTCAGTGGTATTGAGTTCCTTCCGGACGGCTCTATCAGTGTCGGTGACGTAGCACTGGTAAATTAAGGTAAAAGACCGTAATGCCGCAATATATCCTCAAACGCCTGATGGGCACCCTGGGCGTCATGCTGGTCATTGCCATTCTGGCCTTCTTCTTTGTGCACATGCTGCCAGGTGACCCGGTACGCATGATTGCCGGTGAAGATGCGACCTTTCAGGAGATGGAAATTCTGCGACAGAAGCTGGGACTCAACCTCCCGCTTCACCAGCAGTTTTATCTCTTCATGGTCAACCTGCTGCAACTGGACTTTGGCACGTCACTCATTTCCGGTGATGCCGTCTATGACGTGTTATCCCATCGCTATGTGCTGACTGCCAAACTGACCCTGGTATCCCTGTGGTTTATTCCCGCTGGTATTATCCTGGGTGTGGTTGCAGCAACCCACAAGTCCAGGTTTCTGGATCGGGCATGTATGGTCTTTTCAGTATCGGGCATTTCAGTGCCCGAATTCTGGTTCGGCCTTATTCTGATCCAAATCTTTGCCGTGAAGCTGCAATGGTTTAATCCGACCGGTTTTCAGTCACTGGCCGACCTGACCCTGCCTGCCATTACCGTGGGTATGATGGGTACTGCGGTAATCGCCCGTTTTACCCGTTCCGCGTTTCTGGATGTGCTCTCAGAAAACTATATCCAGACTGCCCGGGCCAAAGGGGTAAAACGCTTTAACGTGACTTATGTGCACGCCCTGCGGAACGCCATGTTGCCCATCATCACGGTCATTGGTCTGCAGATCGGCTTTATTCTCAGTGGCTCCATTGTCGTTGAAGCCATTTTTGGTCTGCCCGGTCTTGGCTCTTTGCTGATTGAGTCAGTCGTCGCCCGAGATCATCCGGTGGTGCAGACACTGCTGCTGCTCTACTCATTCCACTTTGTCATGATCAACTTCGTCGTTGATGTGCTTTACACCGTTATTAATCCGCAGGTTCGACTCAAATGAGCAGTACGACGACCTCGCCATCCGTTTCGCCGTTCCAGCTCTTTCTTATGCGTTTCAAACGGGAAAAGCTGGCCATTGCTGCAGGCATCACCCTGCTCATTATGATACTGATGGCGCTATTTGCCCCGCTCCTGCTGAGCCATGGGCCAAACGACTTTGACTATAACCGCATTCTGATGCCGCCCTCACCCGAGAACTGGGTCGGCACGGATATCTATGGCCGCGATCTGTTTACCCGTCTGGTCTATGGCGCCCGAGTCTCACTGACGGTTGGTTTTCTTTCCGTCACGATCGGTGCCCTGACCGGCTCATTTATCGGCATTCTGGCCGCCTACCGAGGGGGCTGGCTGGACAGCATCGTCATGCGTGCGGCCGATGTCCTGTTTGCCTTTCCCAGCTTTCTGCTGGCCATTGCCATTGTTGCAGTGCTGGGCGGCGGCATTATGAACGTCATCATTGCCATCGCCATTTTCAGTGCGCCGACCTTTGCCCGGATTACCCGCAGTTCGGCACTGTCAGTGCTTAACTCACAGTTTGTTCGTGCAGCCACCACCATGGGCGCGAGCCACAGTCGCATCATGTTTGTGCATATTCTGCCCAGCACCATCAGTGGCATTCTGGTCTATTTCACCATGCGGGTAGGCACATCGGTTCTGACGGCTGCCAGCCTCAGCTTCCTCGGTATGGGTGCTCAGCCACCGTCGCCTGAGTGGGGTGCCATGCTCGCTTCCAGCCGGGACTTTATAGCAGTAGATGGTTATATGTACCTCACTCTCTATCCCGGGCTCTGTATTTTTCTTACCGTTTTGTGCTGCAACGTTCTGGGTGACGGCCTGCGCACGGCACTGGACCCGAAATAGGAATTTCGAATCATGCAGCTATTGATCAAAGGCGCCGATGTTTTTGCTCCCGAAGCCCTCGGCCGAAAAGATATTCTGATTTCTAATGGCAAAATTCTGGCCATAGAAGAAAACATCAATGAATCCGGTCTGATTGGCCCTGTTGAAGTGGTTGATGGTCAGGGCAAACTGGCTATCCCCGGTCTGGTTGATACACACCAGCACTTTATTGGCGGTGGTGGTGAAGGTGGTTACCGAACCCGCACTCCAGAACTTACCCTGACCCAGCAAACTCTTAACGGTGTAACCACTGCACTTGGATTACTGGGTACAGACTCACTGTCCCGGCATGTTGAAAGCCTTTACGCCAAAACCAAAGCGTTCAATGAAGAAGGCATCACCGCAGTAATGATCACCGGTGCTTATCATCTGCCATCCCCAACGATTACCGGCTCGGTACAACGGGATATTGCCTTTATTGACCCGGTTATCGGTGTAAAGCTGGCCGTTGCCGATCATCGTGGTCCGTTTGTCACCCGTGATGAACTGGGCCACCTGGTCAGTGAAGTACGGGTAGCCTCGTTGATTGCCAATAAAAAAGGCATCATCACGGTACATACCGGTGCTGGAAAAGCCTGCCTTGATCAAGTGTTCGACATCCTTGAAGTGAGTGATTACCAGCCAGAACGTTTCGTGCCTACCCATATTAACCGTCCGGACACCTGGGAGTCCGCGGTCAGGCTGGCGAAAATGGGCGCCTATATAGACGGCACGGGCATTCTTCATGACGATGGTGGAGCCGGCAAAATCACCTGTGCTGATGCCACCCGGATGAGTATTGAAGAAGGAATTGAATCACGCTTTACCTTCAGTTCCGATGCCGGTGGCTCCATGCCAAAGTGGAATGAAAACCGTACCCGTATCATCGGGATGGGCGTAGGTACTCCGGATTCCCTGCTGATCGAAGTTCGCCGGGGAGTTGAGAAAGGGTTAACCCTTTCCCAGATGCTGGCTCCAGTAACCACCAACGCAGCCCATCAGATTGGTCTTGAAGACAGAAAAGGGCAGTTGCTATCCGGATTGGATGGTGATGTGGTTCTGCTGGATCAGGACTCCCTGCAACTGACCGATACCATCGCCAAAGGGCAGTGGATGGTTGCCAATGGTGAAGCCATTGTTAAAGGGACATTCGAATAAACAGGATCCCTTTAAAGCACCTGAATAAAACCACAAAGGCGCTAAGACACAGAGGATATCATTTTACATCTTTGTGTCTTCGTGACTTTGTGGTTAAAAAACCTGAAACACTCATATTCAAAACAAATATCACCAGTTTGGCAATTAAGGCGGATTATGGGAGGATAGGTTTCTCGAAACAGAGAAGGTTACGTTGTTTATGCCCCTCGCTCTCGAAGGCCCCCTGAAAGATCACCCCAGGCTGACGCGTGAATATTTCACCGTTACCCGCATGATTGAGCTTTACTGCAAGCACCATCACCAGCACCCCACCCTGTGCAATGTTTGCCTCTCACTGCTGGCTTTCAGCAAGCGCCGCCTTGAGCGCTGCATCTATGGTGATGAAAAACCCACCTGCGCTAACTGCAATGTTCACTGCTACAAGCCGGATCAACGGCAACAAATTCGTGAAGTGATGAAGTGGGCTGGGCCTCGTCTGCTATTGAAGCACCCGGTGCTGACGATTCAGCATCTTATCGATGACCGAAAGACTGCCCCAGAGCATCCTAAAAAGCAGAGAACGTTGAATTAGTCGATAAGTAGTTAACCAGATGAAATCATATATTTCTGATTTCTTGTTCAGGCACTTTGCTGTGTTACAACTCCAGTCACATAGCTAGGGCTATGCTCCTTCCGTTGTGCCTTGCATAGTACCTGCTCAAGTAGCCAGAAATATTCGATCCATATGGCCAGCTACTTAAACCTTGCCGGGCTGAAAGGAGAGACATCAATAACCGGTTTTCCTCCACTGATAAGCTCGGCAATCAAACGCCCAGTTATCGCCCCCATACCCACACCTGCATGACCATGCCCAAAGGCAAACCAGAGGCCAGGGTGTCTCGGTGCTTCGCCAATGACCGGCAGACCATCCGGCATGGAAGGTCGGCTGCCAACCCAGACCTCACCCACGGGATTCCCCAGAGAAAAAACGTCGCGGGCATTGTGACTTGCCTGATAAAGCTGCTTTGAAACTGGCGGCGCATCGCGGGCAGACAACTCAATACCGGTGGTCAGTCTCAAGCCGCTTTTCATTGGCGACATAACATAGCCACCTTCCACATCATGAACCGGTCGGCTCAACTGAAAGGCATCCGAAGGTTGGAAGTGCTGGTGATACCCTCGCTCAGCAGCCATGGGAAAGCGATAACCCAGCTTTTCACAAAGTTCCCCACTCCATGGGCCGAGTGCCAGCACCACTATACGGCTTCTGATGTTTTCCCCATGAGTCTCAATCAGGAAGTTGTCACCCTCTCTGGTAATAGTTTGAGCAGATGCCTGACAGAACTGACCACCGGAGGATTGAAAAGCTGTTACATAACCATTGATGACTTCGGAAAGGTCCTCAAATGAAGCGGTGTCCCGGATCAAAACCCCTTTACGGAAACCAGAGGTGATCGCCGGTTCCAGTTCCGAGATCCCCTCCGGATCGAAAATATCATATCGAATACCTAACCGGTCATAGTAATCTCTCTGGTATTGGACAGCCTGGAAGGACGCCTCTTCCCGGTATAACCGGAGCCAGCCTTTTTCCAGAAGCAATTCCCGACAACCGGACATATCCAGCAGTTTCCTGTGCTCGGCAACGGCATACTGGAAGAGACTGTCCAGCCCCTTTACCGACGCTTCATAGCGAGACTGGCTGTTTCGAACCAATAGATAATAGAGCCAGCGCCAGTAATGCGGGAGCTGACTCAAATGAACATGCACATTGGGGTGATTTTTTAACAGGGCCGCGGACAGGTGATGGGTGATATCCGATAAACTGAGCGGAAAGACAGAGCCACGATTAATGAGCCCGGCATTGCCATACGAGGTTTCCATCCCGGGCGCTTTCCGGTCAACCAGTGTCACCTGGTAGCCACTTTTCTGCAGATGGAGTGCAGAGCAAACACCCACCATTCCGGCTCCAAGTACCACCGCACTTTTCCCCGCCATGGCCACATACCTCGAACACTGAGTCAGTCAGATTAACTTATCATAATGAGATCAAAGTGCGATGTTTTCTACGTGAAAATACCTTATGCCGTTTGCCGGGTAGCCGTCACCACCAGTTCACGGATACAGACATTCTGCGGTTGCTGATAAACAAAGGAAATACAGCGGGCAATATCTTCTGCAGTAATAACGCCTCCCATGCCATCTTTCCACTGTTCATAGCCATCCTTTATTTCACTGGATGTTGTATGACTCAGCAGCTCGGTTTCTACCGCTCCCGGTGCGATGGTTACCACCCGTACACTGTCGTCAGCCAGCTCTTCTCTTAGCGTTTCAGACAAACCATGCACTGCAAACTTGGTTCCACAATAGGCCATATGGTTTGGAAAGCCCTTAATACCAGCCACTGAACTGATATTAATAATGGTTCCCCCTTTTCGGGCTTTCATCTGACGAGCAACGGCATAAATGCCATTCAGGACGCCTTTGATATTCACATCAACCATCGCATCCCACTCGGCAGGGTCCTGTTCGTCGGCACGCCCCAGCTGCATTAGCCCGGCATTGTTGATCAGACAGTCCGTATCTCCGTAGCGGGACTCCGCCTCTTCGATGGCCAGCTTCAAGGCATCACGATCCGTTACATCCACTCGCCGGCATAGTGCATCCGGAAGATCCAGAGCCTCCAGACGCTCGACCCTTCTGGCCAGTAATAACAATGGATGCCCAAGTTGACTCATGGCCCTGGCAACCGCTTCACCGATACCGGAGCTGGCTCCGGTAATCACGACCAATGGTTTATTCATGGCGAGACTCCTGCGGGAGTATATCCTGAGGTTTCAGTCCACCAGCGTGTGGTGAACCCGGGTATCTGTATTTAATGAACAGATAGTTAAGATAGTTGATCTAAAAAGGCTTATTTATGAGGAAATAGCATGCATTGTTTGTGATTCGGTAACCTTCAACTTCATTACAGGCATCACTACATGCATCCTGCCTGTTGTGGCGTTATAATCCCCGCCTCCTGAGCCAGGGCTGTTCAATTAAAACCTGATGAGTCTTCCGGAAAAAGCACCCAAATCGGTTACCGGCTTATCGTTATTCGATTTGCGTCTTTAAACGTCATTTATCTGCTTTTTCCAGGAATATATACTTGACGCCTTCCATCAGGTATCCAACCGCATTTTTGATCGGCCGGCTCTTTAAAAGTCAGGCATTGCAGCAGGGAAACCAATGAGCGAACTGATACTGATTCTGGTCAGCGCCATACTGGTCAACAACTTTGTACTGGTCCAATTCCTTGGACTCTGCCCCTTTATGGGCGTTTCCAACAAACTGGAATCGGCCATGGGCATGTCAATGGCCACCACCTTTGTGCTCACACTGGCCTCTATCTGCAGCTATTTAACGTACAAGTACATCCTGCTGCCACTGAACCTGGAATTTCTGAAGACTATCTCATTCATTCTGGTGATTGCCGTGGTGGTGCAGTTCACCGAGATGGTGGTGCGCAAAACCAGCCCACTGCTGCATAAGGTGCTGGGCGTATTCCTGCCACTGATCACCACCAACTGTGCAGTCCTTGGGGTTGCCCTGCTAAACACCAACCGTATGGACAGTTCACTGGTGGATTCGGCCACCTACGGTTTTGGGGCTGCGGCCGGCTTTTCCCTGGTACTGGTGCTGTTTTCTGCCATGCGTGAGCGCATCGCTGCTGCGGATGTACCAACACCATTCAGAGGGGCAGCCATTGGTATGATCAGCGCAGGCCTGATGTCACTGGCTTTTATGGGATTCACCGGGCTGATTAAACTGTGAGCGCAGGATTTCGAGCAATGATGAGAAATGCCAGACGACATAAAAAGCTGAAGGAGCGGTTGCGCTAGTCCATGGAAATTGTTCTTTACGCCATTGGAGCCCTTCTGGCTCTCGCCCTGATTTTCGGGGCCATTCTCGGTTTTGCTTCTATCCGCTTCAAGGTGGAAGGCAACCCGATTGTTGACCAGATTAATGAAATTCTGCCTCAGACCCAGTGCGGTCAGTGTGGCTATCCCGGCTGTCGCCCTTATGCCGAAGCCATTGCTAATGGTGATGCTATTAATAAGTGCCCTCCCGGTGGCCAGGCAACCATCAACACGCTGGCTGACCTGCTGGATGTCGAGCCTGAGCCGCTGGATGCTGAGCATGGGCAGGAGTCGGTCACGAAAGTTGCGTTTATCCGGGAAGCAGAGTGCATCGGCTGTACCAAGTGCATTCAGGCCTGCCCTGTAGACGCTATTCTTGGTGCTGCCAAACAGATGCATACGGTTATCTCTGATGAGTGCACCGGCTGCGACCTCTGTGTTGAGCCCTGCCCCGTTGACTGTATCGAAATGCGCCCTGTGGATATCACGGTCAGAACATGGAGCTGGGAGTTGCCCCAGCCGAATCACACAAAGGCAGGTTTGATTGCCACTGATCGCAGGGGGCAGACCGTATGAACGCAATAGCAAAAAGCCCAGCCCCTCAACACGTAGACACCCAAAGCCATGTTTCCAGGAGCCAGGTGATCGCAAGTTCTGAACGTAAAATCTGGCCGCTGACCGGCGGGGTTCACCCGGAAGAAAACAAGCATCAGTCAACCGGCTGCCCTGTCAGTGTTCCGCCTCTGCCTAAAACACTGGTTCTGCCATTATCTCAGCACGCAGGTGCACCTGCTGATCCGGTTATCAGCGTTGGGGACCAAGTACTCAAAGGTCAGATGATTGCCAAAGCGTCCGGCTTTGTCAGCGCCGCTTTGCATGCACCCACCTCGGGCATTATTACGGCCATTGAGAACCGCCCAATTCCTCACGCCTCAGGCATGTATGACCTGTGCATCATTCTGGACACCGATGGGCAGGATCAATGGTGTGAACTGGATCCAGTAGCGGATTATCGTCAGCTGTCGTCTGAAGAGCTGGTAGAGAAAGTTCGTAATGCCGGTATCAGTGGCATGGGTGGCGCGGGTTTCCCAACCGCCATCAAACTGGCTCCCAACACAACAATCAACACGCTGATTCTCAATGGTACGGAGTGTGAACCCTATATTACCGCTGACGATATGCTCATGCGGGAAAAGGCGGAGGCGGTTATTCAGGGAGCAGAAATCCTTCAATACATGCTGGGTGCCCAAGAGTGCCTGATCGGTATTGAAGACAATAAACCGGAAGCCATCGCTGCGATGCGAAAAGCAGCGGCCGGTAAGAATATAGACATCGTCGTTTTTCCAACCATCTACCCTTCCGGTGGTGAAAAGCAGCTGATCCAGGTCCTTACCGGTCATGAGGTGCCTTCGGGAAAACTACCCGCTGATCTGGGTATGGTGGTCCAGAACGTGGGAACCGCCGTTGCGGTCAAAGAAGCCATTCTCGAAGGCAAGCCGCTGATCTCTCGCATCACCACCCTCACCGGCGATGCACTGGCAGCGCCACAAAATGTAGATGTATTAATCGGTACACTGGCGGAAGACCTGCTGCACTATGCTGCGCTGAAAGAGGCCGAGTTATCGACACTGGTGTTTGGCGGCCCCATGATGGGCTTCAGTGTGGACCGCCTGGATATCCCGGTAATCAAAACATCAAACTGCCTGATTGCCGCGACTCAGGATGAGTTTCCAGACGCACCGGATGCCCAGGCCTGTATCCGTTGTGGGCATTGTGCAGAAGCGTGTCCATCGTCATTGCTGCCTCAACAGCTTTACTGGCATGCCAAGGCTGAGAACCATGAGCAGCTTATGCACCACAATCTGTTTGACTGCATTGAGTGTGGTGCCTGCTCTTTCGTCTGCCCATCGTCTATTCCACTGGTTCAGTATTACCGGGCATCCAAAGGAGCTATTCGAACCCAGGAAGCCAAACATGCCAAATCCGAGCGCTCTAAACAGCGCTACGAAGATCGCCTGGCCCGACTGGAACAGGAAAAAGCAGAGAAAGAAGCCAAACGTAAAGCCAATGCCGAGCGGGCTGCAAAACTGAAGGCCGCCAAGGCAGCAGAAAACACCGAGAGCGATGCCAAAGCAGAAGAAGACCCAATTCAGGCCGCCATCGCCCGGGCAAAAGCACGCAAGGCAGCTGCTGCAGGGTCCTCGGAGTCTACACCTGCCAGACAAGAGTCTTCAGCGGGAAATAGAAAGCCTTCAGCGCCCAATCAGCAGCTTTCCGCCAAACAGAAAGAACTGAAAGTTCAGCTATCCATGGCCAAAGCCCAGGCCAAAAAGACGGAAAGAGCACTTGCTGCTGCCGAAGCCTCTGGCAATGGGGATATTGAACAGCTGAAGTCTAACCTTCGGATGTTGAATGATCAGGTCTCCAAGCTTCAGCAGTCATTTGACGAAAGCACTCAATCTGATACTGCTAATGACAGTAATACAGACAAACCCGCCAAATCAGCCAAACCGGTACTCTCTGACGATGAGAAGAAACGCAAGGTTGAACTGGCCATGGCCAAAGCTGCTTTGAAAAAAGCAGAGCGAGCACTGGCAGAAGCGGTTGAAAGCAACAATGAGAGCACAGAGTCTTTTCAGCAAGCCGTCGATGAGTGTCAGGCGAAAATCAAGAGCCTTGAAGTTGTCGCTTCAGCCCCTCCGGCAGAAACGGCGATAACCCCTTCCGCTGATGAAAAACCATCGGCAAAAAAGGCCAAGGCTCCGTTAAGTGACGAAGCCAAGAAGCTGAAAATCGAGTCAGCCATGGCCAATGCAGCCGTTAAAAAGCTTCAGCGAGCCATCACCAGAGCCAGTGACGATGAGCTGGAGACACTGCAACAGCAACTGGTGGAAGCCCAGCAAAAAGCAGCTGAAATGCAGCAGGCGCTGGATAATCTTACCAACGGCAATGTAGCAGAAGCAGCAGTAGAGCCTTCAGCCAGCGAAACACCCTCTGCAGATGTAAGTCCGTCCGTTAAAAAGACCAAAGCCCCATTAAGCGATGAAGCCAAGAAGCTGAAAATCGAGTCGGCCATGGCCAATGCTGCGGTGAAAAAGCTTCAGCGGGCGATCGACAGTGCCGGTGACGATGAACTGGATACGCTGAAACAACAGCTGGCGGAAGCAGAGCAAAAGGCGGCAGACATGAAACAGGCTCTGGAGACACTTTCATGACCAGCAGCCTTGAGCTAAATAAGCACGAGAAAGACACACAAGAGCGGAATCGTTGAATGGCTTTGATTAACAGCAGATCATCCATCAGCCAGAGGGGAAGAGAGACCTCACCCCACACGCTGGGACAAAACAGCACTCAGCGAGTCATGAATCTGGTGATCATGGCCACCATCCCCGGCCTGATTGCACAAACGGTCTTTTTTGGCTGGGGCACACTGATCAATGTTCTCTGGTGCTCCCTGATCGCAATGGGCTGTGAAGCGGCAGTGGTATCACTGCGCAAACGCTCCGTGAGCTTCTATCTGAGTGATTGCAGCGCCCTGGTAACCGGTTTACTGCTGGGGCTGGCACTGCCACCTTTTGCTCCCTGGTGGCTGTCACTGGTCGCTGTATCCTTCGGTATGGTCATAGGCAAACACCTCTATGGAGGCCTGGGTCAGAACCCCTTTAACCCGGCCATGCTGGGCTATGTTCTGGTACTGATTTCGTTTCCACAGGAGATGATCACCTGGCTGCCACCACTGGGGCTGGAAGGCCATAACAACAGTCTGACCGATGCACTGTTCACCATTTTCCCCCTGGGACAGGGTGTCAGTGTTGATGCCATCAGCATGGCCACACCACTGGATGTGTTGAGGGAAAACAAGAGTCTGACCATCAATGAACTGTGGGAAGCCAACCCGGTATTTGATGGACTGGCCGGTCGTGGCTGGATGTGGGTTAACCTGGCCTACCTGGCCGGCGGTGTCTTTCTTATCTGGCGGAAAGTATTCACCTGGCATGCCCCTGTGGGAATGCTGGCCGCCATTGCAGTGATGGCTACCCTCTTCTGGAGTGGAACAGGATCGGACAGCCATGGTTCCCCACTGTTCCATCTGCTCAGTGGTGCCACCATGCTGGGTGCATTTTTCATCATTACGGATCCGGTCAGCGGTGCAACCAGTAACCGTGGACGCCTGATTTTTGGTGCGGGTGTCGGCGTAATGGTGTACGTGATCCGTGCCTGGGGTGGTTATCCAGACGGTGTCGCCTTTGCTACGTTGCTGATGAATATGGCAGCCCCCACCATTGACTATTACACCCAGCCACGCACGTATGGCCATCGCAAGGCCAATAAAGGCCTGCCAAAGAAGGACTGAATCATGAGTGACGGCCAGATTCCTTTAAAAGACACAACCGACAGCAAGACTCCCGGCGGGAGTGGCCTGCTTCAGAGCATTTTTCGCAATAGCCTTGGCCTTGGCCTGTTTGCCGTATTTACCGTAGGCCTGATTTCCATTACCTGGATCCTGACTCAGGAGCGAATAGAAACACAGGTTCGTGCCTATGAAGCCAAAGCACTGATGGAGATTTTACCGGCAGACACTCACGACAATGTGCTTGTTGATTCCAAAATTGTTCTGGAGCCATCCCGTTTGCTCTCAAGCCAGGATCAACGCGAAGCCTATATTGCCCTGAATGATGGGGAGGTCTCTGCTGTCATTCTGCCCGTCACCGCACCTGACGGTTATAGTGGGCGAATTGAGCTTCTGGTTGGCATCAACCGCAATGGCACACTGGCAGGCGTCAGGGCCATTACTCACAAAGAAACTCCCGGGCTTGGCGACAAGATCAACACCAATGTCACCGACTGGATTCTCGGCTTTGCCGGCAAATCGTTGAGCAACCCTGCAGGCGAAGGCTGGGGCGTGAAAAAAGACGGCGGTGAATTTGACCAGTTTACCGGTGCCACCATAACCCCTAGGGCGGTTGTTGCCGCAGTGTACCGTGCACTTCAATACTTTGAGGCAAATCGCAATCTATTACTGGATCCGCTCAGGATGACCGGAGTCCGCGAGGAGATTCAAAATGACGAATGAAACATCTCCCACAAGTCAGGCCGCAAAGATTGCCCTGGACGGTCTCTGGAAAAACAACCCGGCACTGGTTCAGCTGTTAGGCCTGTGCCCATTGCTGGGGGTTTCAAGCAGCGTTGTCAATGCGCTTGGTCTCGGCATTGCCACCATGCTGGTTGTGATGGGATCCAACGTTGCCGTCTCTCTTATACGACATCAGGTAACGGATGCCATTCGCCTGCCGGTGTTTGTGATGATTATTGCGTCATTCACCACCTGTATCGAACTCCTGATGCAGGCCTATACCTATGAGCTCTACCGGATACTGGGTATTTTTATTCCGTTGATTGTGACCAACTGCATTATCCTGGGTCGAGCCGATGCCTTTGCCTCCAGAAACCCTGTATTGCCAGCCGCTTTTGATGGTTTGATGATGGGCACCGGCTTTGCCGTGATTCTGGTATTGCTGGGCGCTCTGCGGGAACTGATTGGTCAGGGTACCCTGTTCTCCGGCATGGATCTGCTGCTGGGACCTGTTGCCGCTGACTGGACCATTACAGTGATTCCCAACTATAAGCAGTTCCTCTTTGCCATTCTGCCTCCTGGCGCCTTTGTCTTTATGGGCTTTCTGATTGCGATTAAAAATATTATTGATCGTCGCCTGGAAGAGAGAAGGAAAAATAGGGAGCCAGTAACACCAAAAGGAACCAAGCGGGTAAGGGTTACAGGTAATGTTTAGTAACTCTTAAAGCCTGTTTAGGAACTTCTTCCCTGAACACCTGTCTGTTAAATCAAATCCGCCTGCATCAGTAGAGCTATTTTGATTTAACAGGTACAGGCATTCGTTATACCAGAGGAAAAAGTTCTACAATGCTTACCACTTCTTTGCCTACGGCCTCACTTTCACAGTCACATACAATACCAACAGGCTCAGAGAAGACTGGTGGAGAATTTAAAGCAAGCACATCAACTAAGCCTTCTGAACTGACACCATTCCAAAAGTGCATTCTGACCAACCAGCCCTTCATTCTAAACGCAGTCCAGCTTGAGAGGGTTATAACCGGTGTCTTTGGAAAAACTCAGCCTGAAGCCCTGCAATGGATACCAGACGATTTTGACGCGCTGCCAGAGCTGGAAAAGTCTGAACGCCTAACTGACATTGTTAAGCAACTTGATGTCAGTTTCCACAAAAGTCCCATTCACAGAGAAGAGCAGGGAAAAATAGTAGAACGATGGGAGGCCGATGAACAAATTGCAGCAATTGGAAACCTGAGTGAAACATCAAGAGGACAGCTGAGATCAGCACTTGAATCCTTAAAACTTTCTGAGGCAGAACCCTTGGAATTTACCGAGCAAACAACTCTTATTTTTCCAGGTGCCGCCATTCCCAGAATGCATCTTCGTCCTGAGTTCGCTATTACCCAGAACAGTGATAATAAATCTCCCGCACACCTGATTTGCACTGGTTCTTCAAGGCCTTTGAAGGATATCGATCAGCTTCAGAACCCTGAAAACAACCTAAAGCTGCATAAGCGTATAGGTGAGCTTGTCAAACAGTTTGAGAGTGACCTCAAGCACTCTGCAACAGAAGCTCATGCTCAAATGGCCCTTATGGATAGGCTCCGCACTGATAACCCGGATTGTTTTCTAAACAAACAAACAGTTTATGTAACTTATACCGGAGACGTTCACTACTATAAACAGTCTCTGCAGGAAAATGGCGAATATACGCTGGACAGAGATAATACCTGCGAAGGCAGGCCAAACACCGAAGCAACGATGGTGTCTGTATTAAATGCGTTAGAGCAACTGCCTGGAGCTACTTCTGGTAATATCGTTCTAGTCAGCAATCAGCCTCATACACGTACTCAGCAACTTGCAGCCGAACGTGCAGTTGCCAATAGACCTGGAAACTGTTGCTGTAGCCCGATCACTATCCGTGCCTGTGGTGATCAGGCTTCCCTCGAGAGTCCAAAGGATCTATTCCTTGCAATCGACTCTGTCAGAAAGTCAATTCAGTTGTTAAACCCTAATTATTATGTGATAACCAATTTGGCTCGAGACCCGGAATGCAAACTGTTTAAATCTGAGCACCCTGGCGAATGGGAACTGGTTAAATCTGAGCAGGCGATCTCTCCTGAACGGCTGATTTAAGACATTATTCACAGGGAGCTGCCTATCTTCCTCTAGCTGAAGCTGCTTGCCGGGAAAAGCCTGCAACGCAGCAGTCTATTTGAATTTTAGGTATTGAAAGCCTCTGGGGTTAAAACCACGAAATCCTGCAGGACAAAATCAAGGGCTGAGCAGGCTGATCAATGCCGTTCTGAATAAATAGTCCGAAGTAATTCTCTGAGTATCGCGCTACTTACAAGTGACAAAGCACAAAAATGAAACAGTGGACACTTCATCAGGCAATTGATGCCATCTTGACACCGCTGCGATCATCTTTGCTTATTGAGTGTTTGATTTAACGTGAGCAAGAATCACCAGAACCCGGAATAAACAGAAGATAAAGCGAACTTTCTTTGATGTGATGCTTGTGAACTACTGAATGACTTTAGCGAGACTCAGTAATTGAGACTTAACCAGTAAACCAGCATCTTTAACTGCATTGATGTTCACCGCAAAGCGGACTTTATCATTTTCTGTATAAAGCCCAATCATGCCTCCAACACGGGCAAACGCTTCACTGTCACCAATGGTCAAAACTGGCCACTCTTCTAAATTTTTCAGTACCAGTTTGAGCTCATTATCATCAAGGTTGCGAATATAGAGAGCATCACAATGATTTTTCAAGTCGGCTCCCAGCTTGTAATCATTTACTGTAATCCTGCTCTTCTTGCTATCCTGGCTGGCAATTTCGTCCAGCAGCTTTGAAAGCTGAGTGGATCCAATAGTGCAAAGCTTCAAAGCTGAGGGCCTTTCAGGCCAAACTACAAAATGCATTATTTTATAAGCAACAATCGCCCTTACCCGCACCTCATCCACTTTTGGAGTAGCTAAAGTCAGCTCAGCACAGAATAGCAAAACCACACAACAGCCTTGCCAGAAAGATTTCAGGAATATTCCGGTTCTCTTGCCCATCTTACCGTAGACCTAGAATTTCCACTGAACCTGTGCGTACCAGGACTCTTCGACCTCTGTCGCCACAAGACCCGTAAAATACTCGTTAAACTCCAGTCGTGATGATTCGAAAATGTTTTTCCCAACCAGAAAGAACTCAAGCTCCTCGTTAAACTGATGAGCAAGCTGCATATCGAGAGCGGCATACGCATCGACATCAGCACTTTTATTTTTTCCAACATAACGAACCCAGGTATCCAGCCTCCAGTTGCTGGAAAGATCCATCATAGAGCGCACATTGGCCAATACTTCCGCACTGAGCCCTTCAACAAGGGACTCGGTCTGACGACTGAAATCCTGCTCGTCAAGTCGAGTGGCATCAACTTGTAACAGGGTGATATCTGACTTTATTCGCCACCAGTCGGTTGCGGACCAATCAAGAGCCAGCTCAAGACCATAGGTGATCGCATCAAGCCCATTTTCTAAGGTAGCTGGAAGGAAGTGGTAAGGCTGAGGTGGAATATTTTCTGCGCACACGGCTCCATACAGATTTGTCCCATCAGGACAAACCGTACTGCTCACTAAACTATGCAGTCCTCTATAATCATTAACAAAAGCTGCTAAATCAACACTTAATGAGTTGGTGACCTGCTGCCGAAACCCGAGTTCATAAGCGGTGAGCTTTTCCGAGTTCAAGTCCTGATTACGGCCAAGACTAAGGTAGGTATTCGGTAATGGTAAGTCAGGATCATCAATCAAATAAACGCCATTTACATCCGCCTTTCGCTCAGATATAGAAGGTGTTCTCACCGCCTTGGAGACTTTAGCCCACGCAGTTGTTCGATCGTTCATCTTCCAGGCAATACTGGCATTGGGTTGAAAGGCATAGCCAGTGTCCGTGTGGTGCTCAAGGCGGGAACTCAGGGTTAAGTGCCATTCAGGGTTCAGCATAATTTCGTCCTGGATAAAGGCGCTGTATAAACGCTCAATTGGCTTCTCTTCATTAACAACAACAAAATTCATATCCTTGAGCTTGTACCAGCTGGACCGGTAACCAACCCCCCAGATAATCTCCTGCTTTTCCGTCAACTGAAAGCGATGCTGCGTCTCAATATCAATGGTATCTCTGGCAGCAGCAATTCGATAATCCGTGTTCTCGTATCGGTCATAATACCCTTTGAGAGTGAAGTCTCCTTGATCACTGGTCTTACGCTTCCAGCTACCAGTAATATGACCGCCTTTTTGTTCCTTCGTTTTATCATTAAAGGGGACTTTTGCTAACTGATTACTATCGAAGATATTCAGTGGTGGCTGAACCTGACCATCAAAAACAGCGGCATCGACGGATAAAAAGTCATCTTCACTCTTTTGCCATTCCGCTCTGAAGCCTGCCCGATTGATATACCAGTCATCAGCAGCATCACTGCCATCACTGTTCAGAAATCCATCTCGTTTAAAGGACTTAAAGAAAGCCCGGTAATGGGCCTCCTCTGACAGATGTCCTCCATAACGGTAACTGCCATAAAATCTTTCTGCGGTACCAGCTCCCAAGGTGAGAAGGCTGCCCTGGGTTTCATTTGCAGACTTGGTAATGATATTGATTATCCCGTTTACAGCGTTCGCTCCCCAAAGAGCAGCTCCTGGTCCCCTGATCACCTCTATCCGGTCAATATCTTCCATCAGGGTATCCTGAACATCCCAGTTTACGCCGGAATATTCAGGGGTATAGAGAGTCCTTCCATCCATCATGACCAGAAGTTTATTGGCAAACACATAATTAAACCCCCGGGCACTGATCGACCAGGTATTACTGTTCATCTGGGCAACCTGAACTCCCGGTACCATCCTCAGGGCATCCGGAATGGTTTTCGCCCCTGAACGACGGATATCTTCCTGAGTGACCACATAAACGGCGGCAGCTGAATCCATCAGTCGCTGCTTTTTTCTGGAAACTGAAGTAACCTCCAGCGTCATCACCTCTTCAAGGCTAAGCGACAACAACTCTTCATTGGAGAGCTCATCACCGCGAAAATCGTCTGTTACCAGTTCAGCCATTAACGAAGAGGCTGAGAGTGTTAAAGTCGCTGCCAGCAGCGCTGAAGTTACCTGAGGTTTCACATTCCGCTCCCTGGAAAGTTCACCAAGTTTTCCGTTTTATGCCTTTATGGCATCCCAAAAAATAGGCTTATCCTGCTTATGAGTCGGCCATATTCCCTGAACCATAACCTTGTTCACAGCATTTACCTGTTAGAGAATGGCCACCATGCCCATAGCCAGCCAGATAAGGATGTTTTCCCTTGCGCAAAGATACCCAACTCACCCGCCAAAAGCTGGTTGATGCAGCAGAAAAGCTGTTTGCCGAGAAAGGTCTGGAAAGCACCAGTCTGTTTGATGTTCTAAAAGCCTCTGGCGTCAAAAACCGGAGCGCCCTTCAGTACCACTTCAAGGATAAAGCAGGGTTGATTAATGCTGTTCTGAACAAGCATTCCGGGGTCATCGCTGAATACCGCTCCACCCTCATTGATCAGCTGCAGAAAGAGGAGCAGTGGACATTGCATCAGGCAGTAGATGTCATCGTGGCACCACTGGCTGAGAAGTTGAGCCCGGAGTCCGGCGGTAGAGAATTTTTAAAAATTCACAGTCAACTGATGGTTTCAGAACAATACAGCCAGCTGCGTCTGCAACGTCCCGAACTTCGAGCTGAAGCCAGGCGCATACAATCCCTGCTGGCGCCTTTTGTAAAAGATATCTCTGAGCAATCAATCCACGCCCGATTCGCCCTGATTGACTGCCTGCTGATACATGGCCTTGCCCGTTATTTCTATACAGAGGAAGCGGTTAGCCGACAGTTTTTTCACCAGACACTGGTGCAAAGCATCGTGGATATTATTTCCCAACCCGAGCCCAAATTTAATAACATTTGATTAAATATACCAAGATGCTTATGATCCCTGATTAATAACAAATGATTAATCAGCAGATACCTGCTGCCTATAAGAGCAATAAGAGACCAGCAGTCATGAGCAGCACCCATTATCGTACCTGCCATCTGTGCGAAACCATGTGTGGTATCGCCGTGGAATACGAGGGAGATAAAATCCTTTCTATCAAAGGTGACCCCAATGATGTCCTGAGTGAAGGAAATATCTGTGCAAAAGCGACCGGGCTACAGGATGTTCATACCGACCCGGATCGTTTAAAACAGCCTCTCAGGAAGGTTAATGGCGAATGGCAGGAGGTGTCATGGGAAGAAGCCCTTGATTACGCTGCTGAACAGGTGGTAAACACACAAAGTCAGTATGGAAAAGACGCCGTTGGTTCCTATTGTGGTCGCAGCACTGCCCATAATGTTGGCGCTCTTCTGGGGGTAGCACCTTTAAGAAAAATCCTTGGTTCAAAAAACATCTACACCGGCTCCACCGTTGACCAGATGCCCCACAATTTTGTCTGGCACTTTATGCTTGGTCATCAGTTCTTCGGCACAGTTCCAGATATTAACCGTACCCACTATTACCTGATGCTGGGAACCAACCCCAGAGTATCCAATGGTGCCATGATGTCGACCGGCGCCAACCCCCAGCGCAAGTTTGTTGATATCCATAAACGGGGTGGAAAAACGGTACTAATGGATCCACGGAGGAATGAGTCTGTATCACACGTCAGCGAACATCATTTTATCCGTCCGAATACCGATGCCCTGTTCTTGATAGGACTTATCAAAACCATTTTTGCCAAAGGTCTGGCCACACCTAGCAGACTTGGCTCTCATATCAAAGGCTGGGAAATTACTGAACACCTGTTTGATGATTTTGAGATCGCTGATATTGCCGAGGTGACAGGAGTCCCCGTAGATGTGATTGAAAGACTGGCCGTGGAATTTGCCACTGCAGAATCGGCCATCTGTTATGGCCGTACCGGGGTATCCATGGTGGAGTTCGGCGGGCTTTGCCAGTGGCTGATGCAGGTTGTTAATGTGATCACCGGTAATATGGATGAACCTGGTGGCATGATGTTCCCAAATACTGCCATTGACTCCCTATCCCTTTCAGAAAGCAGTTGGGACCGCTACCGCAGCCGGGTCAGTGGGCGGCCAGAGTTCAGCAGCGAGCTGCCGCTGTGTGTACTGGCTGAAGAAATAACAACACCAGGAGAGGGCCAAATACGGGGATTGATTGCAATTGGAGGTAACCCTGCCCTTTCCATGGCCAATGGCAAAGGGCTTGAGGAAGCATTTGATCAGTTGGATTTCATGGTATCCATCGACCCCTACCTGAATGAAACCACCCGCCATGCGGACGTTATCCTTCCCCCTGTAGGCCCTTTTGAAAAAAGTCATTACGACATGTATTACCATCTGTACGACACGATCAACTGGGCCAAATACTCTCCCCGGCTGTTTAAACCAGAAGGAGAGGGATTTACCGACTTCGAAATACTCCGTGAGCTTTTTTCAAGAATCCTGAAGCTAAGGGCTGGTAACCCACTTTCAACAGCATTCGTGCATACAGTGACAAGTCTGGTCAAAAAAGTAATTACTCCGGAAAGGATCATTGATCTTGGCCTTCGTTTTGGCCCTTATGGGCCAGGCCTTAATCCATTTAAGAAAGATGCACTGACACTGCAGAAACTTAAAGACAATCCTGGTGGCGTATTTCTGGGAGACCTTGAACGCTGCCTGCCTGAGCGACTGTTTACCAAAGATAAGAAAATTGATCTTGCCCCGGAGATTCTGGTCAGCGATTTACCCAGACTGAAAGCCCGGTTTATTGACCCACTGAAACAGGGCTCCTCCAAAGACAGCTCCGAATACGACCTGATGATTATCAGTCGACTTACCAGCCGTACTCTGGGCTGGATGCACAACAGCAATCGTCTGGTTAAAGGAAAATCAGTATGCCATTTACTGATCCACCCTGAAGACGCTGCAGCCCGGGGGATCACTCAGGAAAGTACAGTATCCGTTAGCTCTGTTGTTGGTTCCATCGAACTTCCCGTAGAGATCACTGAAAACATTATGCCTGGTGTGTCATCACCGGCGTAAAAAGTCCTCAAAACACCAGTCCAAAATGACCTGTCGTTAAGTATAGCTTTTTGGGGTGGTCTGCAAGTCTGATAGTTCCAGAAAGTTAAATATTTTACTAAGCTGACTCT
>NZ_LUKQ02000609.1 GCF_001647025.1 Endozoicomonas atrinae
CACCCCTGGAGCCATCGGGCGGTGTATCTGGCGGGGAGGGAGACGGGCTGGCATGAACTGCGTTCTGCCCTGACCGCTCAGGAGCAGCGGGACGCGAAGGTGCGGTTTGCCAATGCCTATCAGGCGCTGATCATCAAGGCGGTGAACGGTGAGTCTCTGGAGCCGCAGAAGGCCATCGAGCGGCAGTTTGACCCGACCATTTACTCCGAGCAGTTGCAGCGGAAAACCATGAAGGAGCAGGGCATTGACCCGCTGGACGGGGCCGGTGCCAGGGCAAAACTGAAAGGGATGTCGTTCGATGGGTAACTCACCAAGCGATGCAGTGATGCTGGCCGTGGTCTGGGTGGCTCTGGTGATGCTGGTCTTCTGGTCCTTTCTGGAGGCGATCCAGTGAGTGCCACGCTGGAACTGGTCAGGGGAAATGACCCTCAACCGATCCTGCGACCGGTATCGGCCAGTGATGAGCAGTATATCTACCGGCTCAGGCCTGGCGAGATGATTTCTGCCGAGGTGCGCAGGGCAAGGAATGCACTGTTCCACCGGAAGTTCATGAAGCTGTGCAGCATCGCGTTCAACGTGTTTGAGAGGTTGCCCCAGCCGCCGGTCAGAATGGCTCGAACCGGCCAGTGGGTAACACCCCGGCGGGACTTCAATGAGTTCCGCTACTGGGCCATGGTGCAGGCCGGGTTCTATGAGGTGATTGGGTATCCCGATGGCGGGGTGCGTGCCAGGGCGAAAAGTGTGGCGTTCAAAAGCATGGAACAGGTGGAGTTTGAACAGGTCTATTCGGCGGTGCTGGACGTGTTCTTACAGCTCGTACTGAACAGGGACGGAAACCACGTCTGGAGCAGGGAAGAAGTCGAGTCGCTGGTTGAACAGTTCATTCACTTTGACAGGGGCCAAGGATGACCCGGAAAGAGAAAGACTACCTGCGGGACGTAGCCCAGTTGAGCTGCATTGCCTGCCGGATCAATAACCGGACCACAACCCCGGTGGAAGTGCATCACCAGCGCAGTGGTACCGGGCTGGGCAGGAAAGCCAG
>NZ_LUKQ02000610.1 GCF_001647025.1 Endozoicomonas atrinae
GCGTCATTCGTAAGGCGATCAAGAACCGGAAGATTTTTCGGACTGATGAGTCAGTCATGAAGGTAATCTATCTGGCCATGGAAAAAGCTTCCGAGAAATGGACCATGCCGATCAGGAACTGGAAAGCAGCCATGAACCGGTTTGAAATTATGTTTCCTGACCGGTTCAAGGAGTAATAGTTTTGGTGGCGTTTACACAGAATTATTTACAGGCTCGATTTAGATACAGAGCAAGCAACTGAGTTGGCGAGATTGATATTTGATATGTCTGAAATGGGTTT
Source organism: Endozoicomonas atrinae (assembly GCF_001647025.1). GTDB lineage: Bacteria > Pseudomonadota > Gammaproteobacteria > Pseudomonadales > Endozoicomonadaceae > Endozoicomonas > Endozoicomonas atrinae. The sequence goes on from NZ_LUKQ02000610.1 coordinate 281, forward strand.
TACTCTCAGCAGTGAACTATCAAGACACATAACACGAAAAAACTTGGGTAAACATTACCCTAATATTTCCGGCATTGTAACAATGCAAAACAATTATGAAACATGGCCTTATCCCGGCGGATTTTCCAAGTATATATACAGAATTGTATGCCAAGAACTTGATTTGAAAAATAATGGTTCATCAGCAAGAGCTATTGCCTTTCAACCATATAAATCATTAAGTTAGGGTCATTGCAGCTAACAATCTATTCCAAGGACCGCCTCCTGCCCCCCCGTTGAATTGGCATTACTTACTCACAATCCCCTGCAACAACTCCCCCTCCGGTGTCCCATACCACATGGCTATCAGGGTGCTGGGTTTTAACTGTGGGTGCTCCCTGAATGTTCTGGCCACCTTGTCCAGCAACAGGGTTTCAATATCGCTGGTATCGTCGGGCATGACCGTCACATAATGCGCCAGCTTTGGGAACTGCATCATCTGCCGGATCGTATCGGCGGGTGTTTTGTGGATGACAGGATCAAACAGGTCAACCGATTTGCTGCCAGTCGGTACCTTACGGAACCACTGTTCTGCCTCCTGCCTCTGCCGGGCTTTCGCCTCTGCCTTGTTCAGGGCCGCGTCCACAATCGCCTTGCTGCTGCTGATGATCCCTTGCAGTTGTTCCTCGTCAATGGGCAGGCAAGCGCGTTTCGGGTCACGATAACGGTTGACCACAGTGACATCCACGGTCCTGATGTCCCTTTTGCTAAACCTGAAATCAC
>NZ_LUKQ02000611.1 GCF_001647025.1 Endozoicomonas atrinae
ACTATGAAGATATTATCAATAAATGCTGTGAGGCATGGAATGAATTACTTTCTGAAGTTGGCCGATTGAAAAGTCTATGCTCCCGTTCATGGGCTGTTATTTCATAATTTAAAAATGGAATTGGTATAAGCGGCCATGGTCTGATGAAAATCATCGGAGGCTATACCCGGCAGGACGTTCAGATGGTCTATCTGGAAAAAGTCGGTGCAAGACCCGGACAGGGGGTTGTCTCGATGTTTAATTTCGGACGGTCGTACGGGGCTATTGAATCCGCTGTGAGCGTTTTAGGCTTTCCCCTGACCTATGTAACCCCTCAACGCTGGAAACGCTCAGCAGGGCTTGTAGGCTCTCCCAAGGATGCCTCCCGAGGAAAAGTGTTGGACCTCTATCCCGAGGCTGACGTTCATCGCAAGAAAGACAATGGTCGTGCTGACGCTGTGCTCATTGCCAGATATGGAGAATTGGCATGAAACTACTCTCGGCAAGGCAGGCGATACATGATGCTTACGCTATCCACTTAACGGGCAAGAGCTATGGCATTGATCCGAGGGAATTTTGGGAACGTGGCCAAGGGAAGGTCCCAAATATCAATCAGCTGATTTGCAATGCTGCTGAGGCCGGGATGATTATCTCGACGGTTGAAGGGCTGGATGAGCCTTACAAGTCCTGGGCTAAATGGGCTTACGGTCCCCGGACAGAACATCACCTGCCCGATCAGGGGCGGTTCTTTGAATGGCTGGATAGGGACGTTCGGGAGAACCTGGAAAGCATCGAGAGAAATTATCGGGAGGTCACCAAGGAGAAAATTCGTGATGTCGTGGCCTATGCCGTTCTGGATTACCGGGCGTTTGTCATCAATGAAATACACTTGTACCCGGTTAGTCTGATTATAAATCGCTGCAACATTCTGCGACAGAACTGGAAACGGGACTTTGAACCATGGCATGAGTATTACTGGCAATTCTGTGACCAGCAGTTAGACCGAATGGCATTAGTCCCGGTTGCAAATTCCGTTCAACGGCTGAAATATGGCAAGGAGC
>NZ_LUKQ02000612.1 GCF_001647025.1 Endozoicomonas atrinae
TTGGCCAGTAACTGCTCCGGGTTCTCTTTGCCCTGGCCGACAATCCTGTCCTGCCACTTGCTCATGATTCGTCCCTGTTGCCTGTGGATAAGCCCAATGCTTTTAAGCGGTTCAGGTACTGCCGCCGCCCGCCCTGTGGATTAATGCCCTGTTGCACCATGACCTGCTGGTGGATCTGCTCGTTATGGCGCACGCTTTTCTCGAATGGAGTCAGCTCCACGTTCTGGTGTTCGATGGCTTCCACGGGCTGCTCGCTGCCGGTGATGAACATCCGCATGACCACTCGCTGGTATTCCTTCTCAAACCGCTTTTTCATGGTGCGCTGCTCATCCGGACTGGTGGCGTTGCGAATGTCGAACCACTTGGTATATTGGCCTGCGATAAATACTGCCCGGTGTGACCAGCTGTGCTGCAGGGGCTCATGGCTGTGGTTCTGCACTTCCAGCCAGGCGTCGTGTAAGTCGGGCATCCCGAAGTCTTCCGGCTGTGGCTTGCACAGGTTGATCACCGCAGCGATGTTCGGGAACTTCCAGGCCTGCGGGTCGTCGGTCATGGCTCTGCGCAACTTTTGAAAACCGGCGTCCATCTGGGGTCGGTTCAGGTCAGCGATGTCCTGTCCCCACTCCTGATAGGCTTCATGCAGGGCTTTGTTGTTTGGGTATTGAACCTTGAAGGCTGACCCGTAAACCCGACCAAGTCGAAAGAAAAAATACTCCACTAGTTTTTCATTCAAATCCGTTGCAGATCCTCTCCCAGAGTTCGTCCGGTGTGCCTGAGAGGTCTTTGTCGAAGATGCTGAGGGCATTCTTGCCACGCTGGTGGTTTTCTCGGTTCGCATCCATGCTCTCCCGGTTGATAGCGTTGTTGATAAAACGGTCGATCTGGTCAGCGTTTTTGAAAATTACATGCAAGCCGTCGTACCGCTGGCCACGGTCGTTGTCGCCCATGTTGTGGGGGGTGTAGCTGCAGCCGAGGATGGCGGTCTTCAGGTCATTGACGGCATAGCCGGTTTTCAGGGCGTTGCGGATCAGCTTCCG
>NZ_LUKQ02000613.1 GCF_001647025.1 Endozoicomonas atrinae
ATACCAATTTCATTTTCAAAATATGTCACGAATTCTGCGATTGCCTTTATACTTTAAATAGCCTGTTGTTCATCCCGTTAATGTCATGCCTAAAACTCCCGATTTTCCTGAAAACTTTCACGATGCAAAATTTTCAACCGCAGCCCGTCATGCGTCTGACAATAGAGAATGCATAAGATTACTTGGACTTTCCTTTCTTCAGAAAGGTTTCTCCGAATGTCAGGTTGCTACGCTACTGGATGTCCACACTCAATCAGTTTTTAACTGGCTCAGGAGCTATAAAGAGGGAGGTATTGACGCTCTGAAAGATAAGGGAGGCCGTGGCCGTAAAAATAAAATGAATGAAGAGGATGAAGTAGAATTTAAGAAAGCGGTTCTTAATCTTCAAGACCAGAAAGACGGTGGCAGAATCACTGGCCGTGATGTTAAAGCGATGATGAAAAATGATTTCGATATTGAGTGTGCCAATTCAACGATGTATAAAATCATGCATAAAGTTGGCCTTTCATGGATATCAGGCCGAACTTGTCATCCGAAACAGGATTTAGAGGCTCAGGAAACCTTTAAAAAAACTTCAAAGACATAGTGCGGCAGGCAGTTCCGGTAGATGTTGAATTAAAGGAAGTTGATATCTGGTTTCAGGATGAAGGTCGTTTTGGGCAACAAAATACTATTAGCAGAGTCTGGGCTGAAAAAGGAAGTCGGCCTGGCTTAATTCGACAGCAGCAATTTATATCGGCCTATTTGTTTGCAGCCGTTTGTCCTGAAAGAGATCTCGGTGTTGCGCTGGCATTACCACACGCAAACGCGGAAGGTATGGCTCTTCATTTAAACGAAATATCCAAACTCACACCTGAAGGAAGACACGCTGGTGTTCTCATTGACAATGCCGGTTATCATCGATCAAAAGAACTTCCTCAATTTGACAACCTGACTCTAATTCCTTTACCGCCTTATTCCCCTGAAATAAACAGCGCAGAGGAAATATGGGAGTGGTTGAGAGCGCATGATTTATCAAATTATGTATTTA
>NZ_LUKQ02000614.1 GCF_001647025.1 Endozoicomonas atrinae
GTCTGGCGATATAGTCACCCTGCTCATAACTCTCTAACAGTTCTTCGAGGGCGATCTTCTGCTCTAAATACTGACTTTTGACATAGGCAGCATTTTTCGCAGTCTCATTCATCCAGCTACTTATGCCTGTGACATCGAAGGTGTAGGAGTGCTGTAGCTTGTTGAGTTCTTCTCTCGTTTCTTCGAGCTGACTTTTCAGTTCGGTAATGCTGCTGATCGCCTGTTCTGTGTTGACGTTGCCCTCGCCGTTCATGGCCACAAAGGCATCGTGAGCCGCACCACTCATGCCCTGTAATTCTGCGGTGAGTGTGTTGTAATGACCGGCCATGATTCCGGCAATGGAAGCGGTATCTTCAAGAGCTCTGTTTTGTTGCTCACCAGCCTCGGTGACTCTATCAATACTCTGGCTTGTGCCTTCCGCCTCTTTTTTCAGTTGCGCCAGCTTCTGGCGACTGGCCTCCAGTGCCTGGGTATATTCTTCCTGTGAGAGTGTTCCGGCAGAAAAGGCTTCGGCTAGTGCCACACCAAGGCTGGCTAATTCGATGCGGGTTTCAGCCGCGTTGATCTGGTTGATGGCATTCGCAGCATCGGTAAACGCCGCTTTGGTGGTTGCTGCTGCCTGCTCTGCGGTTTGGCCAGTCTGCTCAACGTCTGCCCGGTAACGCTCCTGTTCCTCCCTGATCTGATCCCAGGTGACTTTGCTTTCACGACGAATGTCTTTTTGTGCCTGTTCATGCTGTTTCGAGAGGGCTTCGTAAATACCCACCAATGCGCCTTTGGCGGCATTGGCATCTTTAGCGGTTTGTTTGGCAAACTCTTTTCCAAGAGAACGCAGGTACTCCGTGGTTGCCTGCATCTCTTTGGCAATGGAGTCAGCTCCCACGACCTCTGCCAGTTTTCCCCAGCCGAAGATGATTTCTCCGATGGTATAGAGAAATGCGGTCGCAAAACCTTTCACCGCCAGCGTAAAACTGTTGAAAAAGAAAGTGACGGTATTGCCAGTTACCGTAAAGGTGGTTTTCAGCT
>NZ_LUKQ02000615.1 GCF_001647025.1 Endozoicomonas atrinae
CCGAGTTCCCGCTCTCCACCCAGATCGAAGTCGACGCCAGTGCTGCCTCCAAGGCCATCGGCCTCAAGATCACCAACACCAACGCGGCCAACACCCTCGACGCAGTAATCGCCATCAGTAACCTCGCGGTATAATTCAGGCCAAAAAAAAGGCTCTACCGAAGTAGAGCCTTTCTTTGACACCATGCCTGTTTGCTTTCACTGACATGGCCGCCATTGATCATAAACGCCAATGGACTTAAAGCCCGATGCCGAAACAGAGCGGGAACACTACGAACTATAAGTGCCTACATATCCCTTGTCAAAGAGTTTAAACCGAGTCCATGCAGGATACATTTTTGTATTTTAATAAGGTCTTCTTTATCAATAATATGCGTAACATACTTGCGTTTGCCTGAATAATCCTTGCCGTCAAACGGCAGACTCAAGCGGTCAAACGAAACTGTATACAGCATATCTCCCTTAACCCAATGAAATCCCGCATTATATGGTCTCGGCAGGGGTGGGGTTATCGTTAGTGGGTGGTGATAATCCTGATAGGACTTCGGTTCACTGGTGCTCAAAGGCACCACTGTACAAAGGTTGCTTCTTGCCCTCATGCGGGGTGATATAACAACGGCAGGTCGACGCTTCACCATTTCAGGTGGCACAAAGGTCTTATTGAAATCGCAGATAACTACCTGACCTATCTGCGGGTGAAATTTTAGCGCCATCCCCTTAACACTCCAATTATTCTCCAGCAGATCAGTCTACTACAGTTTTCCTTGTCGGGACGACCGCCCCGCGCTCTCTCACTACGCTAACGGCAATAACACCAGACACGATTGCCATGACCGTTACCGTCCGACGATTCACCGAAGCCGACAACACTGACCTGATGCGGCTCTCCATCAAGTTTTTTGCCATGGGCAAGTTCGGCAGGGACTACCACTTCGACGAAGCGAAAGCCGCCGACTACCTGAACCTCCATGCCACCGCGCCCAACTTTGCCGCATGGATAGCCGAAGAAGACGGCCAGCTACTCG
>NZ_LUKQ02000616.1 GCF_001647025.1 Endozoicomonas atrinae
GATCATCCTGAGTTTTAATCTGACTGGCTATTTGATCTACCAGTTTTTCGTTGATTTCAACGCTCATTGTTATTCTCCATTTTGGAGTATTAACGACAAGCGTTTACACAATTTAAATTACATTCCCCAGTATTCGGGTGATACGTATATGCCGAAGGCTGTTCTTAAAATACTTGCTAGGTGGTGACTTGGTAACTCAATAATTTTACTTTCTATAGTTTTTTGGGCTGTTTGATCTATTGGTGTTGTTTGTGTTTTTAAGTTTCGAATAAATGCTTGAACTTGGATTGCTGCCTCTGTTGGTTGATCATTCAGCACGTCTTGAATACAAGTTTGTAGCCAGCCTAATAACTCAAAAGCATTAATTGTGTAGTTTGTTGGGTGGGAAATGCCAATATCATTTCTCATATCCAATATATGTTTAAGTTTTTTATACGTAGTGTCTGATATCAGTTCGAGCTTTCTGCATGTATCAAGTAATACAGTATCTTTCAAAGAGGCCAAATCATCATCAGTTTTATAAAACTCTCGAGTTTTACCACCTACAGCAGAATCAAAAAATATATCTATACCGTAAGCAATCGCTTTTTTTCTGAGATCTAATACTACCTCATTCCAAATCGCATTTAACGAGTAATCAAATAAGCCGAAACCAGCACCTACAACAAATTTTGAAAGATATCTTGCTTCTCTTTTGACCTCAGCAGGTAAGGAGTTGATATACGTAGGTAAGTTTTGACCAATAATTGATCTTTCAGATTGCTCGGCAATAATATTTTCCGAAGGAAGGCCTATTTGCTCCAGAAAATCAACCACTCTTTGAGCTTGGGGATCGACAAGGTCTGTGTGGCTTTTTGTAACAATATCGTTCATTTTGCTGCCTTCAATAAATCAATAGTCCGGACAGTTTTCCGAAATAGGCAACCATGAGAGGAATCAACCAGAGTAGAGAATCCTAATAATCTATCTGTTGATACCTCCTCTCATGGAAATCATAGTTAAGTCTGCTCTGGACAGTA
>NZ_LUKQ02000617.1 GCF_001647025.1 Endozoicomonas atrinae
TGATCCTGAACCGCCTCCGGTAGCTGGGCTTTCTGGTCTTTGGGGCTCAACCCTGAGACATCGGCCTGCCCCTGCTGGGCAACCACTTCCTGTAACTGCTCGATCAGCTTGCCAGGATCATTAACCTTGTTGCCCGGATCAAAGGTCTGTTTCTTCTGACCGGCAAAGTTATTCAGGTTGGAGAGGGAACTGAGGTAGAACTGCTTCACCGGATTACCATCGTCACCGAGCAGGCTGACCAGCGGGTCTTCATTACGGTCGCTGTGATTGAAGCGGATACCCGTGACATTACTGGCCTTGATGCCGGGGTGCTGGTTGATAAACTCGATGGCGTCCTCTGCATCCCGTGGGTCCTGCCCCTGATGATACTTTTGCAGCATCCGGTTCAGCTTTCCGGCGTCCTGCGTCAGGGGGCTTTGCACCGTTTCCCTGCGCTCCATGGGCATTCCGTAACCGGCCTGACCGCCTTGCGGACTCTGCCTGGCACCCATGCCATTACCCGGCTGAATGCTCTGGAGCATCTGCCCGAACCCGTAAGGCTGACCATGAATGGCGGCAAACCGCTGCTGCCGGTCGTAGAACTGGTTCAGCTCGTTCTGGTCAATCTGCTGCTGGTTCAGTGCCTGCTGCTGTTGCTGACCGGCGTACTCCTGTTGCTGTCGGCGCAGTTCACCGAGGTGCTGGTTGATGGCGTGCTGTTCATCGGCATAACCGGGCACTTTGGTGCCGTGGCCAATTGAATCAAACTTGTTCTGGTAAACCCTGCCGTCCGATCCGATGTACATGGTGATCCTCCCTGATCCTGTGGATTAATACTCGTAATCAAACTTTTCGGAGTAATTCCATTTACCGGGGTTGGCGTAGGTCTGCACCAGCCCGTTCTGCCAACGGTTCGCTGCCTGGTTAAACGCCTGATTCTGCGCCGCCAGCTTCATCTCGTCCTGCTTGAAGCCATAACCCAGATCGTACTGACGGGCGGCTTCATTGAGCTGGTCGTACTTGATCTTGTTGTCGG
>NZ_LUKQ02000618.1 GCF_001647025.1 Endozoicomonas atrinae
GGATCGGACTTGTACTGATCTTCGACGGCCTTGTTGCGGACGTCGAGGGTGTTGGTCTCGCGGATCACACGACGGACGTTGGCAATATTGGTGATGACTTCGCTGTAACCGTCCTGCCCTGGCTCGATGGAGTCACGGATGTCGATGAGTTTGTCGAGGACTTGTTGCAGATCAGGGTCGGGCTGGAAGGCTTCGGGTTGCTCCGGTGCCTTTGCAGCCTGTTCTGCCCGTTGGGCTTCCTGAAGCTGTTCCGCTTCCATGCTGGATTTGACGTCGCCGATCGCGGCGCTGCTGTCGGTGCGGTAGTTGTCGAGTACCTGGTCAAGCTGGGTATCGCTCATGCGCTCGATGTAGTCGGGGGTGATCCCGTCGTCGAGCATTTTTTGATAGACCTCCTGGCCGAGCTTGACGTTCTTGCGGCTGAAGATGGAGACCGCCAGGCCAGAGAGGGCACCCATGGCACCGGAGAAGAGACCACCGGCTGCGCCAGAGAGGGCCATCTGGGTTTTGCTGAACTCGTCTTGCAGGCCCAGTTCGATGTCACGGTTCTGGAGACCCGCGTCAAAAGCGGCTTCGACTGGTGCGCCGATCAGGGCTTCGGTTTTGGCACCGCCTTTCACGCCTTCCCATATTGCGCGGCCTTTACTGGCTCCCTGGGCACCGGCTTTGGCGGCCTTGCCCCAGGCTCCGGCACCGCCAAGGAGGTTAAGGGGATCGGCCAGAAGCGCACCGCCGATGCTCTTGGTGGTTTCCCACGCGCCCACCTGATCCACTGCGCCGCCGTCTTCATAGAAGGAAGGCATGTTGTCGTAGACGAACTGAAGGCGCTTGAGGCGTTCACGTTGTTCCGGTGCGCCGTTGTAGGCGTCGTTCAGGTCTTCGGCCATGCCGAGGGTGTTCAGGTTGCCCCAGGTGCGGTCGTTATAGAATCGGGCGATCATGTCCTGATCGTTGTCGAAGGTCTCGCCCTTGGCTTCGAAGAATTTGCGGACGTCGTTCAGGAAGCGGG
>NZ_LUKQ02000062.1 GCF_001647025.1 Endozoicomonas atrinae
CCGGATACATTCACGATTATCATCTGCATGACGGGCAGCATGCTGAAAATCAACATCATTAAAACCTTCGGGTAGCTGTGGTCGACGAGACATCTGTTCTAGATAATGCATGGTAATGATGCCTAAGTATAGTTGGCGGCAGCTTAAGGATTTAGAAAATGCGATTGGTATTACCTCTATATTTACTCATCAATAAGGTATTATCAGCTGTACAGGGTAGAGTTGAGCAGACCAGAAATATCGAATAATTAAATTTTCCGATGAAAAAATTGTCACACCGGGATCAAGCGGGATTTGACAATGAGTCTAAAATAGGCAGTTTATACATATAAAAAGCTGGTACCGCTAACCTGTTCAGCTGTGGACTATGCTATTAACAGGATTAAGAACAAGGAATGTTACCATGAGCAGCCCCATACCTCCTTCATCACAACCCAGCATGGCCAACAGCCCAATAACACAGCCAGTTACTCAGGAAGTGACCAGTGGCTCCGATGGAAAAAGAGAGATAGGAAATAAGAATACAAACCCTCAATTGGGAGATCTCAAGAGTCCACAAGCCCGCAGGCCACTCAATAAATGGAAAATATCCAAAATGGATTCGGCACCTGCCTCGGAGCAGGCTAAGAGCGCCGGAAAAAACAAAGTGATGGAACGCCTTGAGAAAGCCATTGAATAAGCTGAGTATATCAGGGTTCAGACAGTCAAAAGATCAGGCACTGATATCATCTGTTAAAGAACTAAGGTCGATGGTAACGAAGCTGGGCAACTCGGGGCATGATCAGGCGTTAAAGGTCAGTCTTGAAGGGCTGTTGAATGACTTGGTTATCGAAAAGCCAAAACCATTGACTCTCTCTGAAGCAGGTCAGCCCGCTAAAACCGTCAACATTTCAATAGATGCTCCTCAGCGGGAGGAAATGGAGCAGCATATTGCCAAAAAACTTGATCAGGCAAAAATGGCGATCTGGTGCCATAAAGGAGCCACCCGTCAGGAGGCTATTCCGGTCACCAAACCTACCGAGTCTTATAATCGCCAATCTGTAACTACTGATGGGAACTACCAGCCAAGGGATTACACGGCAGAAAAAATCATCAAAAATGAGCAGAAGAGTGACCGTAAGGGGGTTGGCGGCCGCTATGCCGACACATCAGACGTTGCATCAATCAAAGGCTGGAATAAAACCTATGCCCGCTTCAGTCATGCAGGGACAATTTCCTTAGACGATCGAGGGCGTCCACTTAACCCGACAGGAGCAACCGGCGTAGAAGGCCGTGGTGAACTGGGCCTGTGGGGCCCCAATCACGCTGCAGACAATATTATCACCCGGACCAATGACCAGGGAGAGCTGGAAGTTCTGTTGATATTTCGCAAAAGAGACCAACAATGGGCACTACCCGGAGGCATGGTAGAAGGTGAGAAAGACATTCTCAATGTTGCACTGAAGGAGCTTGCGGAAGAAGCGCTTGATACGGGAGATGATTCCGGTAAGAAAAACCTGAGTAAAGAAGCCATCGAAAGCAAGATGCAGGAGCTCAAACAATTTGAATGTTTCCAAAAAGCTCAAAATACCTACAAAGGTGTGGTCAATGATCCCAGAAATACTGACAATGCCTGGATGGAAACAGAGTCCTGGGCTGTACATCTAACCCCTGATGTGGCTGATCAAATGAAGATTCAGGCAGGTGATGATGCTGGAGATGCAAAATGGACAGCCGTCACAGAGGAAAACCTGAACGGCCTTTTTGCCAGCCATTCGCAGATTATCAGAACCGCCCCAATGATTCAGGAAGCACTAAAAAAACACTAGAGATCAGCGAGTGTGGGTTAACCCACACTCTCACTGAGGCTGACAGTTACCATTCTTCCAGGGCAGGAATAAAGACCTTCCCCTGCATCAGTATCCGGGCACTTCGACTCATGATGGCTTTGGTCACTGACCATTGACCATCTTTAAGCACGGCTTCTGCCCCGACTTTCAATGTCCCCGAGGGGTGACCAAAGCGAACCGAGTTGCGTTCACCACCACCGGCAACCAGGTTAACCAGAGTTCCCGGAATTGCAGCCGCCGTGCCAATGGCCACTGCAGCGGTTCCCATCATGGCATGATGAAGTTTTCCCATGGAGAGTGCTCTGACCAGCAGATCGATATCGTCTTCAGAGACTTCTTTGCCGCTGGAAGAGGGATAACTTTTCGGTTCAGCAACAAAAGCGACTTTCGGCGTATGCTGTCGGGTCGCGGCTTCTTCGAGGCTGCTGATCAACCCCATCCGCAGTGCGCCATGGGCCCGGATATCTTCAAACATGGCCAGCGCTTTCTCATCACCGTTGATCACTTCCTGCAGCTCCGTTCCCTGGTAACCAATGTCTTCAGCATTGATAAATATGGTGGGAATACCGGCATTGATCATGGTGGCCTTTAATGTCCCAACGCCTGGAACCTCAAGATCATCCACCAGGCTGCCTGTTGGAAACATTGCGCCTTCGCCATCCGCAGGATCGAGAAACTCAACCTGAACTTCAGCGGCCGGGAAAGTCACACCATCCAGGACAAAGTCACCAGTTTCCTGCACTTCACCATCAGTCATTGGCACATTGGCAATAATAGTTTTTTTGATATTGGCCTGCCAGATCCTTACCGTAGCAATGCCATTGTCGGGTATCCGATTGGCATCAACCAGTCCACTGCTGATAGCAAAAGCGCCGACGGCTGCGGTCAGGTTTCCGCAGTTACCACTCCAGTCCACGAACGGTTTATCAATGGATACCTGACCAAAGAGGTAGTCGACATCATGGTCAGTCTGGGTGCTTTTCGAGAGAATCACCGTTTTGCTGGTACTGGACGTTGCCCCCCCCATACCATCAATCTGCTTACCGTATGGGTCTGGACTGCCAATCACCCTGAGCAGCAAGGCATCACGAGCCTTGCCTGGAGCCTGGGCAGCTTCTGGAAGATCGGTGAGATTAAAAAACACGCCTTTACTGGTTCCGCCCCGCATATAGGTGGCAGGAACCTTAATCTGTGGAGGATGAGCCATATAGAACAGCTCCTTCTGTCATAAGAATGTTGTGCTGGCCTTCTGATAAAAGGCCAGCGTGAGGATGATCAGGAAGCGGCTTCGGATTCAAGGAAATCCTTGGCAAAACGCTGCAGAACACCGCCGGCATCGTATACTGATACTTCTTCAGCGGTATCCAGACGGCAGGTTACCGGTACCTCAACGGTTTCTCCGTTTGCACGGTGGACCAACAGAGCCAGTGTCGCTCCCGGAGTCCGCTCACCGATGACATCGTAGGTTTCAGTACCATCCAGCCCCAATGTCTTGCGGGTTGTGCCAGCCTTGAATTCCAGTGGCAGTACACCCATGCCAACCAGGTTGGTACGATGGATACGCTCAAACCCTTCTGCCACGATCGCCTCAACCCCGGCAAGCCGAACACCTTTGGCTGCCCAGTCACGGGATGAACCCTGACCATAGTCCGCTCCGGCAACAATAATCAGTGGCTGGCGGCGATCCATGTAGGTCTCAATCGCTTCCCACATGCGAGTTTCTTTGCCTTCAGGCTCAATTCTGGCCAGAGAACCCTGCTTGACCTCACCTTCAGCATCCAGACACATCTCATTCAGCAGCTTCGGGTTGGCGAAGGTAGCTCGCTGTGCCGTCAGATGGTCACCACGGTGAGTGGCATAGGAGTTAAAGTCTTCTTCCGGAAGTCCCATTTTTGCCAGATATTCACCGGCGGCACTGCTGGCCAGAATCGCATTGGAAGGTGACAGGTGGTCCGTGGTGATATTATCACCCAGAACCGCCAGAGGGCGCATGCCTTTCAGTGTTCGCTCACCCGCCAGAGCACCTTCCCAATAAGGAGGACGGCGAATGTAGGTACTCATGGAACGCCAGTCGTATAGAGGACTTTCGGCCTGCTCCGCCTTGCCCAGATCAAACATGGGAATGTAAACCTGGTTAAACTGCTCTGGCTTCACGGATTCAGCAACAATCGCATCAATCTCTTCATCGCTGGGCCAGATGTCTTTCAAGGTGATAGGGTTACCGTCCTTATCCGTACCCAGTGCATCTTTTTCAATATCAAAGCGCACGGTACCGGCAATCGCATAAGCCACCACCAATGGTGGAGACGCAAGGAAAGCCTGCTTCGCGTAAGGATGAATCCGACCATCAAAGTTACGGTTTCCAGAGAGAACGGCCGTTGCGTAGAGGTCCCGATCAATGACTTCCTGCTGAATCTCAGGGTCAAGCGCCCCGCTCATACCGTTACAGGTAGTGCAGGCGTAGGCGACAATACCAAAGCCCAGTTCTTCCATCTCAGAAAGAAGACCAGCTTCCTCAAGATAGAGTTTGGCGACTTTAGAGCCTGGTGCAAACGAAGACTTCACCCAGGGTTTCCGTTCAAGCCCAAGTTCATTAGCTTTCCGGGCCACCAGCCCGGCAGCAACGACGTTACGGGGGTTACTGGTATTGGTGCAGCTGGTGATAGCAGCAATAATGATTGCACCATCGGGCATCAAGCCCTCCTGCTCTTCCCACTGTCCGGCCACACCACGACTTTCCAGCTCGGATGTCGGCAAACGGCGATGCGGGTTGGATGGCCCTGCCATATTCCGGCAAACCGTAGAGAGATCAAATCTCAGCACCCGCTCATATTCAGCGGTTTTCAGATCATCTGCCCAGAGACCGGTAGTTTTGGCATAATTTTCTACCAAGGTTACCTGCTCAGGCTCACGGCCAGTCAGCTTGAGATAGTCAATGGTCTGTTCATCGATGTAGAACATCCCGGCTGATGCGCCAAACTCCGGCGTCATATTGGAAATGGTTGCACGGTCACCAATGGTGAGATTGGCTGCCCCTTCTCCAAAGAACTCGAGGTAGGATGAAACCACACGCTCTTTTCTCAGGAATTCGGTAAGGGCCAGCACAATATCGGTCGCCGTAATCCCCGGCTGACGCTGCCCAACCAGCTCAACACCCACGATATCAGGAAGGCGCATCATGGAAGGACGGCCCAGCATGACAGTTTCCGCTTCCAGACCACCAACACCAATGGCTATAACACCAAGGGCATCGACGTGCGGCGTATGACTGTCGGTACCGACACAGGTGTCCGGATAGGCGACACCGTCACGAGCCTGAATAACCGGAGACATTTTTTCCAGATTGATCTGATGCATGATGCCATTCCCAGCAGGAATCACATCAACGTTTTCAAAGGCGGTTTTGGTCCACTCGATAAAGTGGAAACGGTCTTCATTCCGACGATCTTCAATGGCCCGGTTTTTTTCAAACGCATCCGGATCAAAACCGCCGTGCTCAACCGCCAGAGAGTGGTCAACAATCAGCTGGGTGGGCACAACCGGATTAACCTTGGAAGGGTCACCTCCCTGCTCGGCAATGGCGTCTCTCAATCCGGCAAGATCAACCAGAGCAGTCTGGCCAAGAATATCATGGCAGACAACACGGGCAGGATACCAGGGGAAATCCAAATCACGTTTGCGCTCAATAATCTGCTTCAGGGAATCGGTCAGAGTTGCCGGATCACAGCGACGAACCAGCTGTTCAGCCAGTACTCGGGAGGTATAGGGTAAGGTTTTATAAGCGCCCGGCTGAATCGCTTCCACGGCTTCACGGGTGTCATAATAATCCAGCTGGGTGCCGGGTAAGGCTTTACGAAAATCAGTGTTCATACGTCGAACGTCCACCGGGCAAGAAATTTATTGTTTTGAACCACGAAGAATACAAGGAGCACACAGATAACTTTCTTCTTTGTGCGCCTTGTAATCTTTGTGATTAATCGCGATCTTCAATAGCGACCCAGTCGGCTGTTTCCGGGCCGGTATAGTCAGCAGATGGACGGATAATACGGTTGTTAGCGCGCTGCTCCATAACGTGAGCGGTCCAGCCTGCTACCCGTGAGCAGACAAAGATTGGGGTAAACAGCTTGGTAGGAATCCCCATAAAGTTATAGGCTGAGGCATGAAAGAAGTCCGCGTTACAGAACAGCTTCTTCTCGCGCCACATGACCGCTTCAACGCGCTCGGAAACCGCATACAGACACTCATCACCCACCTGCTCCGACAGCTTCTGAGACCACTCTTTGATAATGGCATTACGCGGATCAGACTCGCGATAGATGGCATGACCAAAGCCCATAATCTTATCTTTGCGGGCCAGCATACCCATGATCTTCTCTTCGGCCTCATCAGGAGAGCGCCAGTTCTCGATCATCTCCATCGCAGCTTCATTGGCACCACCGTGGAGAGGACCACGCAGTGAACCGATTGCACCGGTTACGCAGCTGTGAATATCAGAGAGGGTTGAAGCACACACCCGGCCGGTAAATGTTGAAGCATTGAACTCATGCTCGGCATAAAGGACCAGAGAGGCATGCATCACCTGAACGTGCAGAGGCTCAGGTTTTTTATTGTGCAGGGTCCAGAGAAACTGCTCAGCGATGGAGTCAGCATCGGTATCAACATCAACCCGAACACTGTTGTGGCTGAAGTTGTACCAGTAGTTAATCATGCCTGGGAAAATAGCCAGCATGCGGTCAATGTGATCGTTCTGTTCTGAGAAATCCTGTTCAGTTTCCAGATTACCCAGCATTGAGCAACCGGTACGCATCACATCCATTGGGTGCGCATCAGCAGGAATCTGCTCCAGAACCGTTTTCAGCGCAGCCGGCAGAGAGCGAAGGCCTTTGAGTTTGGTTTTGTAGGCGTCCAGTTCAGTCTGGTTCGGCAGTTTGCCATAAAGCAGAAGATACGCGACTTCTTCAAACTGGGCCTTATCAGCCAGTTCTTTGATGTCGTAGCCACGGTAAGTCAGACCTGAACCGGTTTTGCCAACGGTACACAGTGCGGTTTCACCGGCTGACTGACCACGCAGACCAGCACCACTCAATTTCTTCTCTGCCATGGAACTTCTCCGTTTTTTTATTTCGTTCACTTGCTGAGTATCGGGCACCAGAAGGATAGAAACACTACCCACCTCATCAGCGGTACCCGGGAATTATTGTAATTCCCTGAAAAAAAGACTTCCCTCAAATTGACTATAAAGCTGCTGGGCACTGGTTAATTAAGTACCAGCAGCAGGCGACAATTTATGGATTCAGGAACTCTTTGGTTTTAACCAGTTGTTCACGCTCCTGGAAGGTCATCATGCCATCGGCAATAGCACCACTGTTACCGTCACGCTTGATCACATTCAGTACTTCACGCATTGCAGTCACTGCAGCTCGCTGCAAGTCAGAGGGGATAATGATCAACTGATAGCCCATGGCTTTCAGGTCTTCAGTAGGTACTAGAGGTGTTTTACCGCTGTAGAACATGTTAATCAGCTTGGGACCCGGAGCCTGTTTGGCAATTTCTTCAATCTGTTCAATCGTCTGTGGGGCTTCAACAAACAACATGTCCGCACCTGCTTCGACATAAGCCCTGGCACGATCTATTGCATCTTCAAAGCCGGTAACAGCAATCGCATCCGTACGGGCGATGACAGTGACATCCCCGGCATATTTTTTAGCAACCGAGACTTTCTTGCACATCTCTTCAAGAGACACCAGAGACTTTCCATCCAGGTGTCCACAGCGTTTTGGAAACTCCTGATCTTCCAAATGAAAAGCGCTGACACCGGCATTGGCAAACAGCTCAACGGTACGCTTAACATTCACCTCATTGCCAAAACCAGTGTCTGCATCGGCGATCACAGGCAGGGAGGTGGCTTCAACGATCTGACGAACCCGGTCAACCACTTCGGTCAGTGTCAACAGACCAATATCAGGTACGCCTGTGCTACGGGCAATTGCGCCACCACTGGCGTATAAAGCTGAAAAGCCGGCTTCCTCACCGAGACGCGCTGAAATACCATCGTAAACACCGGGAGCAGTGACAATGCCCTGCTCAGCAATCAGTCGATCCAATGCATTATTCTTTTGATTCATGGTGTTACCTCTGGTTCTTACTTCTTGTTTTAAGAGTTTAACAACGGCATTATCCATGCTGCTGCTCAATTGCTGCCTCAATTTCCCGGCGAGCCCGGGCGATATGTCGGCGCATAAGAATTTCTGCCAACTCACCATCTCGATCCTTGAGGGCTTTATAGATCATCTGGTGCTCAATCAGTGCCTGTTCAGGCCGTGCTGATGATTTTGAAGAGTGTCGATAAATACGCACCAGATGATAGAGCTCATCACAGAGTGCCCTGATCAGTCGTTTATTTCCGGAAGCCTTAATAATCTGATAGTGAAAGTCATAATCGCCTTCCTGATCCATGTAGGCTTCACCATTATGAGCCTCAACATATCGGGCATGACTTTCAATGAGTTGACCCAGGTCAACAAGTGCTTCATTGGTCATATTTATTGCCGCTTCACGCGCTGCAATACCTTCCAGGGCTTCACGGATGGAGAAAATTTCAGATAATTCCTGTCGAGTCAGTGTCACGACACGGGCACCCACATGAGGCGCACGAACCACCAGCCCCATGCCTTCCAGCCTGAGAATAGCTTCACGAAGTGGCCCACGGCCGATACCATAACGCCGTGATAGCTCAGGCTCAGAAATCCGACTTCCTTCTGGCAACTGGCCACTGATAATATCCTGAACCAGAATCTCAGTGACTTCGCTGGCTTGAGTAAGGCGTATTGTTTGCTCTGTTGAGGTCTTAGGCATCATCGGACATTGTTGACAATATTTTAATTCTAGGCATTTATACCGAATATTTATCGGCATTTCTACCTATATTGTAAACAATATTTCTATAACTCTCTAATTTGGTCTTCTTTTGAATGGAATTAAAACATCTTGAAGCTTTTGCTGCAGTACTCGAGGAAGGTTCAATTTCAGCTGCTGCCAGATCGCTGAGAAAGGGGCAGCCTCAAATCAGTCAGTGGCTGAGTGATCTTGAAACCGACCTAAATATTGAGTTGTTCAAGCGGACTGGAAACCGTTCAGAACCCACTGAAAAGGCCTATACAGTCCTACCTTATGTACGCAAGCTGCTCTGCGCCCAGAACGAGTTAGTCGAGATCACGAACGGTCTTTCCTGTCAGGTTCGACATCATCTGACGCTTGCTATTGACGAGTGGATACCAGCATTACCTGTCAGCGCACCTGTATCAGAGTTTCTTTTAATGCACCCGGAGATCACTGTTGAGATTCACAGCTTCTCAAGGTGTGAGATTATTCAGGGGATTAAGAAAGGAGAACTCGATATTGCCCTGGTCAGTGAAGTTGAAGACCACCACCCGACACTGAGCTATCAACGAATCGGATTCTATGATGATATCTATGTTGCAGGCCCAGATTTCATCAGCCAGATAGGCAGCCAAATTTCAATGGATCAACTTGCCAGACAAAGAGAGCTGGTCTGGTCCATCGCAGGCAGCACTGTCAGTTCAAAATCGCTGACCATCTCCGATGCACAAGCTCTCAGCAGCCACTTTGCTCAAATAACAGATCTCGAATTATTGAAGTCGATGCTTCGCCGAAACTGTGGCTATGCTTTATTACCAAAACAGATTGTGAAACAGGAATTGGAGAATGGTCAGCTCGTTGAACTGACTGTCGCTTTCGAACAAGTTGCCATGAAGCGCAGAGTGGAGTTGATTTGGCGGACAGGTAGTGATGCCTGTCCAAGTCTGAAAGCACTACTGCTCAATATTCAAAATGATCATGCTTATAGCCATTGATCAAAACGCTTTGGACTGATAGGTGATTTCACCTGACAATAGAGTGAGCAAAACCTTTGTGTCTTTGATGGCTTTTGGGGGAATGGATAGAATATCCTGATCAATCACAACAAGATCGGCCTCCTTACCAGTCTTGATACTTCCTGCCCTGGTTTCGCTACGCATCACGTAAGCAGCACCCAATGTATAAGCTTTGAGCGCCTGTTGAACGGAAATACTCTGGTGACCTCGATTGACTGCATTATGTATTCCCACAAACGGGTTCAGATCATTAACGGTCCAGTCACTGCTTAAAATATAGTGGGCTCCGGAATCATTCAGATCTTTCAACCGGTAAGCGTGAAACGCCCGCTCACCCAGGTAAAGTTCCTGCCAGTGGTAATTTTCAGGCAGGGTATAGTCACCGGCAACCTGCATATCAGCAATAGCATTTAGTTTGGCAAATCTGGGCATGTCTTCATTGTCAATCATCTCAACATGGGTGAGTCGATGACGGTGACCTGGGTTTTCCGGGTAATTCTTTTCAATAGCATTTAACGCTTCATGAACACCACGATCACCAATCGTATGTATGTGAAAGTCATAACCCGAAGGCTGCAGACGGGCGATGTATTTGCTCAGGCGTTGCTCATCAAAGTAATTAAGTCCGGTCGGTGGCACACCATAAAGACTCAACCTATAGGGTTCTTTCAGTGCTGCAGTGGTATTATGAATAATACCATCACTGTAAATCTTGATCTGGTTGATTTGCATGAGTCGTTCAGGGTCAAAACGGTACTGTTTTTTCAGGAACTCAATCTGCCTTTCATCCTCTTCGTTCGGATACGCCCAAAGACCCAGGTTGACCCGTACCGTAAGGTCATCATTCTTTTCAGCCTTTTTCCAGACTTCCAGCCAGCCACGCTTCCAATAAACCCGGGCATCCGCAATGGAGGTTATACCATATTGCGGCAACTCATCCATCACCCATTGCAACCCTTCATAGTTAATAGCTGCAGCCGTTGAGTTGGGTTGCAGGGCAAGGTCAAAAACCATTTCACCTGCTGTTTCTAACAAGATTCCATTGGGTTCACCAGCATTCACCCCGTCCGAATAGCGCATGATGATGCCACCATCAGGGTCTTTTGTGTTTTTTTTAATGCCTGCTGCAGCCAGTGCTCTGGAGTTAACCCATATCGAGTGTGACGTACTTTCCATGACGGCGACCGGGCGATCACTGACCCAGCTATCGAGAAGACCTCTTGGATCTTCAGTTCCTTCCAGTAACGTTTCCAACTGATGTCCATACGCCAAGAGCCAGTCGGTACCTTTCTGTTTTCTCAGGCAAGATAACAGCTCTGGCTTCAAGCCTTTCAGGCTCTTTGCTTCCAGCCAGCAATTCCCTCCCACTTCACTGCCCGCTTCTAATGCATGAATATGTGCATCATGAATTCCGGGAATCATGGTCAGGCCTTGCAGATCGATGACTTCACTGTACTCTCCGGCCAACTCCATTACCTTTTGGCTGGTACCTACATAAACAACTTTTCCACCTTTTACTGCAACGGCTTCTGCACGAGGCAAAGCATCATCCATGGTGATGATATTACCGTGGGTAAAAATTAAATCAGCTGCATTAGAACTGTTTGAATATACCACCCTGACACCTGTCATTAGAAAAATAACTAATAGGAAAACAATAACTTTCATAATTATCCTGATATTTCAGTGGAAGAATGGCAGAAACTCTATATGCTCATGGCTGATCAATAAAAATAGTCACTATGTCATTTTTTGATGGTGGAGTCATAGTCGGGAAGAAAGCACCACAAGAAATGACATTACATTCCGGCTCCAGTTAAAATGCCGGCTGTTTTGTTCGGACACCTGTATGAAGACTCTGACGATTCTGGAACTGGAATATAAAGACGACACCAGTCTCTACTTTGAACATTTTATCAATCTCCCTTATCCATGTTTTCTGGATAGCTCAGCATTTGATGGTAACCAGGCAGTCTATAAAGATCACTTCAGCCGTTATGACATCATGACTGCCGCCCCAGAAATGCACTTTACCTTCACCTCAGAAGGTGAGTTGATTATTGAAGATCTTATTCAACAAAAATCAGAAACGTTTTCTGACGCAGAGCCTTTTTCACAACTGTCAAAACGACTTCGCGATATGAGCAAAGTCGACAATGCTGGATTGCCTTTTGTAGGCGGCATGGCTGGTTTCTGGGGATATGAACTTTGTGAACAGCTCGAGCCGGGCCGAATAGCTCATCGTGATATTTCAACACCACTGATGTCCGTCGGTCTCTACCAGTGGGCTCTCATCTCAGATCATAAGGAACGACGAACGTGTCTGGTATTTCACCCTGATATTGCAGAGCCGCTGAAAAATGAAATTCTGAACACCATTGATCAGATGGTTAAGCGGTCAGACCATTCATCATTCAAGCTGCTCAACAGATTCATCCCGACACAGACGCCAACTGAATATCAGACTGCATTTCAGAAAATTCAGGACTATATTGCAGCAGGAGATTGCTATGAGGTTAATCTTACCCAGCGCTTTACTGCTCCCTATAGTGGTTGTTTGTGGGAGGCATTTAAAAAGCTCAGAACCGTCACCAAAGCACCCTATTCAGCGTTTATTTCACGCCCTGATCTGACCATTCTCAGTCACTCTCCAGAACAGTTCATCCGACTGGAAAACGGTCATGTTTCCACGAACCCGATCAAGGGTACCCGTCCCCGAGGCCGCTCTCCTGAAGAAGACCTTGCCATTGCTGAAGAGTTGCAACATAGCCAGAAGGATCAATCGGAAAATCTGATGATTGTTGATCTGCTGAGGAATGATTTAGGTAAAGTCTGTAAGACCGGAACGGTTTCTGTACCCCGTTTGTTTGCACTGGAAAGTTATGCCAATGTCCACCATCTGGTCAGTACCGTCAAAGGCCAGCTGGTGGAGGATCATGATGCATTTGACCTGCTAAGAAGTACATTTCCTGGCGGATCAATTACGGGAGCCCCAAAAATACGATCCATGGAGATAATCAGGGAGCTGGAGCCTGTGGCACGCACCGTTTACTGTGGATCCATTGGCTATATCAGCTGTGATGGCAATATGGATACCAGTATTACCATTCGGACTATTCTTGCAAAAGATGGTGAATTGCATTGCTGGGGGGGGGGAGCCATTGTTGCTGATTCGAACTGTGACGATGAATATCAGGAATCCATTACCAAAGTGAGAAATATTATGAATGCGCTGGAAACCGAATTTATCACCTCGGGGAGTTGAACCCATATTACTTATCACATTTGGGTTGAACAGCTAACAGTTGTGACCAGCTGTTTATCCACCCCTGCTGATGATCCGCTTCAATGGACTTTATCGTGACACAGGATGTGTCCTCAATAGCATTTTCATAATGACGACTCACTGCTTCAGGTATAACCGAGTCATGAGCCCCCACAAAATGAACCTGAGGAATATCGACGAGTTTTTCTTGATAATCCGCAGGATTCAGAGCCAATGGCATCTCTGAAACGGCGTGTAATTGATTCGTATAATGAGGCGCCAGATTACCAGCTACTGTGCGAATGGAGATCACGTCATCCCTTTTCGCTGCCAACAGCATTGCAATGGCGCCACCTCCGGAGTAACCCACCAGCTCCAGTGTTTTATAACCACCGCTCTCTTTTATTTCAGAAACGACATGATTCATTGTTTCAATCACTTTTTGACTGTAGCGCTCAAACGTCCAGACATTTTTAATACAGGTAGAATTCATTTCGTACTGGCAGGGCTGAGACAGATAGGCAATATCCGAAAATGGGTCTTTCATCATCAGATGGTGAACAAGACGATTCACCGGAGTGGGGTCAAAAGAGGCCCGCCCTGACCGCAGCCATGCCCTGCCATCGCCTTCTATGTAAATCCTAAGCTGACTGCCTGAAGGATTTTCTGGAACCCAGGTATAAATGGGAAAAAAGCCAGCACCGGAAATGGCAGGCTTCAATTCCTGGTCGAAATCCATATAGCTGACTTCAGGCATTGACCGCTGGCTTTGACACCCCGACAGAATAATTGAAGCCAGTACACCCCATAAGACGAATCTCAACACTATCCTTTTTCCCTCTATACAAAAGCCATCCCATAAAAAAGGGGGTCTCATAAAGTTACAACATTGTAAATACTTGTTATAACTTTTTATTGTAAATGTGACCCGGTTATAGTTTACTAATTTCAGGATTTAATACCTCTTATCTTTTCGCCTGCACAATGCAGACGACAATCAAATAATAAAACCTAAACGGGACACTATGGACAGTATTCGTAAGGACGCATTCAAGCGAAGCCTTCTGAGCTCCGCCATTCTTATTTCCATTCAAAGTTTTGCCTCTACAGCGTCAGCAGGAATCTGCCCTCCTCCCAACCCAGGTGGCAATATTCATGTCAGCCAGGGCGATTTTTGTAGTGGAGGAATAACCACAGCGAACACCTCAATCAATGATATTGGTATTGAAGGTTATGTACAGGGAGATGTCATTAATGAAGATGGCATGAGCGATTTCTGGATGAATGGTGGCACTCTGGAAGGTTCGTTCATCAATGATAATATTGCTCAGGATCTTAACATCAGTAATGGCGCCCGGATTTTTGCCAATATCCATAATATAGGAGAAATGGCTCATATTCGGATTGCTGATGGTCCGGATGGTTCTTCCTTAATTGATGGTTCGATTATCAATACCGGAAAAGTAAATAATTCCATCAAAATATCAGGAGCTGAAGTTAAGGGACAAGTACTGAATAATGGCAATGTCAAAAACATCATCATTTCTGAAGGCTCTACTGTTGACGGGATTACGAATAACCGCAAAGTAAGAAAAAATATTAGTATCGATGCATCGACTGTGTCAGGTGCCATTAATAATGATGGAGTCGCAAGACATCTTATCCTTAAAAATGGCTCCATCATCAATAATGATGTGACCAACTCAGGCAGACTGAAAAAAACTCTGACCATTCAGGGACAATCAAATGTCTCGGGGGATATTACCAACGCCGGCCTGATTTCCAATGGTGTCATTATCAATGGTTCATCCACTGATGGCTCACTGATTAATGCCCAGGATGCAGAAATACGGGCTGACACGAATGGCATTTTCATAAATAACTCAATCATCGGACAGAACATAGAAAATGCTGGCATTATTTATGGTCAAAGTGATAGTGGTATTGACCTCGAAAACACTACAGTTCATGGCAGTGTAATCAATAGTGGCTCAATTGAATCCGGTGCAGCCTTCCAACCTGGACTGGATATCGTCAACAACACAATCATCAAAAACAACGTACACAATACGAACACAGGCACCATTACTGGTGTTGCCGGTATTGAGATTAAAAACTCCACTATTGAAGGTGACCTTCTCAATGATGGCACTATCACTGGTACCGCGAAAGATGGTATTCGCCTCTACGACTCGGCCAGAATTCAGGGAAGCCTGATTAATAATGGCATTATTAATGCCGCCAAGCGTGGCATCATTCTTGAATATCAGAACAATGCGATAATTCAAAATCTGACTAATGCAGAGGATGGCACCATCAATGCCGGCCGCATTGGCATTCAGGTGAAAGGGAATGCTTCCATTTCTGGTGAACTTAGAAATGAGGGACTGATTGAAGCTGGCCCTGCTGGTGGGAATGACCCAATTAATGCCCCCGTTAAAGCGGGCATCTCCCTTGAAGGTAACAGTATTGTTGGCAGCACTCTGAAAGGCATCACTAATACTGGCATTATCCGTGTGCTGGCTAACATTGAACACAATGGTGAGGCATTTTCGGAGGGCACACAGGCGAATGGCATTCAGGTGATTGACAATGCTGTTTCCGGACGCATTGAGAACCACGGCGAGATCATTGCCGATACCTACGGTATTTATGTCGATGGCACCACAGTGGATGGCAGCATCATCAATGCTGAAGCGGGAACAATCCGCACCGGAGACAATGGTATTTATTTGAAAGATGCTCATATTAAGGGCAGCGTAATAAATTCAGGAAGCATCGTCTCTGAATTTGATAACGCCATTGATATTGAAGATTCCACTGTTGATTTTGATATTGTCATCAATGGCTCCCTGACTGCCAATGCGGATTATGATGCATTGAGTATTAATCGCAGTTTTATTGCCGGAAATGTCATTACCGGAGGTCCTTTGCCCCCACTTGACCCGACCATCGTAACCATTACTGGAGAGGATGGCCTGGACATTGACGACACCACCATCACCGGTGCTGTGATTTCTTCAGCCAATATCAACGTGGCCAGCGAAGGTGTCGATTTTGATGAAACCCTTGTTGGCCTTGATTTCATCAATAACGGCAATATCACTGCGGGTGGCACGGGTATTTCTTTTGAAGGGGATCTACAGCCTCCAGAACCACCAGAAGAGCTTGGCTCACCCATGCTAATGATGGTAGACCCCATACCACCTCAATACACCGCAGCCATTGGTGGAGGTTTTGATAATTCAGGGGCTATTCATGCCGGTGAGAATGGCATTGACCTGAATCGGATCAGTGTTGCCGGAAGCTTTGAAAACCGTGGCGAAATCCATGCGGTCACAGGCACAGCCATTACCCTGTCAGCGGCGACTATAGGACAGGATTTTATAAATGAGGGCAACCTCTATGCTGATACCCCTGCCCTTTATCCGGAAGGTGCTTATTATTATAACGTTATGGATGAAGAGCCAAGGGAGGATGGTGAGATCCTGTTGACATCGCTGGGTCTTGACCATGGTAATCAAGTCTGGCTAAAAATCAGTAACAATAGTTATGAGCAAAAATCGGTTCAATTGATTGATACTGATGGTGGGTTTGCATCCCGCGAGTTCGACTTGTATCCAGGGCAGGAAATACTGGTTAATACTGGTGAGTATAATGGCGGCCTGAACAACCACGAACTGATTGATACCCATTTAGAAGAAGTCATTGCTGCAACTGACGTTATTAATCAATCGTTTGAGCCCGAAATTATAGAGACGGATCAACGAGGAATCGCCCTGATAGGTAATTTCTATGCTGAGGATGAGCCAGCATTGGAAAGTCAGGTCAGCATCGACGGAAAATTCCATAACAAGGGCAGCATTTCTGCCATTGCTGAAGCGGTCTATTTGACCGATACCAGCATCAGCGATGACTTTATCAATGACGGCCAACTTAGCTCTCTGGCTGGTAATGGGCTGGTATTGAATGGCAATGTCACCATCGGTGGCAGCTTTACCAATAATGGTAATATTTCTGCTGACGAAAGCGGTATTGAAATCGAGAGTAGTTCTTATATTAATGATGAAGGCATCATGGATGGCGATAGCCTGATTGTAATAGGTGGTGATTTTACCAATTCCGGAACCATTATTGGCCGCAAGTATGGTATTCATCTCGAAGGCGTTCAGCTGGATGGCAACTTTACTAATGACGGTGACATCACTTCTGGGGACCGGTCAGCCATAGAAATAGATGATGCCATCATTGATGGCAATATCATCAACTATGGAAAACTCACAGTCACTGAAGAAGATGATGAGAATCATGGACTGTCAGTTATCGATAGCCATATCAAGGGCAGCATTCTCAACCTGGGTGACATGGACATCAATGGTACCGAAGGCATTTATCTGGAGGAAACACGGGTTGAAGGGAATATCATCAACGGTGACGAAAGCACCATTGGTAGCGTAACCATTGATGCCTATTCTGATGCTATCCTGCTGGATGATGGAACCACTGTTCAGGGCAACCTTATTAACTATGGCACTCTGATCGCCCGTAACCATGACGGCATTGATCTTGACCAAACCAATATTGATGGAAATGTAGAGAACTATGGCAGCATAACCAGTAGTGACAATGCCTTTGAACTGGACGGCGATAACGATGGCGATGCTCCAGTTTATATGACAATACAGGGAAGCCTGATCAACTCTGGCAATCTGTTGACCCAAGAAGTTGACGATGAAGACAGTGACCAGGATGGTAACGGGTTCGACATGGATTATGTCGATATTCGAACGGATCTCATCAACAGTGGCAATATCAACTCAATCCATCATGGTTTTCTGATACAGAAAAGCCGCATCGGTGGTAACTTCGCCAACTCAGGAGTTCTTGACGTTGCAGCCAGCGGGATCGTTCTTGAAGGCTTGAAACCATCGCGACCAGCAGAAAATATCCCCATGATTTTGAGTGAGAATGAAGAGCCCCACAGACTCGAAATCGGCGGCTTTTTCTATAACGAGGGCCAAATCACTGCAGGCCAGAATGGCATTTTCCTTGACCGGGCAGATATAGGCATAAACGGTGATACGGCCGATGGTGCAGCTAACTTCGAAAACCACGGGAATATCGAGGTTACCCGTGGCACTGCTATCCAGATCAATGATTCCAACATTGCCGGTAACTTTATCAATACTGGTGATTTGATTGCGGATGAGCTTTACGTTTATCAGGCAGGAGACAGCTACCGGCGCAGTTGGGATGGCGAGCTTAATAACGGAGAGTCTCCCTTTGTACTGGAAGCTGCTGGTACTGATGAAAACGGCGATGAATGGTTCAAAGTCCGTTTTGACGAAGAGTTTGGTGGAAGTTTTCCGGTAACTCTGATTGATGAGGCCGGTGAAATCATCTTCAGTGGCGCATCCGTTGAAGCCGGTGAGGAGCTTTATGTCAATGCTGGCCAGCTCCAAGGTGACTTAATTCTAACCATCCCGTTTGAGCCGGAAGAAATTCTCGCTCAGGCAAGCCCCACCCCTGCTCTCTTTGAACCAGAATACGACCCTCGCTCTGGTATTACGATAGAGAATACCGAAATCGGCGGTGCTTTTATTAACTCTGGTGACATCAGTGCCTACCACTCAGGTTTGGATCTACATCAGGTTTCTGTTAATGGTGGTGTCAGCAATAGTGGCAATATCACCGCCAATGACTACGGAATCACCATTACTGATAGTCAACTTTCAGGTGATGTGATCAATACCATTGATGCAGCAATCACCATGACAGGTAATGATCCGGAGTCTGGTATCCGACTGGATACGGTTACTGGCGTCGGTCACTTTATCAACCATGGGACAATCACGTCGACTGACGACGCCTCTGGTGATGGAATGCTGGCAATGGATATCACCATGGATGGTGTCATGGCGAACACTGGCACCATTGAGGCTGAAACCGGTATGTTGATGTTCGGTTCTGATGGGGCAACAGCTTTCACCAACGAGGGAATCATCACTACTGAAGGCCCTGCCATGGTGGTTATAGAGTCTTCGGTAAATGGAAATATCGGTGTCAGTGCTGATGGCATTATTGATACCGAATTCATGGCAGGCATTTTCCTGGGTGGTGTTTGGAACATCGACAACCTGATCAATGAAGGTCGTATTACCGTTATTGATGGCGATGGTATTACGGCAATCGATAGCGAGCTTGACGAAAACGTCATAAATACCGGAACCATTGCTGCCGGTGGCAATGGCATCAGCCTTTACGATCTTGAAGCTTCCACTATTTATAACAATGGAACCATTACAGCTGGCACCTATGTGGAGGAAGAGGAAGAAGGCCCAATGCCGGTTTCGGAGGCAACAGTACCTTCAGGCAGTGGAACGGGTATTTATCTTTCTGACTCAGCACTTCAGGGTAATATCACCAATGATGTTGATGGCAGTATTCTGGCAGCGACGCATGGTATTTCCCTGAACAGCACCAATGGGGCTACCAACATTCTTAATGAAGGACGCATTGAAGTTGGTACCGATGCCATCAAACTTTCCAACAGTTCGCTGGACCGTATTGAAGATGATGGCGACTTTAATAGTGGAAATATCATTAACTACAGCAACGGTGTGATCATTGCCGGTGATGATGCTATTCGCATTAGCAATAACAGCCTGGTTGAGGGAGATATCGGCAACAGTGGCATCATCACAGCAATTGAAAATGCCATTGATATTGATGACAGCACTGTTACGGCGATGATTGTCAACTCCGGCAACATTAGTTCTGGCGATGTTACTATTGATATTGGCGGTGAAGACTCCGATGAAGCATCGAGCATTGGAGAGATTAGAAATAGCGGCACCCTTACCTCTGAGAATGGTGCTGTTGTCCGTGTGGCCGATTCATCCCTTGGCTCCATTTACAATATCGGTACCCTCAATGGTGGCCAGGTTTCCGGTGACGAGATGGAGGCCGAGAGAGCCATTATCGATGGCACCACTGTAGCAATAGACTTTAGAACGGCTATTACCGGGCTTGATCTGTATAACGGCTCTGAAGATGGAAATAACGGGATCATTAATGGCGATATTCACGGCAGTGAGCACAATGATCGCATTGTGTTGGCAGCCGGTGAGCTTAACGGTGATATCTACGATGTAGAATCCATTGATATTACCGGCATCATCACTCTGAATAATGACATCTTCCACTTCAATAACAGCAGTACATTGAATGTCCAGGAGCCTGGCACCCTGGCCTTTGGAGTGACTAATATAGTCTCTGTAGAAGGTGATTACACTCAGGATGGCACATTAAGTGTCGTATTGAATGAAAACACAACAGATCTTGCCGAACCTGTGCTTAAGGTAACTGGCAGTGCAAGCCTGAATGAAGGCAGTACTATTAGCCTGAGTGTTGAAGACCGCAACATTGCCAACTTCAATCCAGGTACTACCGGTGAAAATGTCCACCTGATCCATGCGGACTCTGGTGTTACCGGTCATGACAATGTCACTGTTGCATCTGACTCCGTTCTGTTTAACTACTCGACCTTCATCAGTGGCGAGGATACTGAGTTTGGAGTTATTGGTACCATAACTGATCTTGGCACCCTGGCCAGCAGTGGTGGTGCCAGCACCAACGCGGTGAATGCCATCAGCACTTTCCAGGGTGAGAACTCTGAGGGATTAGTGGATCTTTATACCAGTAGCCCCGATCTGTATAACGCCATCTATGACGGTACAGAAGCAAGCCTGACTGAACTGGCCGAGCAACTGATAGCCGGCAATCCAGGTAACAGCATTGCTGCCAGCCAGAATGCGCAGAATGAAGCCATCAATACCATTCTCGGCCGGATTGCCGACCTGAGAACCGGTGTTTCAGGTATCTCGGCAGGTGATGGGGAGGGCGCTGGAAACAACCTGCGTCCTGACTCTCTCTGGATTCGGGCGATTTATTCCGATGGTGACCAGAAAGCCCGTAATGAGTTTGGTGGTTATAGCCTGCGCAGTAAGGGCTTCACCCTGGGAGCGGATAAGGACATCAACGATTACCTCACGCTTGGCCTGGGCATGACCATGGTCACCAGCACCACAAACCAGACAAGCAGCGGTACCAGGGGCAATAATGGTGAGACCGATACGTACCTGGGCTCACTCTATGCTGGCTGGAGAAATCAGGACTACTTTGTTGATGCAAACTTCAATCTGGGCACCAGTAAAACAGACCTCAGCGGTACAGGATGGAATACCCGGTTTGATTCCAGTCAAATAGCCATCAGTGCCTTGGCCGGCAAAAGCTTCCTGTTTAACAGCAATGACTCGTTGATCGAGCCCAGTATTGGCGTGAACTTCACCAAACTGAAAAGTGACAGTTACAGTTATGAAGCCACGAATGTTGGCGAAACCAGCCTCGAAGCCTTGGAGCTGGGTGCTGGGGTGCGCTATATGACCAGTTTCGATGTGGGTTCCGGTCAGCTTCTGCCCGAGGTCAGCCTGATGGCCTGGCACGATTTCAAAGCCGAGGCGGTGGAAGCCGAAATTGGCTTTGAAAACTCCGGTGGAACCTTCACCTACTTTGGCCCTGAAGCGGTGAAGAACCGCTATCAGGCCAGTGCTGGCGTAGAGTACTGGATGGACAATAACTTTACCCTGTCCCTCAACTACGATCATAACTGGCAGAGTGGCTTTAAAGCCGATACGGTTCAGGCCAAGCTGCGTTATGATTTCTGATCGTTTCGACTAACCTTTCCATAAACCGGCCCTATGGCCGGTTTTTTTGTGCCTGAAAGTTGACACTTTCAATCACCAGTCACACGCCAAATACTGAATATCTGTTATTCGGGCTCTTTTGCACCCAAGACACCGCAGGAGTTTGCTCCCCCCTCCTCCATGAGCTAAACCGATTAATAGGAGTCATTAAATCAATAACGAGTAAATGCTGTAAGGAGTATGCTCATGTCTTCCCTGAAAAGCCTCAGTGCTGCCATTCTTTTCTCAACTCTGGCCGTTACTGCCCATGCGGGTGAGTCTGATCGCCTGAATATCAATGAAGCCAGTGCCAATGACATTGATAAAACCCTGGTGTTTGTCAGTGAAAAAACAGCACAGCGCATTGTTGACTATCGAAATCAACACGGAGAGTTCAGCACTATCCACGACCTTGCCAAGGTTGAAGGGGTCAGCAAACGACTGGCTCGCTATAACCGAAGCCGTATAAGCTTTGAGTAATCAATAGAAACATACAACATCTGAATTCTGCACAGGCTTGACCTGTGCTTTTTGTTACCTGAAATATCGTGCAATTCACCAGCCAATCAGGCATCCTCTCTAGTCCCAGAAAGTGAATTCTGTCGCAGAAATAGCTGTTTTATTTTTTCCCACTGTCTGTATTTCCAAATATAAAAATAAACAGGGACTGTATTCATATGAGTAACCGATATGCAGAGACCTTTGAACAAAGGGGGCACCCCTATGATCAGGCCATGCAATGGTTTCCGTCCTGTCGTGATCTTGAGTTTATCCGTCTGTTTGATCAGATAGATGTGAAGGGATGCCATGCTGTGCTGGATTTACCCTCAGGTGGTGGCTACCTTGCCAGCTTCCTGCCAGAGCACAGCTCGTTGGATTCAGTAGATCCCAGCTCTCCATTTCGAAAATCTGAACTAATTTACCCGATTGATCTTGAAAACCTGTCGCTCCCGGAAAGCCATTATGACCTTGTAGTCTCACTGGCAGCACTTCACCATATTGATAATAAATCCGGGTTTCTTACTTCGGTTTCCAGTGCATTAAAGCCGGGGGGAATGTGTTGCTTTGCCGATGTCGCCGCGAACTCCGGCATCAGTCACTTCCTTGATGAGTTTGCCGGAACCTATAACACGACAGGTCATAAAGGGAGCTATCTCGAGATAGATGCGCCCTACCCTGGCTACTCTTCTGATCATCAACTCAAGCTGGTCGAACATGCATTGAAACCCTGCCCCTGGATATTCAACAATGTTCACGAAATGGTTGAGTTTTGCCGTTTACTCTTCGGATTGAAGGGAGTTTCAGATCACAAGCTTCAAAATGCATTAAGCCAGTATGTTGGGTTTACTGAGGCTACCAGCACCAATGGAGCCAGGGAAGTACATCTGCTCTGGGAATTGCTCTATATCACCTTTCAGAAAACACCGGTTTAACGGAGTCTGTATATGGATGTTCTATTTATCAGTGGCATCGCCAATAACAACCAGGTCAGTGCAGTTCTGGATAGCAATGGCCGCTTTCAATACCTGCTGAATGGCTCTAGCAGTGTTGCTCCGCATATGGAAAATACAACGGATTTTAAGAACCATCGCTTTATTCTTGGAGGGACTGGCGGAAACCAGCGATATGGTTTTAAGTTTCACCCTTCTATCATTTTCAATGAGATCAGCGATCCTGATACACATAGCCATGCCCTGGGGCGCTGTATTGATTTCTGCAAACAGCAACAGACTCCCGTCATCAACAATCCAGAGTCAATCAGGCAGACCCGGCGTGACCTGGTGACCACTGCTTTGCAAAATATTGATGGTGTTCAAGCACCAAAAACCATCCGGTATACCCCCAGAACACCCGATGATGTACGCCAGCAAATCAAGACTCATTTCGATGGTCCGGTTCTGCTGAGGGAAGCAGGTACCCATGGTGGAAAAAGCCTGACCAGAATTGATGATCTGAAAGCTGTTGAAGAACAGCTCTACCCTTTTGCCCTGGATGGAAGGCCTTATTACCTGATTGAGTTCAGGGACTTTGCATCAGAAGATAACCTTTACAGAAAATTCCGCATTGTTGTTATTGAGGGCGTACCTTATCTCAGGCATATGCTGATTAATGATCACTGGATGGTTCACCGGACTGCACGTAACTTTATGACATCCAGAAAAGAACTGCAGAACGAAGAAAAACAGTGGATTGATACGTTCTACAAAACGCCACCGCCTGAACTGGCAGGACGCATTAAACAGATAGCAGAACATCTGAAGCTCGACTATTTCGGAATCGATTGCAGCCTGAATAAAGATGGAGAGCTATTGATCTTCGAAGCGAATGCCAATATGAATATTCTGGTCAATACACAGCCCTCACCCAATCTTTGGGATGCTCCTATTTTGGCAATGAAGGAGCACCTGAAAGCACTGATTCAAAGAAGAGCAAAAGTATAAACTAGGTAGCGCACAGAAATGTGCGCTCTATTCCTCAACCTCGTTCAGCAAGTAATGCCGTCCGTAAATCATCGTAGTTGGTAATTGAAGGATATTGAGGAAACTCAGCAATCACATTGTCTGGAGCCTTGAACAGAAAGCCAGCATCCGCTTCAGAGAGCATGGTGGTGTCATTGTAAGAATCACCCGCAGCAAAAATCCGATAATTGAGGCTTTTCAGTGCTTTTACCGAAGCTCGCTTTGGATCCTTCTGTCTCAATTTATATCCAGTGACCTTCCCGGATTCTGCTACCTCTAGGCGATGACAAAACAGAGTTGGACGACCCAGCTGAACCATAAAAGGGTCCGCAAACTCATAAAATGTATCTGACAGGATTATCAACTGGAATTCACTACGCAGCCAGTTCACAAAGTCCACAGCGCCTTCCAGCGGTTTCATTCCGGAAATCACTTCCTGGATTTCATTGAGCCCAAGATTGTTCTTGTCAAGAATAGATAACCTCATGGTCATGAGTTCATCGTAATCAGGAATATCCCGAGTCGTTGCCATGAGTTCATCAATACCGGTATGAGTAGCAAATTCAATCCAGATTTCCGGGATCAATACACCTTCAAGGTCAAGACAGACGACATCCATTGGTTATTCTCTCTTTGCTGGTTAGACTTATTGCGGCCTGACAGGCTCGTCGAGAATATAGCATAAAAACCTATAAATATAGGTATTGATTCTATTATTGACTAAATAGCCACTGCTACAATGCCAACCATTGGCAGATAAAACAATTCTCTGGGGAGTGAGTTATGAAAATCACCATGGTCAAAAAGATAATGGCCGATGGCAGCCTCTGTAAAAAATGCCAGGAAGTACAGGAAAGGCTGGAGAGTTCAGGCCATATCAACCGGATCGATCAATTTGTTACCGCTGTTGATGGCGACCCTAATAGCATAGGAACTTTACTGGCAGAATTGTACCAGGTGGACAAAGCACCCTTTTTTATCGTCGAAGAAGATGGCAACGAACCGGCCATTTATACCATCTATTTTAAGCTGGTAAAGGAAGTACTGGAAAAAGCGGCTTGAACCAAGCCGCTTGAACGCAGTTACCGGTTTGGCAGCTGAACATGTGAAAAGAGCTCATCCACTTCCGCCTTGTTATGGCGAAGGATTGCTTCCTGAACCACATCTTTGGTCAGATGCGGTGCAAACTCTTCAATAAAGTCGTACATAAAGCCACGCAGGAAAGTACCACGTCGGAATCCGATCTTGGTAATGCTTGGTTCGAACAGGTGGTCAGCATTCAATGGCACCAGGTCTGAATCAAGCTCAGGGTCATAAGCCATTTTGGCAATGATCCCGACGCCCAGCCCTAGGCGCACATAGGTTTTGATCACGTCAGCATCGGTTGCTGTAAATACTACTCGTGGTGACAGCCCTTCATTCATAAAGGCTTCATCCAGCTTAGAGCGACCAGTAAATCCGAAGACATAGGTTACGAGAGCATATCGGGCAATATCTTTCAGGCTCAGTTCAGAAACCTGGGTTAATGGATGATCTTTGGGTACAAGGACACAGCGGTTCCAGCGATAGCATGGCATCATCACCAGATCATTGAACAACTCCAGAGCTTCCGTTGCGATAGCAAAGTCAACAGAACCGTCGGCTGCCATTTCGGCAATTTGAATGGGAGTACCCTGATGCATATGCAGCGCAACATCGGGATATTGGCCAATAAACTGCTGGATAATTCCTGGTAAGGCATAGCGAGCCTGAGTGTGAGTTGTAGCAATGGACAGACTGCCTTTGCGCTCGTCACTGAATTCCTGAGCAACCTGCTTGATCGACTCAACTTTTCTCAGAATCTCACCGGCTGTATCAATGATTTTCTCACCGGCTGGGGTAATGCGAGTCAGATGCTTTCCGCTTCGGGCAAAAACCTCAACGCCAAGCTCATCTTCCAATAGCCGGATTTGTTTACTTATACCGGGCTGAGAAGTGTATAGACTCTGCGCAGTAGCTGATACGTTGAGATCGTGGTGGGCGACCTCCCAGATATAGCGCAGTTGTTGCAGCTTCATTGATGGCCTCCGGTCAGGCAGGTTGTGCTGACAAAAATGAATAAGGTGAAACAGGATCCGTTAGTTCTATAAGGCATAAAAGAATGACATTAAATTCTTTTCCAGAATACAAGCCAGTCAATATAGTTACCAGCGAATCATCGATTTTTAGTCAATATTTTCAAACATCGCCTTGGCTACTTATAACTTTAGACCATAAATTTCAGGATGCTTATGGATTTTCTAACATACATTGCCACCGGTGCCGGCGTTGGCTTTGCGGTTGGCCTGACAGGTATCGGCGGTGGTTCGTTGATGACACCACTGCTGTTAATGTTTGGCTTTCCGGCCCATATCGCCATCGGAACGGATCTGATGTATGCAGCCATTACCAAGTCAACCGGAGTCATTGTCCATCACCGTCAGAGAAGCATTGACTGGACATTGGTCAAAACTCTCTGTGCTGGCAGTCTTCCTGCAACAGCCCTGACGATTGTTCTGCTCAAGGTTTTTTTTGACAGAAGCGCTGATTATAGCCCGATCCTTACACTATGCCTTGGGATAATGTTAACCCTCACTGCGCTGTCGCTGTTCATGAGTCCTTTTTTGAAAAAAAGACAGCTCTCCGGTGTCTCGATGATTCCACAGGAGTATCAGACTCCTCTGACATTTATTGCCGGCATTTTCCTGGGCGTTCTGGTCACACTTTCCTCTGTGGGGGCCGGAGCACTGGGAACGGCAGCTATAGTCCTGCTCTATCCTCTACTGAAACCCATCAAGGTCGTGGGAAGCGACCTGGCTCATGCTGTACCGTTAACGTTGCTGGCAGGCTTTGGCCATATCTGGCTTGGGAATGTTGATTTTGTGTTGCTGGGCAGCCTGTTGATTGGCTCTATCCCGGCCATCTATGCAGGAACCCGTGTCGGCATGAAACTGCCGGATACCTTCATGCGCATCATATTGGCCATTATTTTGCTTGGATTGGGCCTGAAATACCTTTTTTAACCCCTTCCAGGGTTGCAGGCCAGTGTCAGTTTGAATAAAGTGGAAAACCCTCACTAAGCCAATGGAAAATCCATAGCCAACAGGGCTTTATACAGAGTGAGGTCACAGTCTGTCAGTATGGTTGCCATATTTATATCTGGCATCAGGGCAGTGTTGCAGAAGGATAAATTAGAAGCCGTCGGAATACACTCGTAACCTGATGGAACTTGGTAGTCGCCAGGGTGAAAGCAAGAGACCCTGTATCGTTACCCCTATGTTTCTTTTACCAGCAACTGCTAACGCCACTGATCAGGAGATTTTAAACAAGTCTTTTAAAAAAACGGAACCGCGCATATGGCTGTTTTACCCATTGAAGACCTTAATATTGAATCTCAGGAAGTTCTGTTGAGTCCAGAGCGCCTTAAGGCTGAGATTCCGATGACAGAAGTAGCCGCAAAAACAGTTTCTGAAAGCCGTGAAGTGATCAGGAATATTCTGGATGGCAAAGATCATCGCCTGTTTGTGGTAATAGGTCCCTGTTCAATCCATGATGTTGCTGCAGCCAAAGATTACGCCCGTCGACTGAAAGCTCTAAGTGAAGAGCTGAACGACACATTATACTTGGTGATGCGCGTCTATTTTGAGAAGCCAAGAACGACGGTTGGCTGGAAAGGCTTGATCAATGACCCTCATTTGAACGACTCATTTAAAATTGAAGAAGGCCTTCATATTGGTCGCCGCCTGTTGATGGATGTTGCTGAAATGGGTATTCCTGCCTCTACGGAAGCACTGGACCCAATCTCACCTCAGTATCTTCAGGACCTGGTTGCCTGGTCTGCAATCGGTGCAAGAACCACTGAGTCACAGACCCACCGCGAGATGGCCAGCGGTCTGTCTTCTGCCGTTGGCTTTAAAAATGGTACCGATGGTGGCCTGGAAGTTGCGATTAATGCCCTGCAGTCGGTTTCCAGTCCACACCGTTTTCTCGGGCTGAATGGCCAGGGGCAGGTTGCGGTTACCCATACCAAAGGGAATCCTTATGGTCACGTTGTCCTGCGTGGTGGTAATGGCAAGCCAAACTATGACTCTGTCAGTGTGGCACTGTGTGAGAAAGAGCTTGAGAAAGCAGGCATTAAACCAAATATCATGGTGGACTGCTCCCACGCTAACTCCAATAAGGACCCTGCGCTGCAGCCACTGGTAATGGAGAATGTGACTAATACCAATCGCATTTTCTAAATCCTTAAGCTGCCGCCAACTATGCTTAGGCATCATTACCATGCATTATCTAGAACAGATGTCTCGTCGACCACAGCTACCCGAAGGTTTTAATGATGTTGATTTTC
>NZ_LUKQ02000619.1 GCF_001647025.1 Endozoicomonas atrinae
TAGGGAAAGTGGTAGTAGCCATGATTCAAGTCCCTTGAATCTACAGGCGACCTCCCTGCTTCATCCAGTACGCCAGCATCTCGTCGTACTTTTCCTCATTCTTCTCGTACTCCTTCTGAGGCAGCGCGGCGATCTGTTCCGGCGTCAGTGCAGGTTGGCGACCCTGTGTTTGAGGTCGGGAGTGGGACCGCACCTGCGGTTCACTCAGTTGCTGTGCCTGCTCGATTTTCTGAGAAGGAGAGTGAAGTCCTGCTGACTGTTTGTAGAGCGTCATTACGGTGGCCGCCCCTGTCGGGTTGACCTGACTTAACTCTTTAATGCCAGCGTTCTGTCTGGAGAACCAGCCCTGAAAGTCAGTGCTGGCGGCAACCTGCCGGACATCGGGGTGAGTCTTCTCCACCTCGGCCCAGAATGCCTGTTCTGCCTGCTGCTTCTCCTGCTGCTGTCTGGCCTGCTCAATGGCGGCCAGTCGCTGCTCCAGTGCCTGATTTTTCTTTTGCGCCTCATCCAGCGTACTGAACACCGGCCCCAGCTCCTGGTAATCCTCGCGGAGTTCCTGAAACTGATCGGTCGGTGCCTGGGTGACCGGTTGCGGTGCAGCCTGCTGCTGAGACAGCAGATTGACCTGGGCTTGCAGGGTGGCCATCTGTTGTTGGAGCTCGCTATTGCTGCGCTCCAGGTCAGCGGCTTTCTGCGTGGCCTGAGTCATCAGGGCGTGGGCATTCTTGCGGGATTCTTCCGCCTTGGTGTACTTGTCCTGCCAGTCATCACCGCTTGCCGGGGCAGGCGGCTCAGTCAGAGCCTCCGGTTCGACCGGTGAGGGTGGCGGGGGTACATCGTCGGCGGCCGGGTTCTGGTCGTCTTGCTTGTCCTGTTCCTGTTGAGAGACAGGGGCTTGCGGTTCCATACCCATCAGCCTGGCGTATTCGGCATCAGCTTCCTGATCCAGTTTGTCGGCGTCTATCGCCATCTTCACTCTCCCTGTGGGGCACT
>NZ_LUKQ02000620.1 GCF_001647025.1 Endozoicomonas atrinae
ACGCCTGATGCTGAGTATCGCTCTGATGAGCTTTATCACGAACTGTCCATCGACGAACTCGAACGTGGACTGGATGGCCGCAAGCCCGCACAGGTTGACCCAGACGTGGCGCGGGCCAAAGAAGAAGCGATGCTCAAAGCGGAATGGGAAATGGAGTACGCCCAGGTCAACAAAGGCCAGCTCTCGCAAGAAGCGTTCGTAGATTTCTACGGCCCCGACCTGCTCAAGAAATTCGACTTCGATAAATTCAATGCCTGGAGAGCCAGACAGGAATCCGGCAAACCCACACGCGCACGCACGCCCGCGCACGCGCCCGCACGCGTAGAACCCACGACGCAACCTCTCGACGTCGAGGAACCCAGTGCGTCGATCGAAGCAGGAACACCGGACTCACCCTCTGACGCGATCAAGCAGTTCATCAACGGTGACACCGGAGCCATCAAGCGTTATGTCGAGGCTAATCAAGCCCAGATGCCCGTCACCGAAGAACCGGCAGCCCCGACACGTTCCCTCAATCTGCCCGACGAAGACCCCGCCCCCGACTACAAAATCTCCGAAGGGGCACCGGCCTCCGCTGGCGATTTCAATCAGCCAGGGCCAGGGTATCGCCGCGCCATTAAAGCCACCGACGCAAAAGGCAACACCTACTACCGTGTTCACGGTGCGGAATCCAAGGGCGCAACCCCAGAAGAATCCTTCACCGCCATGCTCGGCAAGAGCAATCTCACCTGGGAACGGGGCGTGGTCGAATCCAAAGTCACCGGCAGTCGCAAGGCCGACAACCAGGAACGCGCCGCGCAGTCTTGGATCGCAGACGCCGATCAAGACCACCCGAGAGAACTCAACCCCGTTCAGGACGTCAAGGCACAGGCCGAGGCCGAGAAGATCGGCAAGTCCACCAAGGCCACGCCCTTCGAAGAGCTGGACAACATCAAGATCAAGCTCTCACTCAAGCGGCATATCAAAGCGTTGAATGTCGCGG
>NZ_LUKQ02000621.1 GCF_001647025.1 Endozoicomonas atrinae
ACCATTCGCACCGGAGTTAAACAGCTCAGAAAGGCTATGGGAGTGGATGCGGGAGCATGACTT
The DNA here is from genome assembly GCF_001647025.1 of Endozoicomonas atrinae. Taxonomy (GTDB): domain Bacteria; phylum Pseudomonadota; class Gammaproteobacteria; order Pseudomonadales; family Endozoicomonadaceae; genus Endozoicomonas; species Endozoicomonas atrinae. Next base: position 64 of record NZ_LUKQ02000621.1, read on the forward strand.
ATCAAACAAAGCATTTTCAGGTTATGAAAATATTGTAGATTGTTGCTGTGAAGCTTGGAATAACCTTTGCAGCGAAGCTGGTCGACTGTTCAGTCTGTGCTCCCGTGATTGGGCAGTTATACAGTAGTTAGAAAATTCAATTGGTATAATAGCCTGGCGTTTAATCTATCGGGTGATGATATTGTTTTTGAGGCGAACTTTACTCAGTTTCCTGGTGTAGATCCTACGACTCAGGCAATTCTTAATGCTGTGGCTGCCCCCGCAATTGATTTCTCATCCAGTTTTGGTGATGAGGGGTATGTTGTCGCTGAAACCATTGCTTTGGCATTTGCTGGTCAAGCATTCCGTCTGGCAGTAAAAGAGGCAGAAGTTTCAATTAAAAATCCTCTGGATGCAGATAATCCGGTGGTGGTTTTGTCAGGTGGTATAGCCATTGAGCGAATTGCATCACAAGAAGTCATAATGACTGATGGTTCAAAACTGCAAAATATAAGTGGGGTTACTCTGGTTGGGAAGGGGTTATCGGGATCGATCAACTTGCCATTGCTTGGTGAGCCCTTGACGTTGAAAGGCGTTGACGTTGGTATGGCTCTTATGGCCAATGGATTGGGGCTGGATGCTGATTATTACCTAGCATTGACGACTGAAGTGGAAGGTAACGATGATCTAATTAATATCCCCGGAATTAATTTCGAACTTATTGGTGCTGAGCTTCATATCAATACCAAGCTAAATCGAGATTTGGCTGATGATGGTCTTAACCCGCCTGCTATTGATTTTTCCAGTAGCTACGCGATGTGCGACTTTGTAAGAAGCTATCTCAAATTACTAGCATGATGGTAAGTCCAACTTAAATCTTCAAAATCACACAACTATACGCTTTCCGTTTTTTTAATCTTCGGAAATAAGGTTCTCA